>NC_007643.1:3812500-4112500 GCF_000013085.1 Rhodospirillum rubrum ATCC 11170
ACCCCTGCGCCTCGTCCGTGTCAACCTGTTTTTTTCGACGTTTCAGAGACAGACGCCGGAGCCAAACCAACTCCGAAAGGCTTGAAAAGCCCTGTCTTTCCCTAACCCGTCCAGGTATCCCCGGACCCCGTCAAACCAGTCCGCGGCACCGCCGCCCGGTTCGTCGGGAGGGCGGTTTCTACTCCCGCCCCAGCACCGTTGTCAACACCGCGTTTTTCTTTTTTCCACCAGCCCATCCCCCTCTCAGGAGACCGCTAACCCCTTGCGGGATATCGCGTTTTCAGGACCGGCCAAACCCGGAGCCAACTCCCCGAAGCACCACCGGCGCCGTCGGGAGGCGGGTTCTAGGCCCCTGGACCCACAACGTCAACCGCTTTCGACAAACCACCCCGCTTTTTTACCAGAACACCCCTTAGACGGGTATGGGCCCGCATAGATCGCCGCAAAGTCCGCAAACCAGCCCCCGCAACACCCCCAGACGGGAAGAACCAAAAAACGGAGTCCCCAAGCGCGGGCCCGCCGCAGCTTGCGCGCACGCCCCCAAAGAGCCCCCTCAAGGCGAGGCCCGCCTGTCTCTTATGTATCCGTCTCTATGGCTTATCCCTCAGCCTCCGAGGGCACGATATCTGGTGTGCGGATCGCGCGAGTTCTGTAGAATACAACATGAACATGCAGCCACCGGAGGGGCGCCATGCCTGACTTTCCCCGCTCTGTTCTGGAGTTCCAACGCCGGTTCCCCGACGAGGCCGCGTGCGCGGCATGACTGGCGGCGGCGCGATGGCCGGATGGCTTCCGCTGCCCGGCCGGTGGCCACGATCACGCCTGGAAACGCGACACCAAGGCGTGGACCTATGAATGCACCAAATGCCATCGGCAGACTTCGGTCGCGGCGGGGACGGTGATGCACGGCTCGAAACTGCCGCTGACTGTGTGGTTCTGGGCGGCCTATTTGATGGCCACCCACTCCAACGGCATTTCAGCCCGCCAGATGGGGCGGCACCTGGGGCTAGGCTCCTACAAGAGCGCTTGGCTGCTGTGCGCCAAGCTGCGCGGGGCCATGGTCAATCTTGCCCGCGCCCTGCTGTCCGGCCTCGTCGAGATCGACGAGACCCAAATTTCCTACCGCACCAAGGATAATCCGGTAGCGGGTGGCGGCGGGCGCAGCCCGGAGGGCAAGATGCAGGTCGTTGTCGCCGTCGAAGTCATCGACAACGCCCCGGGCCGCCTGCGCCTCGGCGTGATCGATGATGCATCGTCGGCCAGCCTGCACCCGTTCATCAAGGCCAGCGTCGCGTCCGGCGCCACCCTGAAGACCGATGGCTGGAGCGCCTACCCCGGTGCCCCCGGCTACAAGCACGAACCCCATGTCGTCGGCAAGATGGCTGCTCACATCGTCCTGCCCTGGGTCCACCGCGTCATTTCTAACCTCAAGACCTGGGCGCTCGGCGTCTATCACGGCCTGCGGCGCCAGCACCTACAGTCCTACCTGAACGAGTTCGTCTTCCGCTTCAACTGCCGCAGAACGCCTCATGCCGCTTTCCGAACCCTGCTCGGCATCGGCCTCGCCATCCAGCCCGTCACCTACAACATGCTGATCGCCCCGGAAGCACAGGGATAAGCCATTCGAGGGATATCCTCGTATAATCACAGAAAAAAGAGGATGGCTTGACGTGGGGGTTCCGAATTTATTCCTTCTTGGCGCAGGCAAAAGCGGCACCACGACGCTTTACCAGATCTTGCAACGACACCCAGACATCCATGTCTGCGACCCCAAAGAACCCAGCTTTTTTTGCAGTCACTTTCAAGTTATTCAGAACCCGGTCGCGTATTTTCGGCTATTCGATTCAGAGCGGCGCTACAGAGTTGATGCGTCGCACGTCTATTTTTCCAATCCTGAAACGCCTCCCCTTTTGCACGATCTCTTCCCATCGGCAAAGTTTCTGCTGATATTGCGTGAACCGAAGGCCCGTGCCCATTCGCTTTACCAGCACATGCGCCGCGCCCTGCACAGCGATGGTCTGCCCATAGAACCGATCGAAAGCTTCCTAGAGGCGCTCATCGTCGAGAACGAACGGTTTTCCTCCCCTAAATTTGCCGCGACCTGCCGGCATTACTTCTGGAATTTCATGTATATTCGCTCATCTTTTTACGATGAACAGCTTTTGCGATATTTAAAGCTGTTTCCAATGAAGCAGTTTTTATTTATTACGCTTGCTAATTTGCACCACCAGCCGGAAGACACGCTCAGCGAGATTGCCCAGTTCCTTGATCTTGACGTCGCTGGCTTTGGCCAGGAGGTCCCCGTCGCCAATGCTGGTCCGATCTACGAAACCTTCACTCCACAGTGCGCGGCACTGATGGAACGCTATTTTGGGGACCTCACGACGCGTGTCGATGCACTTGTGGGGCGTTCGCTAGACTGGTCACTGTAAAGAGAGCGATGAGGGCCGCCCTCCTCTCAGCGCCCCCCATCCCCCCTAAAATAATCGAGCGTTTTTTTGAAAAAGTGCTGAGCGCTTAGTACGCATTTTTGTGAGAGATAACCATGAGTGTGCGGAAAAGGATTTCGATATCGAGAAAGACCGACCAATTTTTTATATAATAAAGGTCACACTCAACGCGGCATCGTATTTTTTCTTCCGTGTCGGTCTCGCCGCCAGGGCTGTTCCGTTCTTTTTTCAGGTTACCCTATGGCCCAGGGCATGGTTTGGGTTCAGAGCGTTGATGAAGAGTTCACGGCTGATGTTGTTGGTCCCGTTGGCCCGAAGGATGTTGAGGGCGAAGGAGCGAAGGCGGGCGAAGTGGCCGGGCTTGGTCCGGATACGGCTTTGGTCTTCGAAGAAGGTAACGTCGCGGACGTAGTGGCTTCGCTTTTCGACGCCCCAATGTTGTCGGATTGCGGTGCCGGCGACGGCAGCGGGCAGGTTGATCTGGCAGGCGTAGAGGGCGGTTTCTTGCGTTTTGTGCCAAAGGCCGGATTTGGTGTCCTTGTGCCAAGTCAGGCGGGTGACCCGGGCGACGGCGGCGATCAGGCCGTCCCAAGTGGGACCGAGGCGACCGGAGACGTCGAAGACCTCGACCCAGCGGTGTTCCTGGCGGCCATGGCGACCTCGGTCGGTGGTCTCGGCGCTGCTCAAGGAAGGTGATGATGCCCCGATAGGATCGTGCCCCGCTCAACAGGGCCAGCACCGTGAACAGCAGCAGATACGCCAGCGGATAGCGCTTACCCTGGGCCCGCCGGGGATCAGGGATCTCGTTCAAGGCCGCCAGAAGGAGGGGAAATGGAACCACGGCACCCTCCATCGATAAGGTGCCCTCTATAAATCCATAACTTATCCATCCTCGGTAGACTCGTTTCCCGGCAGCGACCGGGCAGGCAACTCGTCTTGCGACAGAATATCAGAGATGAAAACAGAACCGAACAGCCCCGATCACGGCGAGAGGGCGCCCGCCGGCAACCGCAAAGCCAGCCGATCACGCCGCGGCCTTTATAAGGGGTGACGGACAAAACCCGCCCAGGGGCGCCGAGAGGCGCCAAGGCATGGGCGGACGATCGGGAGGGGGAGGCTTGCCCGCAGGTGGGCCAGGGCGGCATGGAAGGCGGGCCGCAGATAGCAGAAAGGCCGGAGCTTTGTTGCTCCGGCCTTCCAGTGGTGCGCCCGAAGAGAAGGCACTGGTACCACCCTAACCCCGCAGAAACCTTAGACTTTCTTCAGTCCTGACTGGTCCCTGGTGTAACAGTTTGAGGTAGGATTGGCAAGGACGCAGAGGCTACCGGAAGCTCATTCGGCCAAGGGTTCCAGAAGGTCCCAATCACGGGGGGCAGGCTGTACCTCACGCTCTATCTGCGCACCATGTGCCAGTTGAGCGGCAAGGAGGTTGTAATCACGCTGCATCCCTGCCCAAAGCTCTGGACCAGTCCCGAGGTACCGCCCGAGGCGGAGAGCGGTATCGTAAGTGATAGGGCGCTTGCCGTTAATAATGCCCCGGATCCGTTCAGGTGAGACATGTAGCGCGCCAGCAAGGGCAGTCGCGGATAGACCACGGGCCTCCATTTCACGGCGCAGCAACCGACCGGGATGGACAAGCACGCTACTTTTTCCGGCTGGTATCGACATTTCTTTGCCCCCTTCAATCGTGGATCATTCAATCATCACAGATACAGGCGATAAAACCGACTTAAAGCCCCCTGGATGCCTAGGCTACCGCTTTCTGACAATCCCATCGGAGACTCGCGGATGGTGGCTGTACGGGCCTTGAAAGAGGCGAAGCAAAGGGAATGGTACGTGTGGCTATCAGGGGAATGGCAAGAGAACGGTAAGAGAACGGCAAAAGCAACCGATACACCCCACCACCTAGACGGACATAGAGAGAGCGACTGAAGCGGCGCTTAGCCGAGGTCAGTAGGCCAACAGCCGTTGCACCTGTGAGGCACTGAAGGCTTTCCCGGTGGCCGTGGTATGGCCCAACACCGTCAATTCCTCCGCTATCTGGCGTAAGGATCGGCTCTTCCCTGTCTTCGGGCTTTTACGGGCCAGACGCTTGGCATCCTGAACCAGCTTGGGGTTTGTATCGTCATAGCCCTTACGGCCTTCCACACGCTTGCCAGCGCTGATAGAGGCACGATCCCTTGCCCCCTTCAGCTTGGCTACAAGGTTCGCTTTCTCAAACTCGCTAACAGCCCCCAGGATCTGGCGAACCATCCGGGCGGTTGGCGTGTCAGCGGTGAAGGCGTCGGGATCATCGGCAGCAATGAGCGTGAAGCCTTGAGCGGTCAATAAGGCGTAACCAGTTTCCTGAACGATCAAATCACGGGCAAAGCGGCTGGCGTTCTCAACGATGATAGTCTTGACCTCTGACGTTGCAGCCCATCCAAGAAGGTCCGTGAACCCCTCTCGCTGGTCAATGGCATCGGCTCCACTTACAGCGGCGTCGTAAAACTCTTTGACCACCTCAAGCCCGTTGCCTTGGGCATAGGCATGAATGGCTTGCCGCTGGCGCTGGTCGCTGTCTCCCCCCACATTCGCGGCGGAAGAGGTGCGGAGATAGGCGATTGCCTGAACCGATGCGCCAACGCCTTTCATAGCCTCAACCCTTTGTCTCATTTGAGAAAACACCATATTTGTGTTCTCTATTCCTGAGAATTAGGTACAGAAAAGCCTTGGGAGTGTCAAGCGTGATGGCTCACGGGAAGGCCATGGAGGAATGAGAGGGTCACACCATCTTAATCACGATAGATTTGGTCGTGATTGAAAAAATAATGAGGATGCCTTGCCGGTCAGTTCCCTGACAGCCACCACGATCCCATGCCCTGGTCAGTCTGTAGGGTAGCCCTGGCCGGTCCTTGGTCAGCCTTCACACCATCATGCCCGTTGCCGAGTCTAGGAAGGCTCTGTATGCCCCTACCCCATTGCCCTGGTACGAATTACCCAAACTATCGGGAAGCTTCTGTACGGCCCTGTAAAGTGCCTCTACGGCCATCCACCACTATCCGTGTCCATGGTCAGGCTATCAACGCCAGTTCCATCACCCTATGACCGGGAAAGAGGACAGTCAGGGAGGATGGTTGATGGTGGACGGACTTCATCGGGACTGGCCTGGAACCTCAATACCTCTTGCTGGCCCTAGGAAGCTTCTGGATAGCCCTACCCTACCGTCCTGGTCGCGGTAGCGGATACACGTCAATGCTTCTCCACGGCCCTAGGAAGTGCCCCTACGGCCATCCCCAATTGCCCCGGTTCCGGAATACCTTGATACCGTCTTCCTGGCCCCCCTTCTGTTGGATTTGAACCCGGGGTAAGGGGGGAATTGCGCGCTGTTTTATCTATCAAATGCCCTCTCATATTGCGACCATAGGCAAAACCCGAAATAAGTTTTCTCCAAAAATTTTGTTCCAGAAATATTTCCCGGTTATGGCTTCCCTAAAGAGACACGTTCAGGTGAACGGCAAGAGGAACACTCAAGGGCATTTCTATGTGTTCCTATTTTGTTCTTATAGATAAAAAAAGGGGAACACCCGAAGGCATCCCCCAATGTTTCCCATGACTGCATTCTTCATGGATATGATAACCGACTTAAGCCGACGCCAGTTCAACCGCAGCTTCCGGCCGTAGAACACCATGACCCATAGCGTACTTGGCAACGATCAAAGTGCCCTGGCGCTGGATCTGATATTCACCTTCGGTCTGTAGGTCCAAGAGCTTGACGGTACCAACGGCAGACTTATGGAAGCCAACCGCAACGGTCTTGGTAAAGTCGCCATCATAGGCAGCCTGGGCGGATCCCGTGATAACGGACTTGGGAATGTGGTTGCTCTTGACGATGGACACGCCAGCGACCTTGAGAACCTTGCCGTCCATGTAGCTACCGGAACCGCCCCAATCACGATTGAGAACCTTCGTACCGGCCACCATCAGGTAATACTGTGCGGGACGGACGGCGGCATAACGGTCAGTCTCGGGAACGTCCTTCTCGTCGAAGGTCTGGGCAATCCCGAAGATGCCAGCGGCAAGCTTATCCCCATCGGTACCGAAAGCGGCATCAACGAGCTTGGTACCGCCAAAGCCACCGGTGATGGTCGCGGTAGAGCGGGCGGCATTGATAAGCACCTGCGAAATGGTACGGTCAGCCTGATTGGACAGGCTAGCGCCACACTCCGAAGTGTATTGACTGCGAACGTCATAGTGGGTCTTGGCCTCATCAATCTTCGCAATGAAGACCGGCGAGACAAGCAAACCATCAACGGTAATCACACGTTCGGCATTGAGGATATTATTGCCGTTCAGTTCAGCACCGGGAACGTGGTAATAGGCGGTATTCTTACCGAGTACGGGGAACTGCGCGGACTTGCCCGATGTAATAGTTCGGGACATGGTGAGCGGCAGAAAGACGTTATTCTCGGCAAAGGTGGTCAGTACCTCACCGCCAAAGACCTTGAGGAACAAGGCATCATCAGCACCGGTACCGTTAACCATGCCCAAACGGGACGGATTAGCATTAGACATTTTGAAAGAAATCCTGTGAGTGTGTTTTTAAGGAAGGTTATGGTTTCCCTAAGAACAACCCACCTATAAGCAAGATTATCGTCCGCAGACGGTCAGGTTTAAGGTGTAGCGTTCTGTAGCTTTACCAAATGCGCCGCTTTCATGGAAAACAGAGAGAGAACTTGTGTGTTTTCAGACAATGAAATTCAGAGAATGAATGGGTGATTATGAATGAACTGTCTATTTAAGTTATAGCAATGTCCATAACGTGGCTTACAACCAAAGCCAAAGACACTCTTATAACTTAAATCTGACTTGAACTTTCTCATTGAGAGGGATCTTTGAAAGACACTCTCATATCTATCTATGATGATGGTGGTATCTAAGGGGTCTCTATAGTGAGACTATCAATGACAGCTTCATCAAACACCATGAATGATAGCGTTAATGAGAGTCTTCCCTATAGACCTCCATATCCATCTATGATGATCGTGGTATTGAAGAGGGAACGTTGATTGTCTGTTTAAGTGAAAACTTCATCAACCACCATGAATGACCTAAATCAGGGAGGTCTATGACATAGGCATTTCCATAGAAACTCTGATATCCATCTATGATGATAGCTCTCTTTAAGAGGCCTCTTTATCAGACCTTCTTATTATCATCATCATCTATGATGGTCATGGCTTTAAGAGACGCTTAAATTCTCTCTTTAATTCTCTCTTTAATTCTCTCTTTAAGTTCTTACTTTAATTATCTCTTTCTTTTTATTCCTATCATAGTTATCTAATTTCACTATCTTTATAATTATCTCTTTACCTTACTCTTTAAGATCTTACTATAGTTCTTACTTTAATTTATTACTTTAATTTATTTCTTCCTTTCCTGTAGGGTACAAAATCAATTGGATCCAAGATAAGGGACCCTATCGCGCCCATTGAAGGGAAGCTTAGACCACGGATAACCACCACCATCCCTCATCCCCATAGCCCTGTTCTGTCTTCCAGGATCCATTCCCGGTGAACCATGGAGGTCTTATGAACGTCCATGACCACGATCATTGCCCCTATAGCTGTCCCGACAAGAAAGACCGCAATCATCATAGAGGCACAAAAGAAAGCCCGTGGTACGCTTCCCTATGCTTCCAGGTATAATCTACCAAGATACAAAGAGATACGCACCACGGGCCCTTAAAACGGCCTTGGCGTTGAAGTTATAGGATCCTTACGGCCAAGACCTCAATAGATGATGATGGTCTTATCGCCTTCATCGCTGGAAGTGATAGCGTCCCATATTCCAGACACTCAACCTTTTCAGACAACACACAACAGACCTTGAAGGTTAAATCAACGCTAAGGCTGTTTTCCTGGTCCGTGGTGCGTAAGTCTGTTCTGAATAGGGGATTGTGAGAGAGAACAGAGAGAAGGCTATTCACGGGCCTTCCTACGAGGTTTCCTATATAACACCAAAGGGAACGGCAATTGCCCTGACTATACAGCCTTTGCAGTCGCTCCATTCGCCATAGCCCTGGCACTCTCAACGATATTCCAGAGAATCAATTCAACATCCATCCCCGGCTTACTATCAAGACAGTCAGGACGGCTATAATAGTCCCATGAGAACGGCCCCTTACCTTCATCGACCCTACCAAGCCGTAGAGCCGCAAGGGCCAGTACAGCCAGCTCCTCAAGGTTAGTCGCCTTGGTTCCTTCAAAGGTGCTGAAGAGGTCTGACCACTGTTCATAGCGGGCATCAATCTCTTCATCGTCTTCATCGGCAGTCACTTCAGCGACTCGCCAATCACGATCACACTCAACGAACTTGGCATAGGTGGCAACGAGGTTGGTAGCAGCGGCTCCCATCGACGTGGATTGACGGGAAACAGCCGTGATATCGTGTTCGGTAGCCTTGGACATAGGGGCATTCCTTTGCCTGGGGTTAGGCCGGATTGGGTGTTACAGCACCTTGTCCGGCCGCTTGTCTTTCTCAAGACAATATTTCCATATCACAGAAGATAACCGCCATCAACGGCGCTTGTTAAAGTATCCTTAAGATACGGCTCAAATATACATGCAATATGGCAACTAATGCGAATTTGCATGAGACTTAGAGAAAGCCGCAAAGGACGATGACCGCTCTGTTTTATCGTTGGTTGAGCGGATCCCTAATATATGGCTCAAATAAAAAGGCTACCTGACAAATAAATAAAAGTCATACGGCCTTGGTAGGCAGCGGCTATAGACTGCACAAGATAGCGGATACTTTCACGGTAACGGCTTTCTATGGTTTTTGTATAAGCCTGACAGCGATTAAATTTCTGTTTAGCTGAAGAAACCAGGGAAGACCACCACCACGGCCACCTTCATGATTTCTCTTCACCGTGGAGAAAATTCCCATGGATAACCCGCTCCACCATGGAGCGCGTTTCTGTCTTCCTGATTTTGCCCCACCGTGGGGCAAACTCCCAAGGCATCAGGGTTCGCTTCACCGCGAAGCAAACCCCATTGATACCCCTCTGCCCGGTAAAGCCCATGACCATGGGACCGACCAGAAGCGTGAACCCGTCGCGGGTCATGCTGAAGGCATCATCCCTGCGAGTACCGAAGCCGACCTTGGTCTCGACTTTGATGGGACGAAACCATTGGGCTGAGATTTCAGCAATAAGGGCCAGAACGCAGATTTGCGTCATGAATGTTTTCAAGCGTTTGGTCGATATCACGCAGCACGTCTTTGTGAAGCTTCCCGGAATAGGCAGCAACGTCCCGGCTATTGGCGAACACCTTCCCATCCTTAATGTGAACGACGGGGAGAGCGGCAGAGGGAACGGCAGGGAGAGCGGGAACGGCGGGAGGATTGCGAAGGCACTCTTCCATTTCATTGAAGCGGTCAATGTACTTCCACTTGAAGCCTTCGGCCTCCGCTCCTGTGAAACCCATAACCAGGAACGTGAAACCATCCTTGGTCATATCGAAGGTGCGATACTCTTGCCCATTCTGAAAATTGGTCATAGGGGTTTCCCGAAAATTAGGGAGACCCCTATGAGGCGCGCGCAGCCAGATCTTATTGATCTTGTCCAGTACATGATCGTGGCGCTTCCCGAAATAGGCAGCCACGTCCCGGCTATTGGCGAACACCGTCCCATCCTTGACGTGAACGATAGGGAGAGCGGCTTCGGCCGGATCGTTGAAGTCCGGGAGAGCGGCAACGGCGGGAGCGTTGGAAATCAGGCCACGTTCGTAAGCGTCAAACTTCTCGATAACCTTGATGGTGATATCGACGGCCAGGGACGTTTCCGATTTGGCGATAATGAAAAGGGCCTGCTTTTTGTTCAGCCAAAATTCGGTAGCGGGACGGCCCCCCAAGGAGCCAGAGGTTTGTGACACGGTGGCACAAACTCCCAAACGCTCCAAATCCGCCTCATATCGCTTAATGAGCTTGCGGATCCAACGAGGTTCGGAGAACCCCAATTCCTCCGCAAGGTCCAGATCCCGAACGCGCGGTTCCCCGACAAAGGGCTTGATAGCCAGATCACAAGAGGGAACGGCTGCTTCAAGTAGGCTGGTGCGCTCGAATAAAATTGATGAACGCCGAACACATAACCAACATAAATTTCGCATCATCGAAATCTACGTTTGGATTATCCGTCAAATTGTGCCTCACTCCATTCTCATCGCTAGTGTAGGCGTAAATTTTATTAAGACCATCCCTCAAAGCACTATGACGTATAATCCCCATGTTCTGAATTTCATTTAATGCAGATTGAAAAGTTTTCTTTCCTGAAATACATCTACACACAGATTCCACTGCTGATATAGATTCCTTCATGGAATTTCTATAATCCGGAGACTCTCTATCAGATAAAAAACCTATAGCCGTTTGAAGATGAATTGCCACGGGATCTTTAGGAAAAGCCTCTATTGAAGAGTTCACGCAATCTATTTCTTCTTCTGAAGTTATCTTGGTAATTTTTTGACCAACAATTCTCCAGCCAGACATTTCTTTTTTTAATGCTTTATTGCACGCACCAATAAATAAATCACTTCCCTTACAGAAATAGCCTCCTTCAAGGACAAAATCAATTAGATCGTAAAATAGATAAAACTCTCCATGCAATAAACTATTTTTAACGTATTGAACGAATTCGACATTAGATGGAAATTCGTCAATTCTCTCCTTGAAAAAATAAATCCATAGAGCAGAGTTAAAATCTGTTTTTAGATATACAGTGGAATTATACCTATAAGGATTATTGAATAAATACAAAAATAAAACATTCCACAATGCATTGCGTAAAGCGCAATCCATAGAATCAATTTGAAGTTCTAATCTTTTTTGAGAAAAACCATTAATCTCTGAAAATTTCATGTCTTTCCCCATAAGGTTGAATAAAGATATTCATCTTCTCGCAAAATTACAGTCGACTAAATTCAAAGATAACTTCAAGTGACCGTTATCTATCAGCATTGTATAGCGCCGACACATTCACCGTCCAATCAACGCTAAGCCTGTTTTCCTGGCCTGTGGTGCGTATCGCTATGGTTGACATAGGATTAGGGACAGCGGCAAGAAGGCTATCCACGGGCCTTCCTATGAGCTTTCTTAATCTTCAAAGCAGCCATAGACCCTAGCGTTCCCACCACGATCCCCTATTGGTCCCCTGGCCGGTTCCCCTAAGGCTTCATCAAGCCGGACAGATCCAAGCCAGGATAGGACAGCTTCGCCATTTCCTCACCCAAGCGCCTAACCGTGAAGCCCTGACCGTATCGACCTCCCACATTATTGGGTGAATGCCCGGTTAAAGCATCGTGGATATCCTGGGGCAATGAGCTTTCCCGGCAAGCGTCCTTGAAGGAATGGCGGAAAGAGTGAAAGACCTTCTGCCCCTTGGCTATGCCATTCTCTCGCGCATATCTTCCCCACCATTTAGAGAAGTTTGCGGTAAGGACACCGTTGGAATTTGGTTCCAGCTTATCAAAGACCCTGCTATCAGATCCCAAGCTTTCCCCTTGCTTACGGACATAATCTAGAAAGCCAAGACGGATGATTTCAGGATGGAGAGGCACCTTACGGCGGCTTCCCTCATTCTTCAGGCTCTTGCCTTCACCTTCCGTGTTGAGGTCAAGGTAATGGATCCCGTCAAGCTCCCTGACATCAGAGACAAGGATCTGTCCAATCTCGTTCAGCCTTGCGCCAGTGAAGAGAGCCAACAGCGGTAGCCAGAAGGAAGCTTCACCGGAACCGGCAAGGGGTCTATCACCGCAAGTAAAGACAGGGGAAGAGAAGATAGCCTTCAGGTCTTCAGCATCATAGGGCAAGCGCCTGACCTCTGAAGCACGCTTACCAGCCACCTTCACGCCAGTTGCAGGATTAACGCTTAGCTTACCGTTATCGACCGCATACTGAAGCGTTGATTTGATAGCTCCCACCTGCTTTAGGACCGTAGCAGCGGCCTTGCCTTGCTGAAGAAGGCTATCCTTGAATTCCACCACCTCCGCTTTGGTGATGCTCTCAACAGGCTTGTCACCATACAAGGCCGTGAACCGCCTGATAGCCGTATCCCATTCCATCAGCGACCGCTTAGCGGGCTTACGCTCCACCTTCCAGCGCTCAAAGACCTCTGACAGTCTCAAGGAATTTGCAGGGACAGCCGTTACAGCGGGCTTGAACAGGGGCGGAGGCTCTGGCGGGGTGTCGATAGGCTCACCGGAATTCCTACGCTTCTCAACATCCAACACCTTTACCGTAGCTTTTAAGATGGAAAAAGCCAACTTTCGGTACTGCGAAGAAGTCCTATCAAGCTTAATGCTATTCGCCTCTAGAATATCATCAAGTTCATCATGGATAATCTCGGTATTTCCCGTAGACAAAGCCTCTCTATAGAGGGGCTCCATAAATTCTAATGTCTCTTGGTTTTTCTGATATTCTCTCTGACTAAGGCCATATTCCGCTACAGCTTCTTCATTTGTATAATTGGCATGGCCTATGCCCAATGCTTCCAACTGCGCCTTTACACCTAGATAAAGATCGGCCTCTTGCTTGCCCCCTATCCGTATTTCCTCATCTTCTTCCAGACGTACTTGGTAATAGATAGCTACCAGACGCTCCGCTTCATCGTCACTTAGAGAGGTGCGAACTTCCTCTTTAGGGATACGGCGAGCAACTTCAAATTCCTGGTCAGCCTTAACCGAGGCAATACGAACCCTTACCAGAGCTTCCCTAGGGTCGCTGGTCTTCAGGCTGTAGATGATTTCCGTCTTGGGGGCATAGTGGGATCGCAAATCGGCAGGCACTTTGGCTCTGAACCAGTAGATGCGTCCACGGCGGGTCAAGCGAGGGTGTTTCACGTCTTCCATGTCCCCGGTGTAACACAACGGTGTAACAGTCAGGAAGATGGAAACCCTTGATTTCCGCGATTTCCCTGCCGTAACAGGGACTTAGAGAGGGGAGTGGTGCGCCCGAAGAGATTCGAACTCCTAGCCTTCTGATCCGTAGTCAGATGCTCTATCCAGTTGAGCTACGGGCGCTTTTTTCGACAACCGCCGGACCGGCCGGTCAATTGCGAGGCCGGATGTTTATCCGAACCCCACAGGCCTTGCAAGCGGAAAATTCATTTTTCTCGTCTGGCTTCGATATCTTTTCGCCGGACGCGGTCGCGGCGCCGCCGCCAGCCCTCGGCCATCGACTGGCGAGACAAAGGAAATCCCTGGGGAAAAGAGGGTAAAACCCGCTTGTTAGGGCTTGGGGCTTTGAGTACACTGCCGCAAATTATCCCGCGCCGCATCATCGTTTCTTGGGCATAAAATAAAGCTCAAGTAATAAGCCCAGCACCATCGGGAGATGACGGAGCACGTGAAGCGGAACATATTCGAACCCGGATCGCGAACGGGCTCGAGGAATAAAGGCTATAGTCAATGGCGCTCTTGAAGACAAGAAATTTGGCAATTTTCATGGTCGCCGCGTCCCTGGCGGCGTGCAACTCGGCGACCAATGCCCTGTTTCCATCTTTGGGCGGATCGTCAAGCAGCAGCGATGGTGGCTTATTCAATAGTGGAAATGGCGATGGTCCGCCGCAACTGGGCAGCACCTATTTCGAGCCCGATGGCGTCTCGCCCGGTCAGCCCACCGGCACCTTCGTCGGTCAAAAGGTTCAGGCCTTTCGCAGCGAGCTGACGGCCTTGCAGGAAACCATCCGCTCGCAGAACGCCCAGCTTCAGGCCCTGCGCAACAAGACCATTCAAGACAGCAACGCCTATCACGAGAATGTCGGCAGCATGCGGGCCCGCCTGCAGGTGGGCACGACGCCGGGCAACCCGATCTTGATGAACCGCTGGGAAACCGCCCAGGGCCAGCTCAACACCATCAACCAGGATGTGGTGTTGATGGACCAGCTGGCGCAGATGATCTCGGTCAACCAGTCGACCACCGCCTATCTGCTCGACAGCGAGCGGGCCGCCTACTCGGTCCCCGGCGCCGTCGACGAGGATCATCGCCAGTTGCGCATCCTTGAGGACGAGACCCAGCAGACCGTCGTGCTGGTCGATCGCCTGCTCAACGAGCTGGCCAGCGACATCCGCCGCCAGACCGCCTATGTCGCCAATGAAAAGGGCAACCTGGGATCCCTGGCCGGTGCCGTCAAAAATGGCCAGCTGTTTGGCACCACCGGTCCCGATGGCTATAGCGCTCCGGGATCCTATGGCGCGGGCGCCGGCGGCGGCATGAGCTATGCGCCGATGACCAGCACGGGGACGGCGATGGCCACCCGCTCGGCCGGTCTGCCCTCGGGCGCGCCGCTGGTCGTCATCCGCTTCGACAGCCCCAATGTCGCTTACGAGGGGCCGTTGTCCAACGCCGTTCAAGCGGCCCTGGCCCGCAAGCCCGACGCCAGCTTCGATGTGGTCGCCGTTTCGGGCGGCTCGGCCAGCGGCGCGGCGCGCGGCGCCGAACGGGTGGTGCGCAGCCTGACCCAAATGGGCGTGCCTTCGAATCGGGTGAACCTGTCGGCGGCGAGCAGCGCCGGCAGCGACGAGGTTCGCGTCTACGTCCGCTGAGAGGCCGTTTCGCGACGCCTCTGCCGTTTTGCCGCCATGAGCCTCCCCGGACCCGCGTCCGGGGATTTTTTTATGCCGCCCGGCAAGGAGCCGTCACCAGCCGGCGAGACCGCCGTCGGAGCGCGGATCGAAGGCGCCTTCGATGGTGCCGTCGGGATGGCGGATCAGCGCCCCGGCATGGCCCATCGCCTCGTCGAAGGCATCGGTCAGGGTGACGCAATGCCCAAGGGCGCGCAGGCCTTCGACCACCCGGGGATCGAAGCGCGATTCCAGACGCAGGGCGGCCAGCGGCAAGCCGTCGCGCCCCCCCGGCCCACCGGTCAATAGCCAGCGCGGCGCCGAGATCGCCGCCTGCGGGTCCTGGCCAAACAGCACATGGCGGGCGAAGATCGCCGCCAGGGTTTGCGGCTGGCCATCCCCCCCCATGGTGCCGAACACCAGGGTCCTGCCATCGCGCAGCCGCGCCAGCAGCGGATTGAGGGCGTGGATCGGCTTGCGCCCGGGGACCAGCGGATTGACCGCCTGGTCGCCCAGCGCGAACGCCACGCCCCGATTGTGCCACAGGATGCCGGTGTCGCCGAGCATCACCCCCGAGCCGAAGGCGTGGCACAGGCTTTGGCTGAAACTGACCGCCCGCCCCTCGCCATCCACGGCGCCCATCCACACCGTATCCCCCGCCGCGCTCAGCGCCGGGGTCGGCGTCCCCCCGCCCTGGGCGATCTCGCCGGCGAGGCCGTCAAGGACCTGGGCCGAGAGATAGGTGGCGGGATGAACGCCCATATGGCGGGGATCGCAGATCTTGGCGTCGCGCACCCGATAGGCGACCTTGGCGGCCTCGACCATGGCGTGAACAAAGGCCGCGCCCTCGGCATCGCGCAAGCCGGCGCGTTGGAACAGGCCGATCAGCATCAGCGTCGTCAGCCCCTGGGTCGGCGGCGGCGTGGTATGGAGAACGGCGCTTTCCAGGGCCAGGGTCAAGGGCCGCCGGCGGATCGAGCGGTGGCGGGCGAGATCGCCCGCGGTCACCGGCGCGCCCACCGCCTTGAGGGCGGCGGCGACCTTTTGGCCGACCTCGCCGCGATAAAAGCTGTCAAGTCCGTCCGCCGCCAGGGTTTCCAGGGTCTCGGCCAGGGGGCGATTGCGCTGGAGCGCCCCGGCGCGGGGAACCCGGCCATCGGCTTCAAGGAACTGGGCGGCGAAGCCCGGCTGATCCTTCAGCCCGCCCAGCAGCCGGCGCAGGGCCCGTTCCTGGGAATGGGAGACGGCGAAGCCGTCGCGGGCATAGCCCACCGCCTCGCCCAGCAGCCGCGACAAGGGCAGGCGCCCGCCCCAGCGGCTGGAGACATCAAGCGCCGATTGCCAGCCCGACAGCGCGCCGGCCACCGTGCAGGCGGCCAGGGCGCCATGGATGGGAACCCGGGCAAGGCCGCGCTCGCGATAGACGGCAAGGCTGGCCCCGGCCCCGGCGGCGCCGCTGGCATCGATCGACAGCGGCGGGCGCCCGGGCTCGTGGATGATCCAGAAGCCATCGCCGCCGATGCCGGTCATATGGGGATAAAGAACCGCGCAGGCGCTGGCGGCGGCGATCATCGCCTCGATGGCGTTCCCACCCTCGCGCAGGATGTCAAGCCCCGCCTGGGCCGCCAGATGATGGGGCGCGCTCACCATGCCGCGCCGGGCCAGCCTGGAGGTCAGCATCGGTTGGATAAACTCCCCGGCAAATCCTTGAACGATCCTTATAATCCCCGACCGCCGGGGGGCGCGTCCAGCCTTCTTGATCGGAAATCGCCGCAGGGATAAAACCGCATCCTGTTTTTCGCCCCCTTGGGCAAATTAAAGGGCCCCCCATGGAAACCAAGGATTACGCCAGCGCGGTCTACATTCCCATCGCCTGGGAATTGTTTCACCGCGACACCCGCAGCCTCGCCCACAAGCTGATGGCCAAGGGCCCGTTCAAGGGAATCGTCGCCATCACCCGGGGCGGGTTGATTCCCAGTTCGATCATCGCCCGCGAACTCGATATCCGGGTGATCGAAAGCGTCGGCGTCGCCACCTATGACGATCGCACCCAAAGCACCGGCGTGCAGATTCTGAAAGAGCTCAACCGCGATCTGGTCGGCGATGGCGAAGGCTGGCTGGTGGTCGACGATCTGGTCGACAGCGGCGTCACCGCCCGCGCCGTCAAGGCGATGCTGCCCAAGGCCCATATGGCGACCGTTTACGCCAAGCCCGAGGGTCAGAAGGAAACCGACACCTTCGTCGTCGCCGTGCGCCAGGACGTCTGGCTGCTTTTCCCCTGGGACGCCGATCTGCAGCCCAACGAGCCGCTGGTCCGCCGTCAGCGCGACCTGGAGGTCGATGACGTCAGCATCGGCCGCCCCGACGACATGCCAAGCCAGGGGTGATCGTTTCCGGCCGCCCCTTCCACCGGGAAAGGGCGGCCGCCCCACCATCTCGTGAGCGTGAAGCCAATCGTCGTCGCACCCTGGTCGAGAGGGTCCGGGGATTGGCTTTCGGGGGTCAAACCCCGATGTTATCGATCAAGCGGGTCTTGCCCAGATAGGCGGCGCAGAGCAGGCGCCCGGGACCCTCGGGGGCATCGTCAAGGCGCTCCAGGGTCGCGCCGTCGCGCAGATCCAGGTAATCGACCGGCCCGAAGCCAAGGGCCTTCAGTTCGTCGATGCCCCAGGCCAAGCAATCATCGACCCGGCCACCGCCCAGGATATCGGCGCCCACCCGGCGCAGCGTGCGATAAAGCCCGGGGGCGAGGGCGCGCTGCTCGGCGCTGAGATAGGCGTTGCGCGACGACAGCGCCAAGCCGTCGGTCTCGCGCACGATCGGCGCGCCGATGACCTCGATCGCCAGATCCAGATCGTTGACCAGCCGCTTCAAGACCAGAAGCTGCTGATAGTCCTTTTCGCCAAAGACCGCGACATCGGGCCGCACGCGCAAGAACAGCTTGGCGACCACCGTCGCCACCCCCTGGAAATGCCCGGGGCGCAGGTCGCCGCACAGCCCCGAGGAAACCCCCGAAACGGTGATCGTCGTCGAAAAGCCCGGAGGATACATGCCCGCGACATCGGGGGCGTAAAGCAGATGGGCGCCGGCCCCGCCCAGCTTGGCCGCATCGGCGGCTTCATCGCGGGGATAGGCGGCGAAGTCCTCGTTCGGCCCGAACTGGGTGGGATTGACGAAAACCGAGGCGACCACCCGATCGACCTTGGAGAGCGCGAGGCGGACCAACGACAGATGGCCGGCGTGCAAGGCGCCCATGGTCGGCACCAGACCGACGCGCAGGCCCTCGGCCTTCCAACCGTCGACGACGGCGCGCAACTCGCTGACCGAGCGGGCGATGGGCAGGGCGCGCACGCCCTCCAGAGAATCGGAGATCATCGATGAAGGCTTCCTGAACTCAGCCGACCTTGCGGATGCCAAAGCAATGCTCGGGGGCGGGAAAGCGCCGGGCCCTGACATCGGCGGCATAGGCTTCGGCGGCCGCCGAAACCGTGCTCGCCAGATCGGCATAGCGCTTGACGAATTTGGGGGTGAAATCGGTGAACAAACCGAGCGCGTCGTCGATCACCAGAACCTGGCCATCGCAATCGGCCGAGGCGCCGATGCCGATCGTCGGCACGGAAACCTCGCGAGTCGCCCGCGCCGCCACCTGCTCAAAGGTGCCTTCGACGACGATCGAGAAGGCCCCGGCCTCGGCGATGGCCCGGGTTTCGGCGACCACCGCCTCGGCCTCGGCCTCGTCGCGGCCCTGGGCGCGGAACCCGCCCATCGCATGGACCATCTGCGGCTTGAGACCGACATGGCCCATCACCGGCACGCCGCGCTGCACCAGGAAGGCGACGGTTTCGGCCATCTCGCGGCCGCCTTCAAGCTTGACGGCGGCGGCGCCGGTCTCGCTGAGGATGCGCGCGGCGTTGCGGAAGGCCTGGGCCGGGCTTTCCTGATAGCTACCAAAGGGCATATCGACCACCACCAGGGCATGGGACGAGCCCCGCACCACGGCCTGACCATGGGCGATCATCATCTCGACGGTCACGCCATGGGTGGTCGGCAAGCCATAGATGACCATGCCAAGGGAATCGCCAACCAGCAGCAGGTCGACATGGGGGTCGAGCAGACGGGCCATCGGCGCCGTATAGGCGGTAAGGCAGACCACCGGCTCGGCGGCGGGGGATTTGCGACTGGCGATGTCGCGAACGGTCAGACGTCGGCCGGCAGGCTGGACGACACTCATGGGGAAGGCCCTCCCTTGCGGTCAAAAATGGACCCGATGGCCGGGCGGGGAACGGCGATCCCCTCCAGGAGACGCCGGCCCGGCGGAAGTCTTGTAGCGCGCGGCGTGCGGAAGGGGAAGATCTATCGCCGCACCCGCCAAGGGCGCGGCGGCGGCCCTCCTCGCGTCAAAGACCGTCGGCGATGGCGCGCAGGGCGCCGCGGTCGCACAGGGTGATCGTGCTGGGATTGGGCAGTTCGACCAGCCCCTGAACGCGGAACTTGCTCAGCGTCCGGCTGACCGTTTCGATGGTCAGCCCCAGATAATCGGCCACATCGGCCCGCCCCATCGGGATCAGCACCGGGCTGGCCGGATCGCCGCGCTCCTGGGCCCGCATCGAGAGCGAGAGCAGGAAGGAGGCCAGCTTCTCGGGCGCGCTCTTGCGACCAAGCAGCAACATCTGTTCGTGGAAATTGGCCAGTTTGGCCAGGGTCCGCTGAAGAACCGAGCGCGCCAGCACCGGGGCGCCCGGGAAAAGCTGCTCGAGCTTGACCAAGGGAAAACGGCACAGCGTCACCGGCGTCACCGCCTCGGCCGTATAGCCGTAAGCCCCATTGGCCGAAAAGCCGAACAGATCGCCGCGGAAGAAAAATCCGGTGATCTGGCGGCGGCCATCGGCCATCAGCTTGTAGGTCTTCACGGTGCCCGAAACCGGCGACAGTAGATAAAGCGCCGGATCGCCCTCGTTGAACAGGGTTTCGGGCGGGGCGAACCGCACGCTGCTTTGGATCGCCATCAGCCGTTCCAACTCGTCGGGCGGCAGGGGATTGCAAAAGGCGAGATCGCCCAGGGTGCACTGAAGACAAGGATCGAGGGGATCGGTCCGCGTGTCGCGCGCACATCCCTCCCGCCCGCGCTTGTCGAAGGGGCGGCCGGAGAAAACGGCGGTGGCGGCACCATGGTTGGTCAACGTCACGGTCTCTCCGATCCCTGTCTGATCGGGCTTCGGCCCTTAGGAAAGATAAGGACGGCCCGCTCTTTGGTTTTGTCTGCTTTCTTGATTGGACCGCATCTGATTTTGATCCAGGTCAAACCTCAATTTTAAGGTCTGGCGATCCTGGATACCAGTGCTATTTGCCGTTTTTTTTGGCAGTCTTCACCGGCTCCTCCGCCTCCCCGGCGCCTTTGGCCGGATCGGGGAGCGGGTCGTCGTCGTCAAACAAGATGCGATGGGCGGCGCCGTCAAGGTCTTCGAACTGTCCGCTGCGCAAGGCCCAGACAAAAGCGGCAAGTCCGGTCGCGCCAAGGAACAGGGCGATCGGAATCAGATAGAGCAAGGCTTCCATCGACGCCTCCCTTGTCCATAGTCAATTGATTAACGGCGACGCGACAGGCGCAGGGCGTTGAGGATAACGACCACCGAGGAACTGCTCATCGCCACCGCGGCGATCAGCGGCGTTACCAGACCACAGATCGCCAAAGGCACCGTCACGATATTATAGGCGAAGGACAAGACGAAATTCTGGCGGACCAGCCGGTCGGCGCGGCGGGCGACGCCCAGCGCCTCGATCACCGGGGTCAGACGCTCGCCCTGGAAAACCACATCGGCGGCGGTCTGCGTCACATCCACCGCCGAGGCCGGCGACAGCGAGACATGGGCGGCCGCCAGGGCCGGGGCGTCGTTCAGGCCGTCGCCGACCATCAGCACGGTCTTGCCCGCCGCCGCCAGTTCGGCCAACCGCGCCACCTTGTCGGCGGGGGAGCAACCCGCCCGCCAGTCGTTCAGCCCGATCCGCGCGGCGAGGGCGGCGGCCACCGCCGGCCGGTCCCCCGACAGCAATTCCACGCCGATGCCCTGGGCGCGCAACGCCGCCACCACCTCGGCCGCGTCTGGGCGCGGCCGGTCGATAAAGCCAAAGCGCACCGGCGCATGGCCCGGACGGGTGAACCACAGCTCCGGCCCGCCGCCATCCTCGGCCGGGGTGTCCTCAAGGCCGCAGAAGACGGCGCGTCCCAGTCGCGCCTCGCCCTCGGCCAAAGGCAGGCTCATGCCCTGCCCCGGCCATTCGCGGGCCAGGGCGGCGGGCTTGGCCTCGGGCGCGGCCAAAGCCAGGGCGCGGGCCAGGGGATGGTGGCTGGCAGCGGCCAGTTGGGCGGCGGCGGCGAGATCCTCGGCGCTCCAGGCATCGGCGCGCGCCGGATCGGCCGGCCGCAGATCGGGGCGCCCCAGGGTCAGGGTTCCGGTCTTGTCGAAAACCACGTGGTCGACGCCGGTCAGACGTTCCAGGGCGGTGGGCGATTTCACCAGAATGCCCTGGCGCAACAGCCGGCCGGTCGCCACCACCTGAACCACCGGCACCGCCAGGGCCAGGGCGCAGGGACAGGTCACGATCAACACGGCCGCCGCCACCATCAGGGCTTGCTGCCAGGGCGCGCCCATCAGCGTGAGCCAGCCGAGGAAACTGGCCAAAGCCAGGGCGTGGACGACGGGAACATAGGCGCGCGCCACCCGGTCGGCGATCGCCACATAGCGCGCCCGCCCCTGTTCGGCGACCTCCATCATGCGCACGATCTCGGCCAGCAGCGTTCCCTCGCCAACCGCGCCGGCGCTCAGGCGCAGCGGTCCGGTCAGATTGAGGGTGCCGGCGAAGACCGCGCTGCCCGGATGCACCGGCTCGGGCAGGGTCTCGCCGGTCAGCAGGCTGGTATCGACATCGGAGCAGCCCTGGCTGACCGTGCCATCAACGCCGATGCGCTCGCCCGTGGCCACCAGCACGGTCGCCCCCGGGGTCACCTGCCGGGGCGGGCGATGCTCCAATGTTCCGTCGTCGCGCAGCACGGTGACGGCGGTGGCGCCCAGGGCCAGCAGGTGCTCGGCCGTCGAGCGGGCGCGGCCACGCGCCCGGTGATCAAGAAAGCGGCCGATCAACAGGAAGAACAGCAGCGTTACCGCCGCGTCGAAATAGGCGTGGGCGCCGCCATTGGCGGTTTCCCACAGGCTGACGCCGGTGGCCAGGGTGACGGCCAGGGTAATGGGCATATCCATGCTCGCCCGGCCGGCGCGCAGCGCGGCGAAGGCGGAATGGGCGAAGGGGCGCACGGCGTAGATCACGGCGGGAACGGCGATCAGTGCCGAAATCCAGTGCATGAGGTCGCGGGTTCGCGGCCCCATATCGACCCCGGCCCAGACCGAAACCGACAGCAGCATGACATTGGCGCTGGCGAAACCGGCCACCGCCATCGCCTGAACCAGGGCTTTCTCGGTGCGCCGGGTTTCCTGATCAAGCAGCGCCGGATCATAGGGCACCAGCCGATAGCCGACGCGCGCCACCGGGGCGAGCAGGGTATTGGCGCCAAGATCGGCGGCGGTTTCCCCTTTGGCCGGACGAAAGCGCAAGGTGAGACGCCGGGTGGTCATATTGAGCCGGGCCTGGGATACGCCGGGCTGGCGCCCCAACAGGGTTTCGATCAGCCAGACGCAAGCGGCGCAGTGGATGCCCTCGACCATCAAATGGAGAACCGCCTCCTCGCCGCCATCCGCCGTCGGCTGACGCAGGATATGGGCGGAAAAATCGATGGGTCCCAGATCCTCGGGACGGGGCGGCGGCGTATCGGGATCAAGACAGCGCCGTTGGTAATACTGGTCAAGCCCGCTGTCGCGGATCAGCCCATAGGCGCCCCGGCAGCCGACGCAGCAAAACTCCGCTCCCGCCGGACCGTTGGCCGGAACGGGCAAGCCGCAGTGCCTGCACGCCGTCCCCCCGTCCGCCGAGTCCGCCGGCCGTGTCTCGGAGAGTCCGTCCATCACCGGTCCCTTACGGGGTAAGAACGAAACGATCGCGCATGCGGAACACCGCCTGACCGCGCGTCGCCACCACCCGCACCTCCCATTGCCCGGCGAAGGGCAGGACCAGCGGCGCATGCCAGCGCCCGTCCGTCCCCGCCGTCAGGGTCAGCGCCTGATCGAACCCGGCCTGGGTCGGTCGGCGGATCTGGGCGGTCACGGCCAGATCGCGCAGCAGCGGCTGGTTTTCGGCCGAGGTCAAGCTGACGACGAGATCGGCGGGCCAAGAGCCCTCCACCCCGCCGGCCCTGGGCTCCAGGGCCGCCTTGGCCGTCCACCCCAGGGTCTCCTGGGCGCGGGCGGCGGCGATTTCGCGGTTATAGGCCACGCCCTCTTCGAAGGCGGTGGTCGTCACCAGACCGTTGAAGGTGCTGGTGGCGAAATACAGCAAGGTCAGATTGACCGCCAGAACGACGCCGAAGGCGCCGACGAAGATGTAAGGGTACCACCACCCCCGCGGACGGGCTTTAGCCATGGACATAGCGCCTCACAGGTTCTTCTTGTTGAAGGGCCCTTGCTTGGGGCCCCCTTGGGCATCGGGCCGGCCGGCCCTCGCCCAAACATTCCGGGCGATCCCGGACGACCTTGGGCCGCTTCCAGATCGCAGGGAAAGCGGCCCGAGACTAGCCGATCACCGGGGACCGGCGAACAGCGATTTATAGGTCTGGGTTTGCCCGGTGGCGGAATTGATCAGCACGAAGCTGATATCATTGGTCGGAGCGGGAAGCGAAGCCCGGGGAGCCGAGACATAGAGGCGGAAGGTGCCGACCTTGTCACCGGCGACCGGCAGATTGGCTTCGGTCACCGGACCCTTGGTCACCCCGACGATCTCGATCGTCGCCCCGGCGATGCCGGTGGTCGTCAACGAGAAGGCGTTGTCGATGCGCTCCATATTGAGGACCTTGAAGGTATAGCCGTTGCGCACCGATCCGTCGGACATGGTGACGAACAGCGGGCTGCGCTCGTGAAGAACGCTGATGTCAAGCCGCGAGCGGGTCGCCAGACTGGCCGCCATCGCCCCGATGACCACCAGCAGCAAAGCCGAATAGACCAGGGTGCGCGGACGGATCAGACGGATGCGCCGCGAACTGCCCTCGGCCCGGGCGTTCTGATTGGTGATCGAATCATAGGCGATCAGATTGGGCGGCAGACCGAAGCGGGTCATCACCGAATTACAGGCGTCAACGCACAATCCACAGCCGATGCAGCCCAATTGCGTGCCTTCGCGGATATCGACGCCGGTCGGGCAGACCTGAACGCAGAGGCCGCAGTCAACGCAATCGCCGCGCTGGGAAAAATCGGCGTCGCGGCTGTATTTGCCCCGCGGCTCGCCCCGCCACTTCTCATAGGTGACGATCATCGAGTCCTCATCGACCATCGCCGACTGGAAGCGGGCATAGGGGCACATGTACATGCAGACCTGCTCGCGGGCGTAACCGGCCATGATCAGGCAGCCGCCGCCAACCACCGCCAGCGTGCCATAGGCGGCGGCCCCGGCATTGAAGGTGACGATATCGACGATGGCCGGCCAGGGCGCGGGATAGAAATACAGGATGAAGCCGATGCCCACGGCCAGCGAGATCAGAACCCAAATGACGGTTTTCAGGGTCTTGCGCATCAGGGTATCGACGGTCATCGGCGAACTGTCGCGCTTGATGCGGCTGTTGCGATCGCCTTCGAGCAGCCGTTCGACGGCGACGAACAGATCGGTGAAAACCGTCTGGAAGCAGGCGAAGCCACACCATACCCGCCCGAGCAGAGCGGTGGCGAAGAACAGGCCGACGGCGGCGATGATCAGCAGGCCCGTCAGGTAATAAACCTCTTGGGGCCAGATCTCGATAAAGAAGAAATAGGCCCGGCGCCCGGGCATGTCGATGAAGATGGCCTGATCGGACACGCTTGGTCCACGATCCCAGCGCAGCCAGGGGCCGACCCAGAAGATGGTCAGCAGCAGGCCCATCATCCACCATTTGATCGAGCGATAGGTGCCGCTGATCCGGCGCGGATGGACCTTTTGATAACTCTCGTAAAGGGAATTTCCACCGGGGATCGGCTTGATGGCCTGGGCGGTGCGGCTTTGACCCGCTTGGGAACCCGGTCCTTCGTTTGCTACAGCCATAGTGACGCCAGCCTTTCTTGGAATCGTTCGCATTTTGCCGGCAAGGCGATAAAAAACCGGCGCTTCCCGTAGGATAACCCCGAAGGGCCCCTTAAGCGAAGCGTCGATTGGGTCGCTATGCCGCAGGTCCTGTTTCCGAGTCGACCGCGGGCCGAACTGCCGGAAATCCGGGGTCGGCAACCGCCACCGGTGACGGACGTTTTATAATGCCTCTTAAGTTCCGAGGCGGGACCTGACAATGATAATTGTCAGGGTCGGATATAGACTCCCGGAGCGGCCGGACACAAGGGCGGACCGGACTGTTCTCGACCATAGTCGAGCCCCCTGGGCAAGCGGGGGTGGCCCTGTTGCCGTCTTGTGTTTCAAGACGTCCCAGCCATACTTCGCAAAAAAGCGATCGCCGCCATGCGCAGTGGGAATACCAGAAATGACCAAATCCTATCAGCGGCCGGTCCTTCGCCCGCCCCGCCCCGATAACGCCGCCGCAAGGACCCGACGTCCCGATCGAACCGTTCTGTCCGGCTTTTCTCGATGAGCCCGGCCGACAGCGGCCCGCGGCGGCCGCCGCGCCCAACGCCACCCACCGAACGGCCCCCGGCGGGACGCGAGGCCGGCCCACGGGGGGCGGGCGCCGCTCGCCCCGCCTCTGGATCGACCCCGCCACCGGGCGCGGGCGATGGGCCAAGCCGGGGCGATCCGGCCGGGACGGCCCCGCCGCCGCGCGGCTTCGCCTTTGACGAGCCCGCCGACGATCAGACGCAGGAAGGGGCCGATCCCCAGGCCGAGGAACGGCAGGGTCCGACCCCGCCCCGCCCCGAAAGCGGCGCCTCGCCGATTGCGCCGGGTGAAGGCATCCCCACGCGCCCACGCAATCCCCTGCCACTTTCCGATCCGACCTTTCGCCCCGTGCGCCGACGGACGCGGCCACAGCCGGTGGTTAAGGAAGGGGCGAGCCGCGAGTTGAAGGGGTGCCTGATCTTCGTGGCGAT
The DNA here is from genome assembly GCF_000013085.1 of Rhodospirillum rubrum ATCC 11170. Classification (NCBI taxonomy): domain Bacteria; kingdom Pseudomonadati; phylum Pseudomonadota; class Alphaproteobacteria; order Rhodospirillales; family Rhodospirillaceae; genus Rhodospirillum; species Rhodospirillum rubrum. The sequence goes on from NC_007643.1 coordinate 3,838,712, forward strand.
CGCCGTGCTTCTGGGCGGCGGCGGCTGGCTGGTCCGCGATTTCGTCGATTTCTCCAGCCTGACGCCCGAGCCGCCCAAGCCGGCCGCCGTCCGCGACGCCCCGCCGGTCACCAAGGTGACGGCGATGAAGGAAAAGACCGTGGTCGATCACCCGACCGAGGGCAAGATGACCCTGGCGCGCAAGCTGGTCGCTCCGCCGATCTCGGCCCCGGCGGGAGAAGGCCAAGCGCCGCCGCCGACCGGCGGAACGGCGATGGGCATCGAAGGCATGACCCCGGGAGCCCCCGCAGGAGACCCGATGACGGGCGGCATCGGCCCCGGGTCCACCGTGTCGGCATCAGCCGATGCCGGCCCGCCCGCCGGCGCCGGAGGCGCGGCCGTGCTTGGTCAGATGGCCGATCAGGCGGTTTGCTATAACGGCAGCCGGGCCCGCCGCGTCGACAGTCTTTATGATCTGCCCGGCGGCTTCGCCATCGTCTATGGACCGGCGGGAGAAGATTCCGAACCGCTGCGCCCAAGGCTGGAGTTCATGCCCGGGGTGCTGGGCCGCGATGCCGGCGGACCCGATACGCTGTATTACGCCAGCTTCGCCGACGCCCCGGTCAGCGGCTTCGAAAGCGGGATGGCGCGGCCGGTCGCCAATACGGATGCGGCCGTCGGCCGGGTCATCCTGTCGTGGGTCGCCGCCGTCGCCAACGGCCCCTGTCCGCCGGCAATCCAGCCGGCCCCATAGGGCGGTGAAGCCCAGGGGGCTCGGAATTTGCTCGAATTGAAAACGGCGCGCCTCCTTTGGGGGAGACGCGCCGCTGATTCATAAACCACCGGTGAAGGAAAACGCGGAGCCTTAGCCGCCGAAGACCACTTCGACACGACGGTTCTGCTGCTCGACCACACCATCGGCGGTGGGGACGGCCAAACGCTCTTCGCCGTAAGCCTCGAGGGTCAGAACCTCGGAAGCGATACCGCGCTGGGCCAGACCGCGGGCGACGGCTTCGGCGCGACGCTGCGACAACAAGATGTTATAGTCGGCCGGGCCCGAGGTGTCGGCATAGCCAACGACCATCACGGACGCGGGCGAGCCGGACAAGAAGGCCTGCGACACGCGATCAAGGGTGGCCTCGGATTCGGGCGACAGGCGGGCGCTATCAAGGGCGAAGAACACCTTGAAGCCTTCGGAAACCACGGCCGGGGCCGGAGCGCCGCCAAGGGCGTTCATGGCGATCTCGAAGTTCTGCTTGCACTCGCGGATATGCTCGGGCTGGCGATCCTCTTCGGCTTCCTCGGCCCAGCAATCAAAGCTGGTCTGCGCCTTGGCGGCGACGGTCGGATTGGACGACGGGGCGCCGGCGCCCAGGGCGGTCACCAGGGCCGAACGGGCGGCGGTCAGCTCGCCGGTGTAAGAGCCCAGCTCACGCTCGGCCATCGCCGTGGGGGCAGGGGTCTGGCCGGCGGCGGCCAGCTTCGCCTTGTTGGTGTAATAGGCGGTATCGTCCCAATCGCCATAGTTCGCTTCGTGAGCGGCCAGAGCGACGTAATCTTTCTGGAGCGCGGCGTCGAAGGCGGTGCCCGCATTGCTCTGCGTAGCCACTTCCTCGTAGTTCCATACGTCGGCGCAGGCAGTAAGTAGCCCGGCGGCGGCAACGCTGATCAGCACCTTATGCATCATGATTCAAAACTCCTCCATCACCACTGTTGGCGGTTTAAATTCTGGGAAACTGCGGCAATCCCGACGAATGTCTTGGTAATTAAGTCCGCACTTCCAACTCCTCCAGGTCCCGGAGCAAAGAAAGCGCTGTTTTTTGCCTGATCGATCGATTCATTGCAAAAAATGCCCTTACACCGGGTGGAAGCATTGGGAGAACCCCAGGACAGGACCGGAAAAACCTTTTCCGGCAGAACGAACGGACCTATATCAAGTCCCTTAACGGATACAGAGCGACGCATGTCTATACCGCAAAACCCCGCGCCGGTGAACCTTGTCGGCCTCTCAAGAGAAGAGATTGCCGCCCTTCTACGCGATATGGGCGAAAAACCCTTCAGAGCAAAGCAGCTCTGGCACTGGGTCTACCACCGCGGCGAAACCGACTTTTCGGCCATGACCACCCTTGGAACGCCCTTGCGGGCGAAGCTGGCGGAAACCTGCGTGGTCGCCCGCCCGCACGTTGTTCGAGAACAGCGCTCCGAGGATGGAACGCGTAAGTGGCTACTTCGGTTCCCTGACGGAAACGAGGCCGAAACCGTTTATATTCCTGAAGACGATCGGGGCGCTCTCTGTGTGTCCTCGCAGGTCGGCTGCACGCTGACCTGCCGGTTCTGTCATACGGGCACCCAGTTGCTGGTCCGCAACCTGACCGCCCACGAGATCGTCGGCCAGTTCATGGCCGCGCGCGACGCCTATGGCGAATGGCCGTCGCCGACCGACGAGTCGCGCCAACTGTCCAACATCGTGCTGATGGGCATGGGCGAACCGCTCTACAACTACGACAACGTCGCCAAGGCGATCGGCATCCTGCTTGATAACGAGGGGATCGCCGTCTCGCGGCGGCGGATCACGCTTTCGACCTCGGGGGTGGTGCCGATGATCCGGCGCTGCGGCGCCGAGCTGGGCGTCAATCTGGCGGTCAGCCTGCATGCGGCGCGCGACGAGATCCGCGACGAGATCATGCCGATCAACCGCAAATATCCGCTGGCCGAGTTGATGGCGGCCTGCCGCGAGTATCCGGGCGCCAGCAACGCCCGGCGCATCACCTTTGAATACGTCATGCTCAAGGGCGTGAACGATTCCGAAGCCGACGCCCGCGCCCTGATCAAGCTGGTCGAGGGGGTTCCCTGCAAGTTCAACCTGATCCCCTTCAATCCCTGGCCGGGCTCGGGCTTCGAATGCCCGCCGATCCGCCATATCGAGCGCTTCGCCAACATCTTGTTCGAGGCCGGCTACACGGCGCCGATCCGCATGCCGCGCGGCCGCGACATCCTGGCCGCCTGCGGTCAGCTGCGCAGCGACTCCTTGCGCGAACGCGCCAGCCTGCATAAGGCCCGGCTGGCGGCCGGAGTGGCCGACGATCACGCCCCGGCCGCCGCTCCCTTGGCGGATACTCCGGGCGCCGTGGCCTAACCCTCCGCCCCCGCCCCGCCTCCACGAAAAACCGCCCGGCTCCTTCGCAAGGAACCGGGCGGTTTTTTTATCGGGATCGCCAAGAGCGGGAAGACCGCCTTACTGGCCACCGCCCAGGCTGTGGACGTAGACGGTCGCCGATTTGATATCGCTATCCTTCAGGCGATTGGCCCAGCCCGGCATCATGCCCTGTTTGGGGGCGCGCAACTGGGCGAGGATCGACTCCTTGTCGCCCTTGTAAAGCCAGATCTGGTTGTTGAGCGCCGGAGCGCCCATCGCCTGATTGCCATCGGGCACCGGCCCGCTGCTTTCCGAGGCGTGGCAGACGGCGCAGTTCTCTTCAAACAGCTGCTGACCATGGCCGGCGGGAAGCGACCCGGCCGACGCCGCGACCACATAGTCGGCCAAGGCGTTCAGGTCTTCTTCGGGCAGTTCGGCGAAGGACGGCATTTCGTTGAAGCGGGTGTCGTCGAAGGTGTTGGTGTCGCGGATGCCGTGGCGAACGGTGGTGTAGATGGCATCGGCGGTGCCGCCCCACAGCCATTCGTCGTCGGCCAGCGTCGGATAACCGTAGTTGCCCGCTCCGCCGGACTGATGGCAGGGGGCGCAGTTTTCCTTGAAGATCACCTCGCCGGCCCGCGTCGCGTATTGACGCAAGGGATCATCGGCGATGATGGCATCGACATCCATGCTTTCGATCCGCGCGACCTTATCGGCATGAAAGGCCTGATAGGCCTGATTCATGTCCTTTTGCAGCTCCGTGCGGCTGTGCCAGCCGAACAGACCCGGGGTCGCGCTGGCGCCCAGCGGGATGGCCGGATAGACCACCACATAGGCCAACGCCCAAACGATCGTCGCATAGAACACCCACACCCACCACGCCGGCAGGGGAGTATTGAGCTCGGTGATTCCATCCCACTCGTGGCCAGTGGTGGACTGGCCGGAAATGGCGTCCTTTTCAGGAATGCCCGCCATTGTTTCGCTCCTCGTCTTGGTCGTCCCGCAAGGGGATTGCGCCATATTTCTCAAAGCGATCCTTATTCCGCGGCCGGAAGGCCCAGAAAATGATCCCCGCGAAGATCAGCATCAGCCATAGACCCCACAGATGCCGCAGAGCATCGGCTAGGTGTTCAAGCATAGCCATGACGGCTCCCTTCTCCTGATACTTCGCGCGACCCTTCAAACGATCGCTGGTGCGGTCTTGCCACGATCAGCGGATCGCGTTGGCTTTGGCCGGATCGAACTGGGTGAAGTCCACCATGGTGCCAAGAACCTGAAGATAGGCGATCAGGGCGTCCATTTCGGTGATCGTCCCCGGCTGACCGTCGAAATCACCGACCACCGCCTTGGGATAGCGGGCGAGAAGGGCGGTGTGATCGGCGTCGGGATTGGCCTGGGCTTCGAAATCGGCCACGGCGTTGTCATAGGCGCCGTCGATCTTCGAATAGGGCACGCCCACCAGCTCGAGGGTTTTCATATGCGCCGCCGCGTCGGGGAAGGCGAGTGCGTCGCGCAGCAGATGCGGATAGCCCGGCATGATCGATTCGGGAACCACGTCGCGGGGATTGATCAGATGGCGGCGATGCCAGTCGTTGGAATACTTGCCGCCCACCCGGGCCAGATCGGGCCCGGTGCGCTTGGACGCCCACTGGAAGGGATGGTCGTACATGCTTTCGGCCGCGAGCGAGTAATGGCCGTAGCGCTCCATCTCGTCGCGGAACGGCCGCACCATCTGGCTATGGCAGTTGTAGCAGCCTTCGCGGACGTAGATGTTGCGTCCGGCCAGTTCGAGCGGGGTGTAGGGACGCACGCCCTCCACCTTCTCGATGGTGCTTTCGATCGTGAACAGCGGCACGATCTCGACGATGCCGCCGATGATCACCGTGAGGAAAATCCCCACGGTGAGGAACAGGGCGTTGGTTTCGATCTTGGCGTGATGCTTGAGCAGACTCATTGTCCCGCCCCCCCTTACCGTCGGACACCGGCGGCGGACCCGAGATAGGCCGCCTGGGGCGCGTCCTCGCGGATGTCACCCTTGATGGTGCGATACATGTTGTAGACCATCACCACCGAGCCGATGACGAACAGCACCCCGCCGGTCGCCCGGATGATGTAATAGGGATGCATGGCGGCCACGGATTCGATGAACGAGTACTGCAAGAACCCCAACTCGTCGTAAGCGCGCCACATCAGGCCCTGCATGATGCCCGAGACCCACATCGAGGTGATGTAGAGCACAATGCCCAGGGTAGCGATCCAGAAGTGCAGGCTGACGAGTTTCAGGGAATACAGCGAGCGGCGCTTCCACAGGGCCGGAACCAGGTAATAGAGCGCGCCGAAGGACACGAAGGCCACCCAGCCCAGGGCCCCGGAATGCACGTGGCCGATGGTCCAATCGGTGTAGTGGGACAGCGAGTTGACGGCCTTGATCGACATCATCGGCCCTTCGAAGGTCGACATGCCATAGAAGCCGACGGAGACCACCAGGAAGCGCAAGACCGGATCGGTGCGCAGCTTGTCCCAGGCCCCCGACAGCGTCATCAGGCCGTTGATCATCCCTCCCCAGGAGGGCATCCACAACATCACCGAGAACACCATGCCCACCGTCTGCGCCCAATCGGGCAGGGCGGTGTAATGCAGGTGATGGGGACCGGCCCAGATATAAAGGAAGATCAGCGCCCAGAAGTGCACGATCGACAACCGGTAGGAATAGACCGGGCGCTGCGCCTGCTTGGGCACGAAATAATACATGATGCCGAGGAAACCGGCGGTCAGGAAGAAGCCGACGGCGTTATGCCCATACCACCATTGGGTCATGGCGTCCTGGACGCCCGAATAGAAGCCGTAGCTTTTGACCCACGAGTCGCCGCCCATCAGGGCGACGGGAATGGCCATGTTGTTGCCCAGGTGCAGCAGGGCGATGGTGATGATCATCGCCAGGAAGAACCAGTTGGCGACATAGATATGGGGCTCGCGGCGCTTGAGAAGGGTGCCGAGGAAAGCCGCCAGATAAAGCACCCAGACCACGGTCAGGAACAGGTCGACGAACCATTCGGGCTCGGCATATTCCTTGCCCTGGGTGACGCCCAGCACATAGCCGAGAGCGGCCATGACGATGAACAGCTGGTAGCCCCAGAAGATGATATTGCCAAGCGCGGCGCCGCCATACAGGCTGGCGCGCGAGGTTCGCTGGACAACATAGAGCGACGTGCCAAGCAGGACGTTGCCACCGAAGGCGAAAACCACCGCGGAGGTGTGAAGGGGACGCAAGCGACCGAAACTGGTCCATTCCAGGTCCATGTTCAGCGACGGGAACGCCAGCTGCCAGGCGATGACGTCGCCGGCGATAAATCCAACCACGCCCCACAGAACCGCTGCGATGACGAACTTCTTGATCACGCCCTCGACGTAGGGCTCGGTATCCGCCCGCGCGCCGCGCGCTATGGTCGCCTGCGTCAATGCCGCCTCCTGTATCGACCTCTAGAGGGACAGGACGCACCATGCCCCTGCCCATTTGCTCGATCGCGACCGACGGTTCCGTTTGGCCAAAAGGCCCGCCGTCGGTCTATGATGGTCCGCTGTATGAAGCGATCGCGGTAAGTCTGTCTCTGGACCCGTCCGACCCCGGCCGCCGCGCGGTCCCCCCTTGCTCCCGATCCTGGTGACGCCCGGCGGCCAGAAGCGGTGCGACGGGCCCCCTTCAACGAACGGCTCGCCAAGGGATCGAAAAGTGGCGAAACTATGCTCCGCACCTTCCCGTCCGCCATTGATTTAGATCAAATCCAGATCACAATTGCGACCCAAGAATTTCGCAAAACCAATCACGTCCGCGCATTTCCCGACCAGTTCCAACATGAGAAAATGCCCTATCCTGGGGCCTCCTCCCCCTTTCGGAATCGTCATGACAGAGCCAAATTCGCCGTCTCTCCCCGAAATCCGCCTTCTCGCCGGCCACTCGAAGCGGCTCCGCCAGGGCCATCCCTGGGTTTTCTCCAACGAGATCGCCATGACCCCGGAGGCCAAGGCCATGACTCCGGGAGCGCTTGTCACCTTGCGCGATGCCGGGGATGAGCCGCTGGCCATCGCCACGTTTAATCCGCATTCGCTGATCGCCGCGCGGGTTCTTGATCGCGATCTTGGCGCCAGCATCACCAAGGAATGGGTCTTCGTCCGGCTTCAGCGGGCCTTGCGCCTGCGCGACACGCTGTTTGACCAACCCTATTACCGGCTCGTCCATGGCGAGGCCGACGGCCTGCCCGGGCTGGTCGTCGACCGTTTGGGCGATGTCATCGCCGTCCAGGCCAACAGCGCCGGGATGGATCTGCTGACGCCACTGATTCTCGACGCCATCGAAAACCTGCTGGCGCCGCGCGCCATCGTGCTGATCAACGACGCGCCGGTGCGCCTACTCGAAGGGCTGACCCAGGAAACCGCCCTGGCCCGGGGCCAGATCGACGGCCCGGTGCCGGTGATCGAAAACGGCTTTTCCTATCTGGCCGACCTGCAGGAAGGCCAGAAGACCGGCTGGTTCTTCGATCAGCGGCCCAATCGCGCCTTCGTCGCCGACCTCGCCCGCGGCCGCTCGGTGCTTGATGTCTATAGCTATGCCGGGGGCTTCGGGCTGCTGGCGCTGGCGCGCGGCGCCACCTCGGCCACCCTGGTCGACCGCTCCGACCAGGGCCTGCTGCTGGCCCAACAGGCCGCCGCCACCGCCGGACTCGGCGGGGCGCTGACCACCCACAAGGCCGAGGGTTTCGCCTACCTCGAGCAAGCAGAGCATGAGGGCAAGCGTTTTGGCGTCGTCGTCTGCGATCCGCCGGCCTTCGCCAAGACCCGCAAGGATCAGGCCTCGGGCGCCAAGGGCTATCGCAAGGTCGCCCGCCTCGCCGCCGCCCTGGTCGAACCCGGCGGCTTTCTGTTCGTCGCCTCGTGCAGCCATCACATGCCGATCGACCGCTTCCAGGACGAAACCGCCCATGGCATCGCCCAGGCCGGGCGGACGGGGCGGATCTTGCGCTCGGGCGGCGCCGGTCCCGACCATCCGGTCCATCCCGATCTGGCCGAATCGGCCTATCTCAAGACCCTGACCTGGGCGATCGACTAAGCCTGAGCGTCTGATCGGCCTCGCCGATCCTTCCGCCGGCTCCCTCTTTCAAAGGGGGGCCGGCGGGAGCGCGCTTTTCTTCTTGTCCCGCAAGTGGCGTTCCCCCCATGCCCCTTCCCGTCTCGCCGTCGTCCCGCCTCGGATCTCTGCCGATCCCCCTGCAATGGCTGGCGCTTGGCGCCACCTCGGCCGCTGTCGGCTGGGGACTGCACACCACCGGCCTGCCCGCCGCCCTGCTGCTTGGTCCGATGATCGCCGCCATTTGCTGCGCCCTGGCCGGGACGCGCATCCACCTGCCGCGCGCCCCCTATCTCGGCGCCCAGGCGATGATCGGCTGCATGATCGGCGGATCGATCTCGCCGGGGCTGATCGCCTCGTTCCTTGATGATTGGGCGCTGTTTCTGGCGATCGTTCTGGCGACGGTGGCGGCGAGCAGCCTGCTTGGCTGGATGATGAGCCGCTGGGGGTCGCTGCCCGGCACCACCAGCGTCTGGGGTTCCTCGCCCGGCGCGGCTTCGGCCATGGTGGTGATGGCCGAGGCCTTCGGCGCCGATGTCCGGCTGGTGGCCTTCATGCAATATCTAAGGGTGGTTTGCGTCGCCTCGGCCGCCGCCCTGATCGCCCACCTGTGGGTGGAAGGCGCCCCGCCGCCGCCGACCCCGTGGTTTCCCGCGCTCGATGGCCTCGTCTTCGGCCAGACCCTGGCCCTGGCCGGAATCGGCGCGACGCTCGGCGTTTTCCTGCGCGTACCCTCGGGCGCCATGGTCGTGCCGATGGTGGCGGCGGCGGTTCTTTCGTCCTTCGGCCTGCTGGCCATCCATCTGCCGCCCTGGCTGCTCGCCCTGGCCTATGCGGCACTCGGCTGGACCATTGGGCTGGGCTTCACCCGCGCGGTGCTGGCCCATGCCGCCCGCGCCCTGCCCCAGATCCTCGCCTCGATCGCCGCCCTCATGGCGTTTTGCGGCGGCACCGCCTGGCTGCTGACCTCTCTGCTTGGCGTCGATCCGGTCACCGCCTATCTGGCGACCAGCCCGGGCGGCCTCGATTCGGTGGCGATCATCGCCGCTTCCTCGGCCCGGGTCGATCTGTCCTTCGTCATGGCCCTGCAAACCGCCCGCTTCATCATCGTCATCTGCTTGGGCCCGCCGCTCGCCCGCTTCATCGCCGGGCGCATCGGCGACAAGCCCTTGGCCTAGGACGAGGGCTTCCCGGCCGCCGGCAGACTGAGGCGGAAGGTCGCCCCTTCGATGGTTCCGTCGACCAAGGCTAGATCGCCGCCCTGGGCGCGGGCCAGATCGCGGGCGACCGCCAGACCAACACCGGCGGCGCCGGGGCGCGAGGGGCCGGCGAAGGCCTGGAACAGGCTGTCGCGGGTCAGCGGATCGACCCCCGGGCCATCGTCGATGACATCAAGGAAAACCCAGCCCTCGCCGCGCTCGGCCCGCAGCGCCACGCTGCGCGACCCGACCTGGGCGGCATTGCGTCCCAGCGAGACCAGAATACGAAACAGATGGGCCTCATCGCCCTTGAGCACGAGCGACTCGGGGGTATCAAGACGCCAGGTCACCCCCGGATGGGCCGCCGCCAGATGGTCGACCACCCGCCCCAGCAGATCGGCCACCCGAACCCGGGCCAGTCGCGGGCTGGGCGCCGGGGCACCGGCGAAGCGGCGGGCGCTGGCCACCAGCAGCAGCGCATCCTCGACGGCGCGCACCACGGCGGGCGGCGGCGTTTCCCCCGCGGCGACGGCCCCGGCCAAGCCCGCCTGCAGGTCATGGCCGATCCGCGCCAGGGCCCGGTCGAGAACCGCCCCCTCCGCGCCCGGCGAAGATTGGGGCGACTCGGCGGAAAAGGCCAGAACCCGGCGGGCCGGCGCCCGGCCCTGGCGCAAGAGCACCAGAAAAACCAAAACCCCGGTTCCCGCCGCCAAGGGCAGCGAAAGCGGCAAAATCCCGCGCGCCGTATCCAGCAGATCGGCGCGCGCCGCTTCGCCCGCATCGCCCGAGGCGGTCAAGGCCAGCGCCGTTCGGCCGATTTCAGCCCAGGAGGGCGGCGGAGCGAGCGGAGTCCCCCCAAGCCGTCCGGCCGTCGCCGCCACCAGCACCGGCGCTTGGGCCAGCGCCACAAGAACGGCGCAGAGCGCCAGCAGGCGGATGGCGAAGCCGAGGGACGAGGGGGACCGATCGGCGATCGGGCGGGCGGAAGAAACAGATGAGGTGGTCGGGCCGGACACGGCGCCCCCTTATGCGATGGTGCTGTCGCGGCGGAGACGTCCGCCGACGGGATGGCGGCGATCCTAGCAAATTTCCCCCGCAGGCGGCAGGAACAAAGGACGCCCCCGGCGCCGCCTTGGACTATGATAAGGAGAGGGCTTCCCCCCGCCCCGGACCCGCCCTGGACATGAGCGGGAAGGCCAAGGGTGGAAAAACCCGGGCAACGGACCGTTGACCTGGGCCTTTCCCGCCGCTATACACAGCCCCTTTCTGAATTCCAGGAGCGCCTCGGCGGCGCCCCCAGTCGGAGTAGAACCGGTGAAACGCACGTATCAACCGAGCAATCTGGTGCGCAAGCGCCGTCACGGCTTCCGTAGCCGCCTCGCCACCGTCGGCGGCCGTCGCGTTCTGGCCAACCGTCGGGCCAAGGGCCGCAAGCGCCTGTCGGCTTAAGGTTTCGTTTCCCGCGCCCGGAGGTTCGGCCATGGGATCATGTCCGTCGGCCCCACCCGAGAACGCCCCACGGCGCGACGGGGAAAGCCAGCAGGACGATCCCGGCCACCCCCTTTCGCCCGGTCCGCTCTCGGGGACCGAGTCGCAGGGACCCTCCCCGGGATCGCACAAGGATCGCAGCGCGCTTGCCGTCGGCCGCCTTAAACAGCGGGCCGATTTTTTGCGCGTCGCCGGTAAGCGCTGTAAATGGGCCGCCCCCGGGCTGGTCCTTCAGGCCGCCGTCCAGCCCGCCCCGCGGGCGGGACGCCACCCGGCCTTGCCCCTGCCGCCTCCGATCCGCGTCGGCTTCACCACCAGCAAAAAGGTGGGCAATGCCGTCGAGCGCAACCGCGCCCGGCGCCGCTTGCGCGCGGCCGTCGATCTGGTGATCGCCACCGAGGCCAAGGGCGGCCATGATTACGTGGTGATCGGTCGCGCCGCCACCCTTGGACGCCCCTTCGATCTGCTGGTCGCCGATCTGCGCGCCGCTCTTAAGCGCTTAGGGATGCGCCGGTGAGGCCTTTGGCCGCCCTGTCCCAGGGGATCGGCCTGCTGATGCGCGGGCTGATCTGGCTTTACCGCCTGTTTCTGTCGCCGCTGCTCGGCCAGAACTGCCGGTTCGATCCCTCGTGCAGCCGCTATGCCCTGGAAGCGATCACCCGCCACGGTCCTTTCTGGGGGCTGTGGCTGGCGGTGCGCAGGATTTCGCGTTGCCATCCGTGGGGAGGCATGGGATACGATCCCGTCCCTGACGACCCCCGGCCGGGCCGGTGCGGCTGCAAGGACGCCGGACCAGCCGTGAGCGCCGGATCGACCGAGGGCAACCCCGGTCGGCGGACCGACGGGACAGATCCGGATTAGACCCTCGCCGACTGCCCGACGTGCCCTCCTCAGCTGGGCCGAACGGCGCACAACTGCTGAAGTGGGAAGGCAGAGTAATGCTGCAACAGCGTAACCTTATCCTCGCCATCGTGCTGTCCATGGCGGTCCTGTTCGGCTTCGAATACTTCTTCGGAGCCAAGCAACCCCCGATGACGGCGCAGCAGCAGGACAGCGCCCAGATGGCGGCGCCATCAAACGGTCAGATGGCGGCGCCATCAAGCGTCCAGGCGCCGGGACAAAGCCCGGTCGCGGCACCGCAGGTGCCCGCCCAGCCGGGCGCGGCGGTTCCCACGCCCGGCGGCATGACCCCCGGCGCGGCAAGCCTGTCGCGTGAAGAGGCCCTGGCCGCCGATATCAGCCCGCGAATCGGCATCGATACCGCCCGCCTGCATGGCTCGATCCGCCTGCGCGGCGCCCGTATCGACGACCTTAGCTTGGTCGATTACCGCGAGACCGTTGATCCGCAGAGCCCGGAAATCTCCCTGCTTTCGCCCCCGGGCGCGCCTTTGCCCTATTATGCCGAATTCGGCTGGGTCGCCGGCACCCCGGGCGTCAAGGTCCCCGATGCCGACACCCTGTGGCAGGCCGACCGCGGCGCGCTGGGCGTCGACGCCCCCGTCACCCTGACCTGGGACAACGGCGAGGGCCTGCGCTTCATCCGCAAGATCGCCATCGACCACGATTTCATGTTCTCGATCACCCAGGCGGTGGAAAACACCGGGGCGGGGGCCGTCACCCTGTTCCCCTATGGTCTGGTTTCGCGGATCAACACCCCGGCCCTGCTCAACTACTACATCCTTCACGAGGGCCCGCTCGGCGTCTTCGACGGCACCTTGAAGGAGGTCAAGTACAGCGCCCTGAAGGACGATGGCGAGGTCAAGCACACCTCGACCGGCGGCTGGATGGGCATCACCGACAAGTATTGGCTGACCGCCCTGGTCACCGACCAGTCGATGCCGGTCACCGGCCGCTTCCTCTATCAGCCGCGCGATGGCCGCGATGGTTATCAGGCCGATTTCCTGGGCGCCGCCTTCACCGTCGAGCCCGGCGGCCGCATCGAGACCTCGAACCATCTGTTCTCGGGCGCCAAGGAAGTGAAGCTGCTCGACCGCTATACGGACGAGCTGGGCATCAAGAATTTCGATCTGGCGATCGATTTCGGCTGGTTCTACTTCATGACCAAGCCGTTCTTCCTCAGCATCCAGTTCCTGCATGGCATCCTGGGCAACATGGGTCTGGCGATCCTCGCCTTCACCGTGGTGCTGAAGCTGGTCTTCTTCCCGCTGGCCAATAAGTCCTATCGGTCGATGTCGAAGATGAAGCTGCTCCAGCCCGAGCTGAAGAAGCTTCAGGAGCGCTTCAAGGACGATCGCGCCCGCCTTAATCAGGAGATGATGTCTCTTTATAAAAAAGAGCAGGTCAATCCCTTGTCGGGCTGTCTGCCGATCGTCATTCAGATCCCGGTGTTCTTCGCCCTCTATAAGGTTCTGTTCGTTTCCATCGAGATGCGCCACGAGCCGTTCTATGGCTGGATCCGCGATCTCGCCGCCCCCGATCCGACCACCGTCTTCAACCTGTTCGGGCTGATCCCCTGGGATCCGCCGAACATGCTGATGCTGGGCGCTTGGCCGCTGATCATGGGCGTGACCATGTGGATGCAGCAGAAGCTGAACCCGACTCCGGCCGATCCGACCCAGGCCAAGATCATGATGTTCCTGCCCATCATGTTCACCTTCATGCTGGCCCATTTCGCCGCCGGACTGGTGATCTACTGGACCTGGAACAACTTGCTCTCGATCACCCAGCAGTGGGTCATCATGAAGCGGATGGGGGCTAAGACCTAAAGACATGGCGGATTTGCCCGAAACACCCGCTTTTGGCGCGGCCTTTTCCGATGAGGAAGAGGCCGCCCGCGCCCTAGAGGCCGGGCGCTGGCTGTTCTCCCAGACCTGTTCGTTCGTCATGGGCTGCGTGTCGCTCGACACCCTGCCCGACCACGATCTGTCCGAGATCGCCTTCGCCGGCCGTTCCAATGTTGGCAAGTCGAGCCTGGTCAACGCCCTTACCGGGCGCAAGACCCTGGCGCGAACCTCCAACACCCCCGGCCGCACCCAGGAACTGAACTATTTCCGCCTCGGCCCCGAGGCCCAGGATCCGGCGCTGATGATGGTCGACCTGCCGGGCTATGGCTTCGCCGAGGCGCCCAAGGACGCGGTCAAGCGCTGGACACGGCTGATCATGGCCTACCTGCGCGGCCGTCCGGCCCTGCGCCGGGTCTGCCTGCTCATCGATTCCCGCCATGGCATCAAGGAAAACGACCGCGACGTCATGCGCATGCTCGACGAGGCGGCGGTCAGCTATCAGATCGTCCTGACCAAGGCCGACAAGTTGAAGGCGGCCGAGATCACCGATGTCCTGGCCCGGGTCGTGGCCGAGACCGCCAAGCATGTCGCCGCCCATCCCGACGTGATCGTCACCAGCAGCCAGAGCGGCGCCGGCATCGACCTCTTGCGCGCCCAATTGGCCGCCCTGGCCTCGCCGTAAGCGGCCCCCGCCCCTCCGCCCAGCGGCCGGCGGATGCCCGGCCGTTTTCTCCGAAAGTCCGGGCTCCCGTCCCGGACGACGCAAAGGACCCGGATGATGACCGATTCTGCGCCCCCGGAGCCGATCCACGCGGAAATCCCCGAAGGATGGCTTCATAAGGCCAAGACCCTGTCCGAGGCCTTGCCCTATATGCGGCGCTTCGCCGGGTTGACCATCGTCATCAAATACGGCGGTCATGCCATGGGCGACCCCGAACTGGCCAAGACCTTCGCCCGCGATGTCGTGCTGCTCAAGCAAGTCGGCATGAACCCGGTCGTCGTCCATGGCGGCGGCCCGCAGATCGGGCGCATGCTTGATACCCTGCGCATCCAGAGCACCTTCATCGACGGCCTGCGCGTCACCGACGCCGCCACCGTCGATGTGGTCGAGATGGTCCTGGCCGGCTCGATCAATAAGGCCATCGTCACCGAGATCAATCAGGCCGGGGGCTGCGCCGTCGGGCTGTCGGGCAAGGACGGCCGGCTGATCCAGGCCCGCAAGATGGTGCGCAAGCGCCACGATCCCGAATCCAATATCGAGCGCGTCCTTGATCTTGGCTTCGTCGGCGAGCCGGTGGTGATCGATCCCCATGTGCTGATCCAGTTCCGCGACTCCGATATCATCCCGGTGATCGCCCCGATCGGCATCGGCGAGGCCGGCGAGACTTTCAACATCAACGCCGATACCGCCGCCGGGGCGTTGGCCGCCCAGATGAAGGCGGCGCGGCTGTTGATGCTGACCGACGTCAAAGGCGTTCTCGACAAGGACAAGCAGCTGATCCAAGAGCTGTCGGTCGATCGCGCCCGCCTGCTCAAGCAAGAGGGCACCATCAGCGGCGGCATGATCCCCAAGGTGGAGACCTGCATCGACGCCGTCGAACGGGGGGTCGAGGCCGCGGTGATCGTCGATGGCCGGGTGCCCCATGCCGTGCTGCTGGAGATCTTCACCCCACGCGGCGCCGGCACCCTGATCCGGGCGAGCCGCTAGAGCGGCGAGCGGAAAAGTGGGTCCCGCTTTTCCGCGCCGTCGCCGCTCTAATTTATAGACTCTCGATCAAATCGTCGCCGCACTCTGGTCCAGATTGCTCGGAATTTACTCGAATTAGTTGTGTTTAAGTTCATTTAATAACTGTGGTTATGGCCACGCGATTACATGAAGGCTGCTTAAGCGCGGGGGAGAGCGTGTTATGAAGAAGCAGGTTTTTATGGGGGCCGCAGTTGCAATCGTAACCCCTTTCCGAGACGGGAAGGTTGATTACCAAAAGCTACGTGAGTTGATCGAGTTCCAGATTGCTCACAAGATCGATGCTGTCGTTGTCTGCGGGACAACCGGTGAATCTTCCGCGCTATCCCACGATGAGCATATTTCCGTGGTGCGGTTTGTAGTTGAGACTGTCAAAAGACGGGTGCCGGTCATAGCGGGAGCCGGAAGCAACAATACTCAACACGCTGTCGATCTTTCTGTTGAACTGGAAAAAGTGGGTGCAGATGCGTTGCTTTCCGTTGTGCCCTATTACAATAAGACATCACAACGCGGTTTGGTGACCCATTTCAGTACAATCGCACGAGCTGTCGCAATACCTATTATACTGTATAACATTCCGTCCCGGACAAGCTTCAATATGACTCCGGAAACTATTCGCGAGATAGCGGAGAATGAGACTGTAGTCGGAATTAAGGAATGTAATCTCTATCAAGTTGGCGAAATAGTAAAATTATGCGGCCCAGAATTCTCCATATACTCAGGGGATGACAGTACCATCCTCCCGGTACTGGCGTATGGTGGTAAAGGCGTTATTTCCACCATGGCCAACATCATTCCCGAAGAGACGCATGATATTGTTTCCTACTTTATGCGGGGCGACATTGAGGGGGCAAGGCGGGCTCAACTCCGTGCGCTGGATTTGATAAGTGCGCTGTTTGTGGATGTGAATCCGATTCCTTTGAAGACGGCTATGAACCTGATGGGGATGAATGTCGGACCGTGTCGGTTACCTTTGGTGGATATGGGGAACCGTGAGACAGAGCTCTTGGTCCGGGCTCTGAAGGATTACGGACTCACGTGATGGTGCCGCTTGCGAGCTGCGGATTAAAACTCGACCAAGGGGATGAGATCTGGCTTCGCGCCTCTGAACAGGTCCGTTGAGAGATCTTTCCGCCTGTGAACAGCCAAGAGGACTTGGCGACCCGTGGTGAAATCTGTGATGGAGGACAAGATGACAAGACCGGCCGAGGGCTTTGAGACTTGGCTCTTCGATCTTGATAATACCCTCTATCCCGCCTCCGCCGATCTGTTCGCCCAGATCGATCTGCGGATGAAGGCCTATATCGGGCGGCTGCTTGGCCTGCCGCCCGAAGAGGCGTTTCGCCTGCAAAAGCATTACTACCACACCTATGGGACCTCGCTGCGCGGCTTGATGGACGAACACGCCATCGATCCGGCCGACTTCCTGGCCTTCGTCCACGATATCGACCATACCGTCCTCGCCGCCGATCCGGTCCTGGGCGGGCTTCTCGCCCGCCTTCCCGGGCGCAAGATCGTCTTCACCAATGGCAGCACCCGCCATGCCCTGGCGGTTCTCGACCGACTCGGCATCACCGATCACTTCGAAGCGATCCATGATATCGCCGCCAGCGGCTTCATTCCCAAGCCGCAGCCCGCCTGTTACGACGATCTTATCGCCCGCTATGGCCTTGATCCGGCGACGACGATCATGGTCGAGGATTCCCATAAGAATCTCCAACCGGCGGCGGCGCTGGGCATGACCACCCTTCTCGTGCGCAATACCCTCCATTGGGCTGCCGTCGAGGACGGGGGCGCCCCCATGGCTTATTGCCATCATGTGACCGACGATCTGCGGATCTGGCTGGCCGACTGGCTGGCCCACCAGGCCCCCCATCCGGAAGTCTGCTTAGATTAAAGTCCCTGCGTTAAAGGGATCGCCTTTAACGCAGAGACTTTGATCTATTCCCCCTTGCCGCCCTCGCGCCGTCGCCGGCTCTCCAACAGGGTCGCCAATCCGGCAAGGATCTCCAGATCCTCCTCGGGAAGAAGATCGGCGGCGTTGCGCACCGTCTGGGCATGGGATGAGCGGGCCCGTTCGGCCCGGTGTTGGCGATCGGCGGCGCCAACGGCGACTCCGTCAAAGAAATCCATCAGTCTAACATTGAGCACCTTTGCCATCTGATCGAGCGTCTGGATGCTCGTCACAACCTTTCCACGCTCGAAATTTGAAATCGTCTCGCCGCTTTTGCCTAAAAGGCTCGCGAGTTGACTTTGAGTCAGTCCTCGCCTTTCCCGCAAAGTGCGAATCTTACGTCCTATTTGTTGTCCAAGTTCCATCACCATACCCTCGACTGTGCGTATCAGTGGAGGGACTGGCTATTGGTGCGATTTTTCGTCCTAGTCAGTTGATTCAATTTTTCTATAATAGCCACCGCAAGTTGGGCCCAACGCTGGAACCCAACCCAAAAGAATAGACTTTGCTGCGTGTTCGACAGAATATCATTAGAGTCTTAAGAAAGAGGGCCATTTATCGAAACATAGAATTTGACAAAATTTACTCAAACACAGTGAAAAACCGCGTTTTTGATCTATTTTCTTGCTTTTTGATTACGCAGAGGATTTCACCGGAACTCGGCAGTCCGGCAAAAAAGACAAAAATAAATACAGAAACGTCTGTCTATTAATGCCCGACAGAAGAAAAAAGTACCCATGAGGAATAATATGGTTTTCATAGATGATCTGCCGACCTCACGAATGTTTAATCCCTCCTCTGCGACTTATCCCTTCCCATTCGTGATAAGCCGTGCTCTCTCAATCAGCTTTCTGACAACGATGACCTGGGCGCGGCGGGCTGTCGCCCATCGCCCCCCCCCCTCCATTGCCGCGTTCGTGACAGGTGTTTTGAAAATCATCGATTTCTGGCGCCTGGAAGGGGTCTTGAGGGCCCTCACCCCCCCGCCCGCCCTCCATAAAGTCGCCGACCCCGCGGCCCAGGGATGCCCCGCGCGGGATGGTCAACCCGAAATCCGGGCCTTTTCAGCCAGGGAGGCGGACCTTCAAGGACTAATCGGTCAGGGGGCCCCGCGAGACTCCGGCAAAACCCGCCCCGGAGGCGGCGCTATTTTTGAAGGGGGGCCCGGCACATGACCCCTCCGGCATCCTCTTCCCCATGTTCCTCGTCCGATAAGCGCAACCGCGCGGTCCCATCCGCCAAAGCCCTTATGGTCTGGCGGGCGGGCCCCGACGGTCGCCCCCTTGACCCCAGCCAATTCCCCCAGGATCCCCCGGCGCGGCGCGACGGCGATGGGGGCGGGGCCGAGGCCTGGTTGAACCTTGTCCATCCCGAAGAGCGCGAGGCGGTCTTGCTGCTCTGGCGCCGGGCGCTGCGCGAAGGCGAAGAGTTCGAAGCCCGCTACCGACTGCATCGCGGGCTTTCGGGATACCGCTGGGCCCTGGGCCAGGGCCGCCCCTTGCGCGGCGACGATGGCGAAGTGCGCGAATGGATCGGCACCGTCGTGGATATTCACGACCACATGGAGGCCGAACGAACCATCGCCCTGAGCGAGGAACGCCTGCGCCTCGCCCTCGACAGCGCCGATCTGGGGGTTTGGGAATGCACCATCGCCACCAATCAATGGTGGTTTTCCGAAGCGGCGCTGCGGATCCTTGGCTGTCCCCCCGACGCCGAAACGTCCATTGAAACGGTCATGGGGGCGATCCATTCCGATGATCTCGACGGCCTGCGCGCCCGTTGGCATGCCGCCCGCACCGGCCGTGCCCGCGACCGGATGGAAGGGGAGTTCCGCATTCAACGCGGCGGCGGCAGGCTCGGCTGGATCGCCTGTTCGGCCCGATTGGTCGCCGATGACGGCAAGGCCGTTACCCGCATGCTGGGCACGCTCCGCGATATCACCAAGACCCGTCTTCAGCGCGAGAAGCTCTATCACCTCGCCCATTTCGATCCGCTGACCGGCTTGCCCAATCGCCATGAGATGATCACCCGCACCCAGGCCACCCTGGCGAGCGGCGGCGCCGCCGGCGGTGCCGGAGCGATCTTGCTGCTCGATCTCGACGGCTTCAAGGAAGCCAACGACACCCTGGGGCAGGCGACAGGCGATGCCCTGCTCAAGCGCATCGCCCATCGTCTGGTTTCCAGTCTTCCCGCCGACAGCCTGATCGGCCGGGTCGGCGGCGACGAATTCCTGGTGGTTGTTCCCGGGGTGGCCGAGCAATGGACGGCGACGCGGATCGCCGACGGCCTTTACGACGTGCTGACCGTTCCCTTCGTTATCGGCGATCGGCGCATTCCGTTAAGCGGCCGCATCGGCATCGCCTTGGCGCCCCGCGATGGCACCTCGGCCCAGGATCTGATGACCCATGCCGAACTGGCCTTGCAGGAAACCAAGACCATCTCGGGCTGCGTCACCCGGTTCTTTTCGCCGCGCCTGCACGACGAGGCGCGCGAACGCCAGGACATGGGACTTGAATTGCGCCGCGCCACCGACAACGGCGAGTTCGAGCTGTTCTATCAGCCGCAGATCCGCCTGAGCGACCGGGCCGTCGTCGGCGCCGAGGCGTTGTTGCGCTGGCGGCATCCGACGCGCGGCGTGATGCCGCCCGCCGCCTTCCTTCATGTCCTCAAACGCGGCCCCTTGGCCGGCGAGGTCGGCGAATGGGTGGTCGCCAAGGCCTGTGCCGATGCCGCCGGTCTACTCAACGCCGGCTCGCGAATACGCATGGCAGTCAATTTATTCTCGGCCCAGTTCAAGGCCGGCACCGTCGACGCCACGGTGCGCCGCTCGCTTCTTGAAAGCGGCCTGCCCGCCGAGTTGCTGGAACTCGAAATCACCGAAAAAGTCACCCTCGACCGCGACGAGGGCATTCTTACCTGCCTCAAGGGCTTGCGCGACCTGGGCTGCGGCGTCGCCTTCGATGACTACGGCACCGGCTACGCCTCGCTCAGCATGCTCAAGCGCTATCCGCTGACCCGCCTGAAGATCGACCGGGCCTTCGTCCAACATCTGGCCGAGTCACCCAAGGACGGTGCCATCGTCCGCGCCGTGTTGTCGCTGGGCAATACCTTCGGCCTGTCGGTCACCGCCGAGGGGATCGAAGAAGAGGAACAGGAAAAGCTGCTGCTTGGCCAGGGATGCGACGAGGGTCAAGGGTATTTTTTCGGCCGGCCGATGCCCTTGGCCGATTTCATCCAATTCCTGGCCCGGGTGAAGAAAAACCCCGGCGAATTCCCCACCCCCGCCTGACCGCCGGAGGCGCCCCCCCGGGGTCGCCTTTTGGCCGGGCGGGGGAAAGGATCGGGGAGCGAGGGCGCTCCTTTCGCTTTCGATACGACCTTCCACGCTCCCTTGAACGCCCGATCAAGGGAGCGTATCGTTGGTTGATCTACCCTCGGACGATCGTCTCCCCTTTCCCGGCTCCCCTTTCCCGGATTGCCCGCGATCAGGACAAAGACACCCTTGTCGGCGCCTTTTCCGTCCCTTCCCGATCCTCGGGGCAAAGCGCCCTCTGAGAGGCTCGGCAATCACCATGCCCGCTAACGAAAGAACACGGCCGTGAGCAACATCAGAATTGCTCTGGTCTGGTCGATGCTCGACCGGATCTTCACCGTGGCGATGGGGTTTGCTTCGGTCACCATTCTCGCCCGCCTGTTGACCCCGGCCGAGGTCGGGGTGTTCGGCGTCGCCTATTCCGTCGTCGGCCTTAGCCAGACGCTGCGCGATTTCGGCACCTCAAGCTATCTGATCCAGGAAAAGGAGCTGACGCCCCAGCGCATCCGTTCGGCCTTCGGCGTCACCTTGCTGACCGGATGGACGCTGGGCGGCACGATCTTCCTGCTTGCCGACACCATTGCCGCCTTCTATGGCCAGCCCGAACTGGCCACGGTTCTGCGCATCATCTGCCTGACCCTGGTGCTCTGGCCCTTCGGCTCGCCGATCCTGTCGCTGCTGCGCCGGGACATGCGCTTCAAGACCCTGACGTTCATCGGCATGGCCACAGCCCTCGCCCAACCGACGGTGGCGGTGATCCTGGTCTATTTGGGATACAGCTATTACGGCTTGGCCTGGGCCGTCGTCGCCGAGGTCGCGGTTTCGGTTCTGCTGACCACCATCCTGCGCCCCAAGGAAACCTGGATGTGGCCAAGCCTGCGCGAATGGCGGCGCGTTGGGGTCTTCGGGCTGTCGATGGCGGGGATCTCGCTGATCGGCTCGCTCAACACCTATGCCAGCGATCTGGTGCTTGGCCGCACCCTGGGCTTTGTCAATTCCGGCTTCTACAGCCGGGCGACCGGCCTGATCTCGCTGTTTCGCGATCGCATCTGGGGTGGCGGCCATGCCGTGCTGATGTCGGAATTCGCCCGTTTGCATCGCGAGGACGGCGATGTGAAGGGATCCTTCCTGCGGGCTTCGGTGATGGTGACGGGGATCTTCTGGCCGCTCTTCGCCCTGCTCGCCCTAATGGCCCTGCCGGTGGTGCGCATCCTGTTCGGCCTGAACTGGGACGACTCGGTGCCCTTGGTCCGTTTGCTCGCCGGCGCGGCGATGATCTCGGTGCCGTGGTTTCCCGGCGGCACTTTGTTGCTGGCCACCGGCCACGTCAATTTGCAGTTGCGCCTGAGCGTCGTCATGGTCGCCGTGCAGATCCCCGCCCTGATCTTGCTCTCGCATCTGGGCTTGATCTGGGTGCCGCTGGTCAGCGTTCTGACCGGGCTGGTGATGGCGGGGATGCTGGGCATCTATACCCGCAGGATCCTGGGATTGGCCGCGCTTGACGTGTGGTTCGCCACCCTGCGCAGCGTTCCCGCCACCCTGGGCATCTGCGTCGTGCCGCTGCTGGTGCTGGTCTTTTGCCATCCCGAACCCCGACTGGGCGAGCCCTGGCTATGGGTGGCCGGCTTTGGGGCGATCCTCGGCGCGGTGATCGGCTATTATACGGTTTCCCATCCGATGGCCGGCGAAATCGACGCCCTGTTGCGCAAACTGCGCCGCCGCTCGTTTATCGGCTAACCCCCCGGGACTGGAAAAGGAACTCGGCGATGGATGACGGAACGCGCCTGGGGCAAGCCGATCACGCCGCCGGCCCCCGCCCGCCCGGGGTGATCTTCACCATGCGCTATCCCAGCGATGTCGGCTTTGTTTGGAAGACCATCGCCCTGCATCGCGACCTGATCGCCCGCGCGTTCGGGGGGGAAGCCCGGTGCATCCTCGCCTATCCCCAACTCAGCCCAACGTCGGCCTACCAGCCGCGCTGGTCGACGGCGATCCAGGCTGATTTCTACGACTATTCCGCCGAAAACCGCCAACGCCTTGAACGGGTGATCACCGACGAGGCCATTCGTCTGGTGGTTTTCATGAGCGCCCAGCCGGCCGATGTCGATCTTGGCTTCCTGCGCGGTTTGGGCTTGCGCACGGTGACCAGCGAAAACAACAGCTATGACCACTCGCTGCGCCAGCCGTTTATGAAGCGTCTGGCCAAAGCCCTGATCCGCCGGGTTCTCAAGCGTCAGGTCTTCGATCTGCACATCGCCAATTCCCAGGCGCAATATGATTTCCTGCGCGGCTTCGCCCAATTGCCGGCCTCGCGCCTGCGGGCGGTGCGCAATGGCGTCGACACCGATCATTTCCAGCCGGGCGAGCGGACGGGCGCCTGCTCCACGCTTGGCCTCGACCCCGATCGCCTGTGGATCATGGCGGCCTCGCAGGCCCGGCCGGAAAAGCGCCTCGAGCGGGTGCTGGAGGTTATCCGCGCCGTCAAAGACGCCCGCCCGGCCTTGCCGATCGGCTTTTTCTTTGTCGGCGAGGGGGAAAATCTGGCGGAGTGGCGGCAGATCGCCCTTGGCCTGCCCGATGCCGAGACTTATCGCTTCTTTGGCCGGCAAAACGATCTGCGGCCCTATTATCAGGCGGCCTCGGTCTTCATCCATGGCGCCTTTCGCGAAAGCTTCGGGCTGGTGATCGCCGAGGCCATGGCCAGCGGCCTGCCGGTGGTGGCGACCCATGCCCATGGCCCGGCCGAGATCATCGCCGAGGGCGAGACCGGGCGGCTGGTCGGCCGCGACGACTGGGAGGGCCTGGGCAAGGCGGTGATCGAGTATCTTGATGACGCCGAGCTTCGCCGAACCCATGGTCTGGCCGGACGGGCGCGCTGCGTCGCTCTGTTTTCGATCACCCGTCAGGCCCAGGAATTCGCCGACCTGCTGCGCCCCTTCCTGAAGGACGGCGCTGGAGCACCCTATTAAGCCAGCGGGATCTTGATCTCGCCGGTGGGCGGCGGCAGGCTTTCCGGTTCGTCCTGGCCGAACTGAACCTCCTCGATGCGGTCGCCGCGACGCATGATCTTTTCGGTCGAGATCTGGATCTGGCGCAGATCCTCGCCGGTCTGGCCGAAGTGGCGGGCCAGCTTGCCCACCCGGTCATCCAGGCGGTTCACGTCGTCGATCAGGGCGCGAACCTCGCGGCGGATCAGAACCGCCATATCGTTCATCCGCGCGTCCTTGAGGATGGCCCGCACGGTGTTGAGCGTCGCCATCAGCGTGGTTGGCGAGACGATCCACACCCGGCGGCGAAAGGCCTGTTCGACCACCTGGGGATAATTGGCGTGAAGCTCGGCATAGACCGCTTCCGCCGGCAGGAACATCAAGGCCGATTCCGCCGTTTCGTCGGCAATGATATAGCGTTCGGCGATATCGCGGACATGGCGCAGCACATCGGCGGCGAAGGCCCGCCCCGCCTGCAGACGCTCGGCATCGCTGCCCGCCGCCCGCAAGGCCCGATAGGATTCAAGGGGATATTTGGCGTCGATGGCGATCGCCCCGGGCGGATTGGGCAGGGTCAGCAGGCAATCGGCGATACGGCCGTTGCCCATTTTGGCCTGGAAGCGATAGGCGCTGGGCGGCAACAGATCGCGCACCAGATCCTCCATCTGGGTCTGGCCCATAGCGCCGCGCGCCTGCTTGTTGGACAAGATGTCCTGCAGGCTGGTCATCTTTTCCGACATCTCGGCGATGTTCTTCTGGGCGGCGTCGATGGTCGCCAGCCGGGCGCGCAGATCCTGCATGCTTTCGGCGGTCTTTTCGGTCGAACGCTGCAGTCCCTCGCCCACCCGTCGCGTCAGATCGGTGATGCGCTCGTCAAGAACCCGGCTCACCTGACGCTCCTGGGATTGCAGGCGATCGGCGAGCAAGGCGGTGGCCGCGGCCTGACTTTTGGCCATCTGACCCAGACGCCCGGCCATTTCGACCTGGGCGGCGGCCAGGGAGGATAGCCGGCCGTCACCACCGCCCGGGCGGCGCAGCACCAGGATCAGGGCGATGATCCCGGCCACCGCCGCCATCAGGGCGATGAGCAGGGCCAGACCCTGGGGGGCGGCCAGACGGGCGCCGAGCGCCTGGAACATCGTGGAAAGATCGGTCACGGGCGGGCATCCTTGGGGGTTGATTCCCTCTCTTATCGACGCTCCGGCGGGGCGCGTCAAACCCGGGCGGGGAACCAAAGACCCCCTTGCGGGATTCCGGGTGGGCGCTTGCCCCCTCTTCGCGTTAAACTATCCCCTTGGTGTTCCCTGATCGGAGGCTTCGATGCCCGCTCTTGACGTTCGGCCCCTGCCCGCCATGATTTTCGCCAGCCTGCGCCATATCGGACCCTACGGCGAGGCCGGAGAGACCTTTCGCAAGATCACCGACTGGGCGGTCAGCGAAGGGGTGATGACCCCGGAAACCCAAATCCTCGGCCTGTCTTACGACGATCCGAAGACGACCCCGGCCGAAATCCTGCGCTATGACGCCTGCGTGACGTTGAAAACCCCCGTCGCCCTGCCCCCCGGCATGCAGTTGATGGCCTTGCCCGCCTGTTCGTGGGTGATGATGACCCACAAGGGTCCCTATGAAACGATGGGCGAGACCTTCACCAAGCTGTATGCCGCCCTGGCCGAGCACCCCACCCTGGTGCCGATCGCCACCGGCGCCATCGAAATCTATGTCAATGATCCCGCCACCACCGCGCCGGCCGATCTGATCACCGAACTGGGCGTCGCCGTTCTGGAGGGGGCCGACGGCTTCTGACATCGTGGCCCATCGGGGCGGCCCAACGGCGCGATCCGACGGCCGCGGCTTTGCCGACCATTCTTGACGGATGGGCGCGGCCGGCTTATTTCCGACTCAGTGACAAACTCCCTCCAACGGCAAGACGGAAAGACCGGGCGCAATGGCGTTGCTTCCCATCCTGACGGCGCCTGATCCGCGCCTGACCAAAAAGGCTCTGCCGGTGGAAACGGTGGATGTCTCCATCCGCAAGCTGATGGACGACATGCTTGAAACCATGTACCTCGCCCCCGGCATCGGCCTTGCCGCCCCCCAGGTCGGGGTACTCAAGCGGGTGATCGTTCTCGATCCGGCGCGCGAGGACGAGGCGCCGCGCCCCATGCGTCTGGCCAATCCCGAGATCATCTGGAGCTCCGAGGATACCAAGCCCT
Organism: Rhodospirillum rubrum ATCC 11170; assembly: GCF_000013085.1. Taxonomy (NCBI): domain Bacteria; kingdom Pseudomonadati; phylum Pseudomonadota; class Alphaproteobacteria; order Rhodospirillales; family Rhodospirillaceae; genus Rhodospirillum; species Rhodospirillum rubrum. Next base: position 3,864,591 of record NC_007643.1, read on the forward strand.
ATGAAGAGGGCTGCCTGTCGGTGCCCGAACAATACGATACGGTGGTGCGCCCCGACCGCGTGCGGGTGCGCTACCTCGATCCCGACAATGAAATCCGCGAGATCGACGCCGATGGTTTGCTGGCCGTCATCTTGCAGCACGAGATCGACCATCTCGATGGTATTTTGTTCGTCGATTACCTGTCGTCGCTCAAACGCAATATGATGCTGCGCAAATTGCGGAAAATGAAGCGGACGGGAGCCGAGGCGTGACCCTTTCGGTGGTTTTCATGGGGACCCCGGCGTTTTCGGTCCCCATTCTTCACGCCTTGCATAACAACCCCGACCTGACGCTGCGCGCCGTCTATTGCCAGCCGCCGCGCGCCGCCGGACGGGGCAAGAAGCCAAGGCCGACGCCGGTTCACGCCGCAGCCGAGGCCTTGGGGATCCCCGTTTTCACCCCCGCCCGCTTGCGCGATGCCGCCGACCAGCAAGCCTTCGCCGAACTGGCCGCCGATGTGGCGGTGGTCGCGGCCTATGGGCTGATCCTGCCCAAGGCGGTGCTCGACGCCCCGCGCCTGGGCTGCGTCAATGTCCATGCCTCGCTGCTGCCGCGCTGGCGGGGCGCAGCACCCATCCACCGGGCGATCATGGCCGGCGACCGGGAAACCGGGGTGACCCTGATGCAGATGGACGAGGGGCTTGATACCGGGGCGATGCTGCGCATCGGCCGCGTCGCCATCACCGAGCAGACCACCACCGCCAGCCTGCACGACACCTTGTCCGCCCTGGGGGCCGAGATGATCGGCCCGGCCCTGCGTGATCTGGCGGCCGGAACCTTGAGCGGACAAGCCCAGCCGACCGAGGGCGTCACCTATGCCGCCAAGATCGACAAGGCCGAGGCCCGGCTGGAGTGGCGAACCTCCGCCGCCGTCCTTGATCGCCAGATCCGCGCCCTGTCGCCCTTTCCCGGCGCGTGGTTCGAGCGCGACGGCGAACGGATCAAGGTTCTGATGAGCCGGGTGGAGGAGGGCGTCCCCGCCGCCCCCCCCGGACAACTGCTTGACAACCAGCTGACGGTAGCCTGCGGCGAAGGGGCGGTCCGCCTGCTGTGCCTGCAACGCCCGGGGCGCGGCCCTTTGGCCGCCGACGACTTCCTGCGGGGCTATGCCTTTCCCGCCGGCCTATCGCTGACCTAGGCGATGGTTCGCTATCGCTTGACCGTCGAATACGACGGGCGCGGCTATTGCGGCTGGCAGCGCCAGGACAACGGCCCAACCATTCAGCAATCCCTGGAAGAGGCGGCCTTCCGCCTGTGCGGGGTGGCCACCCGGGTTCACGGCTCGGGCCGCACCGATTCGGGCGTCCATGCCCTGGGGCAGGTCGCCCATCTCGATCTGCCCAGGGCCTATGGCGCGGCGACGGTGATGAAGGCGCTCAACGCCCATCTGCGGCCCCAGCCGATCGCCGTGATCGATGCCGCGGAAGTGGCCGAGGACTTCCATGCCCGCTTTTCGGCCGAGGAACGCTCCTATCGCTATCGCATCCTCAACCGCATCGCCCCGCCGACCCTTGACCAGGGACGGGTGTGGTGGGTGGCGCGGCCGATGGAGGCGGCGATCATGGACGAGGCCGCCCAGGTTCTGGTCGGACGCCACGACTTCAGCAGCTTCCGCGCCGCCGAATGTCAGGCCGACAGTCCGGTCAAAACCCTGAGCGAATTGCGCGTCACCCGGGTTGGCGACGAAATCCACGTCTTCGCCCGCGCCCGCTCCTTCCTTCACCATCAAGTTCGCAATATGGTGGGAACCCTGGCCCTGGTCGGCGATGGCCGGTGGACGGCCGATCGCCTGCGCGCCGCCCTCGAGGCTTGCGACCGCTCGGCCGCCGGCCCCACGGCGCCGCCCGATGGCCTTTATTTCCTGCGCGTGCGCTTCCCCGGCGAAACGGCGGCCCCGGCGAAGGCTGGTCCTTTGGAAGCAGCCCCCCTGGGAGAAGCCCCCCTGAAAGAAGCCACCCTGAAAGAAGACTGGCGATGACCTGGCTGACCCTGACCGGCGCGATCCTGTTCGAACTGGCCGGGACTACGGCGATGAAGCTCTCGGAGGGCTTCACCCGGCTGCTGCCCTCGGTGGCGCTGGTGGTCTGCTATGCCATCAGCTTCACCTTGCTAACCCTGACCCTGAAGAAGATGGATGTCTCGATCGCCTATGCGATCTGGTCGGGGGCGGGCACGGTGCTGATCACGGTAATCGGCATTCTGGTGTTCAAGGAACCCGCGACCTTGCTCAAGGTGCTGTGCATCGCCCTGATCGTCGCCGGGGTGGTCGGCCTCAACCTGCTGAGCAAGCAGTAAAGCCCCTCGTCGTCGCACTCCGATCCAGAGGGCTCGGAGGTTTGCTCTAGCCGTAGCGGTGCAGGCCGGGGCCGTTTTGGCGCAGCCATTGGCGCGCGGCCGCCGGATCATCGACCAATTGGCCGACCACCGCCCAAAAGCGCGGGGAATGGTTGAATTCAACCAGATGGGCGACCTCATGGGCCACCACATAGTCGAGCACGGCTTCCGGGGCGAGGATCAGCCGCCAGGAAAACGACAGGGCGCCGCTTGAGGAACAGCTTCCCCAGCGCGACCGGGTATCGCGCAAGGTGATGCGCGCCGGCGTCACCCCCAGGTGGCCGGCGTGGCGATGGGCGCGGGCGAGGATTTCCGTGCGGGCGCGGCGCTTCAGCCAATCGGTGGTCCGCCGCGCCAGATGATCGGCCTGACCGGACACCCGCAGCGCGCCGTCTTCCACCCACACACCACGCCGCCCCTCGGGCTGGTGGCGGAGCACATGGGGCACGCCGAGCAGCGGCACCGTCGCCCCATCGGTGAAGGCGACGCCGGCCGGCTGGCGGGTTCTTTGCGTCCGCACCCAGTCGGATTTATCGGCGACGAAGCGTTTGAGAACGGCAAGCCCCACATGGGGCGGCGCCACCACCACCACGCCGTCCCTTTGGGGATCAAGACGCAGGGTCAGCCGCTTGGCGCGCGGGTTGCGGCGCAAGGTGACCGGAAGGCTTTCCCCGTCGATGCACAGCGCGATGACCGGCGCCGTAGGCTTGGCGGCCTTGGCGGAGGCGGCGGGCGAAGGGGGCGAAAGCGCCTGACGCAGTCGGCCGACCAGCCGCTCCAGGGGGCCGCCCGCCCCTTGCCTCACAGATCGCCCCACTCGACGATGTAATCCTCGATGGGGCCGGCCTCCACTTCCGAAATCGAGCGGCCGCGCGCGCTCATGCCGGCGCGGTGGACGCTTTCCGGGTCGCCGGTTTCCAGCGGATGCCAGGGCGGCAGCGGTTGGCCGGCGGCGAGCAGGCGATAGGCGCAGGTCTCGGGCATCCACTTCAGCCGGCTGACCAGCTTGGGGATCAGTTTCACGCAATCGGGAACCGTGTCCCAGCGGGTTTCATAGGACGAACAGCGGCAGCTATGAAGATCAAGCAGCAGGCAGGCGACATTGGTGTGGTGGATGCGGCCGGTGTCCTCCTCCTGAAGCTTGTGAAGGCAGCACTTGCCGCATCCGTCGCACAGACTCTCCCATTCGGCCTCGGTCATCTCCTTCAGCGTCTTGGTTTCCCAAAACCGCTCCGAGGCCGGGAGCGACGGGTCAGGCGACAGCGGCGCCGCGGCTGGCACCGCCGCGCTCCGCTTCAAGAATGAACGCACGGACATGGGGGAGGATCTCCTCGCGCCAACGGCGCCCGTTGAAGATGCCATAATGCCCCACCTTGGGCTGAAGGCGATGGTCACGCAAGGCCTGGGGCAGATTGGCGCATAAAGTGTGGGCCGCTGCGGTCTGGCCCTTGCCGGTGATATCGTCGCGTTCCCCCTCGATGGTCAAGAGCCTGATATCGGTAATCGCCCCCGTATCCACCCGCCGGCCGTTCACCACCAGCTTGCCCTCGGCCAATTCGTGGTTCTTGAAGATGCGCTCGACCGTCTCAAGGTAGAATTCCGCCGGCAGATCCATGACCGACAGATATTCGTCGTAGAAATCCCGATGCTGGTCGGCGCTGTCGCCATCGCCCTCGATCAAATGGGTGAAGTAGTCGAGATGGGCGTTCACATGGCGATCGAAGTTCATCGCCATGAAGCCCGAAAGCTGCAGAAATCCCGGATAGACCTTACGGCCACGCCCCAGATAGGGGGCGGGAACCGTGTGGATCAGCTTCTTTTCGAACCATGCCATGTCGTGGCTGTCGGCGAAGCGGTTGACCTCGGTCGGATTGATCCGGGTATCGAGCGGGCCGCCCATCAGCGTCATCGACAGCGGCCGGCAGGCGTCGCCGTCCTCGGCCATCAGCGCCGCCGTGGTCAGCACCGGCACGCTGGGTTGGCAAACCGCCAACAGGTGGGTATCGGGGCCGAGGAAGGTGAGGAAGGCCCGCAGGTAGTCGACATAGGTGTCAAAGCCGAAGGCGCCCTCTTCGATCGGCACCTCGCGGGCGTTGATCCAATCGGTGATATAAACATCGTGATCGGGCAGCAAGGCCTCGACCGTGCCACGCAGCAAGGTGGCGTAATGGCCCGAAAGCGGGGCGACGACAAGCAGGCGGGGCTGTTTGACCGACTCGGGGCAGCCGCGCGTGAAATGGACCAGATCGCAGAACGGCAGGTCGTGGACGGTGATCTCCTCGACCCACACCCTTTCGCCGGCCACGACGGTGTGATCGAGACCGAAGCGCGGCTTGCCATAGCGCCGCGTCACCCGCTCGAAAACGGCCGCCCCGGCGGCGATCGAGCGCCCCATCTTGGTATAAGAGGCCGGCACCCACGGACAGGTGTAAAGGGTATGGACCGAGTGTGCGGCCACGCGCCAGGGCATCAGCGCGGCATGCTGGATTTCATGAAGATTATAGAGCATTCCTCGTCCTTTTCGTTAGCCGCGTTCCGCGTTTATGATCGTCAAGGGGTCATAAAAATTCGTTCCCAGTCGATACATTGTATGGATATGTTATGGCTTACCCGGTTAAGCGCAAGATCCTTCCATAATTTTCCAGGGACTTTCCCTTTAGGGAAACCCGCCGCGGTCACGTCCGAAAACGGCGAGACGGCGCCTTCCGGGTGTTCCACACTGGCGCCATGACCCAACACGATCCGAACCCGCCCAGCGATCCGTCGCTTTGCCACCGCGCCGTCGCCGCCCGCGACAAGCGCTTCGACGGCCGCTTCTTCACCTGCGTGCGCACCACCGGCATCTTCTGCCGGCCGATCTGCCCGGCGCGCACCCCGGCCATGGAGAACTGCCTGTTCGTCGCCACCGCCGCCCAGGCCCTGGCCGCCGGCTTCCGCCCCTGCCTGCGCTGTCGCCCCGAAGCCGCGCCCGGCCTTGGCGGCTGGCTGGGAACGGCGGCCAGCGTCAACCGCGCCCTGGCGCTGATCGGCGAGGGCGCCCTTGACGAGGGCAGCGTCGCCGCCCTGGCCGAGCGCCTGGGGCTGGGCGAGCGCCATCTGCGCCGCCTGTTCCTTCATCACCTGGGGATCTCGCCCGGGGCGGTGGCCCAGGCGCAACGACTGCTGTTTGCCAAGACGCTGATCAGCGATACGGCGCTGCCGATGACCGAGATCGCCCTGGCGGCGGGCTATGGCAGCCTGCGCCGCTTCAATCACGCCCTGCGCACCGCCTATGGCTGCCCACCCACCGCCCTGCGCCGGGCCAAAGGCGCCGCGATCGTCGGCGAGGGCGGGCCGGTGCTGCGTCTGGCCGCCCGCCAACCCTTCGATTGGCCGGGGCTTTTGGCCTTCTTCCGCCAGCGCGCCGTTCCCGGGTTGGAGCGCGTCGAGGGCGACACCTATGTCCGCGCCATCGCCATCGGCGCGGCGCGCGGCGTCGTCACCATTCGCGGGTCGGCCGAGGGGCTGGTCGTCACCCCCTCCCTCGACCGGCCCGAGGGGCTGGCGGCGCTGGTCGCCCGCCTGCGCCGGGTGTTCGATCTCGATGCCGATATCGGCGCGATCGGCGCCCATCTTGGGGCCGACCCGCTGCTGGCCCCCCTGGTCGCCGCCCGTCCCGGCCTGCGGGTGCCCGGGGCCTGGGACGGGTTCGAACTGGCGGTGCGGGCGATCCTCGGCCAGCAGGTCAGCGTCGCCGCCGCCACCACCCTGGCCGGCCGGCTGGTCGGCGCGTTTGGCGAGCCCTTGACCAACGCCCCGCCGGCCGGGCCGTCGCGGCTGTTCCCCACGGCGGCGCGGCTGGCCGAGGCCGATTTGGGCGGCCTGGGGCTGACCACCGCCCGGGCCAAGGCGATCAGCGGGCTGGCCCGGGCGGTGGTCGAGACCCCGGGCCTTCTTGATCCCGGTCCCGATCTTGACTCCGCCGTCGCCCGGCTTTGTCGGCTGCCCGGCATCGGTCCCTGGACCGCCCAGTATATCGCCCTGCGCGCCCTGGGCGAGGCCGACGCCTTGCCGGTCGGCGATATCGGAGTGCTGCGCGCCCTGGCCGAAGACGGGGTGCGCCCCACCCCGGCCGCCCTGCTGGCCCGCGCCGAAGACTGGCGTCCCTGGCGGTCCTATGCCGTTTTACACCTGTGGAGCATGCCCTGATGACACCGCTGTTTATCGATCGCCCCGACAGCCCGCTCGGCCGCTTGCTGGTGGTCGCCGACGACCAGAGCCTGCGTGGCGTGGATTTCGCCGATAACGAAGCCCGTTTGATGCGTTTGCTCGAGGTTGGCGACGGGGCGGCGCTTATCCCCAAGGACGATCCTTTGGGGGCGTCCTCGGCTTTGGCGGCCTATTTCGCCGGCGATTTAACCGCCCTTGACGCTTTGCCCGTTCATTACGGCGGCACCCCCTTCCAGAACCGGGTGTGGAAGGCCCTGCGCACCATCGCCTTTGGCCAAACGCTGAGCTATGCCGCCCTGGCCGAGCGCATCGGCGCGCCCGGGGCCTGCCGGGCGGTCGGGCGGGCCAATGGCCTCAATCCGCTGTCGCTGGTTTTACCCTGCCACCGGGTAATCGGCGGCTCGGGCGCCCTGACCGGCTATGCCGGCGGCCTTGCCCGCAAGGCCTGGCTGCTCCGCCACGAGGGGCTGGCGATCGAGGGGTTCAGGCTGGCCCCGGCGCCGCGCTTATCAGATGTAGAAAACTGCCGGCCACCGATCCCCGGCGCTGGCCGACCGACCCCAGCGCCGTTCCGCCGGCATCCGTAACGGCGAACAACCGCCCCGCCTCGTCCCCCGCCTCGGCGATGATCGAGGCGTAGTGGAATTCATGGGCGGAAAACCCCTCTCCCACCGCCCCCGGCCAGCCCGCCGACAGCTGCCGCGCCCGCCGATAGCCAAGATGGCGGCGGCGGGCGGCGAAGCTGGTATCGACGGGCAGCAGCCCGGCCATGGCGTGGAGGGTGCCGTCGGCGGCGGTCAGGCCGCGCCCCAGAACCATATAGCCGCCGCATTCGCCAAAGATCGCCACGCCCCGCCCGGCGGCGGCGCGCAGGCTGGGCAGGAAAGTCCGACCGGCGGCCAGACGCCCGGCATGAAGCTCGGGATAGCCGCCGGGCAAATGGATGGCGTCGGCGGTGGCGTCGGGGCCCTCGTCGGCCAGGGGCGAGAAAAAAGTGATCTCCGCCCCGGCGTCCCGCCAACCCTGCAGAACCGCCGGATAGGTGAAGGCGAAGGCGTCGTCGCGGGCCAGGGCGATGCGCTGGCCGGGCGGCGGCAAGGGCCGGGGGGCCGCATCGGTCGGGCCGTTTTTGAGCGGTTGGGCCAGGGCGATCAGGCGATCAAGGTCGATATGCTCGGTCAGCAGCCGGGCGCTGGCGTCAAGAAAACGCTCCAGGTCGGGATGCTCGCGGGCCTGGACCAGCCCAAGGTGGCGTTCGGGCAAAGCCAGATCGCCCTGTCGCGGCAGGCCGCCCAGAATACACAGCTCGGGAAGCTCGCTCGCGATGGCGGCGGTCATCGCCGCCACGTGGCGGGCCGAGCCGACGCGGTTGAGGATGACGCCGCGCACCGCCACGTCGGGGCGATGGCGGACGAAGCCGGCGATCAGGGCGGCGACGCTGGTCGCCATGCCTTTGACATCGACGATCAGCACCACCGGCCAGCCCAGCAGCCGGGCCAGGGCGGCGGTCGATCCATCGGCGGTGTCGCACCCGGCCGGCAGGCCCAGCGCGCCGTCGAACAACCCCATCACCCCTTCGGCCAGCAGCAGATCGGCCCCCGTCCCCTGGGCGCGGGCAAGGCCGCGCAGTAGGGAGGGCGCCATCGCCCAGCTATCAAGATTGACGCAAGGCCGCCCCGAAGCGGCGGCATGGAAGGCGGGGTCGATGTAATCGGGGCCGGTCTTGATCCCGGCCACCGCCACGCCGCGCTGGCGCAGGGCGCGCAGGATCGCCAAGGTAAGCACTGTCTTGCCCGATCCCGAAGCCGGGGCCGACAGGATCAGTCCGGGGGCGATCGGCGGAGGCGCGGCGAAAGGGAGGGTCATGAGGGGGTATCGGCCAGGATCTTGCTCAGCCGCGCCGCCATCTCATCGGACGGAGTGCCGTGGGAGAAATGGGTGATGAAGCGGCCATCGGGCCCCATCAGATAGGTGACCGAGGAGTGATCGACCAGATAGGGCGCGCCGGCCTCTTGCTCGACCTTCTTGAAATAGACCTTATAGGCCTTGGTGACCGTCGCGATCTGCGCCGGGCTGCCGGTCAGGCCGATCAGCAGCGGGTGAAAGGCCCGGGCGTAATCGCCGATCAGGGCGGGGGTGTCGCGCTCGGGATCGACCGAGATGAAGATCGGGGCGATGCGGGCCAACTGATCCTCGGGAAGCTGGTCAAGGGCGGCGGCCATTTCGCCCAGGCTGGTCGGGCAGACATCGGGGCAATAGGTATAGCCGAAATAAATCAGCATGAAGCGCCCGGCAAAAGTGTCGTTGGTAAGCGTCTCGCCCCGGTCATCGACCAGGGCGAAGGGACCGCCGATGGCCGCCGCCCTGCCGGTCCCGGTTGGCATCAGGGCGAAGCGGGCGCCGATGGCGACGATGGCGATCACCAGCACGGCGAGCAGCGGACCGAAGACCTTCAGGGGTTTGCCGGTCGGGGCGGGAGACGACGACTTGCTCATGGGACGGCGGGCTCCTGACGAAAAGCGGACGGGATCAGACGACCAGCCGGACCGCCAGTAGGGCGAGAATCCCGGCGTTGATAATCAACAACACCGGCGCGACCGTGTCCATAACGCCGCGCCAGCGCGCGGTGGCGATCTGCCCCAGAACCCCCACGCCCAAAAGCGCCGGAATCGTGCCCAGGGTGAAGGCCGCCATGCCCATCGCCCCGGCCAAGGCGTTGCCCGTCGCCGCCGCGGCGGCCAAGGCGCCATAGAGCAAACCGCAGGGAATGAAGCCGAGCAGCAGGCCCAGGCCGTAGCCGCGCCAGCCGGTGGGGGCGGCGAACAGGCCGCGCGCCCGTTTGCCAAGAGCACCCGACCACCAGCGCTCCAGCCGGCCGAGACCCGGCATCGGCAGGTGCAGCCGGGGCAGGGCCTGCCCGAGGAACAGCAGGGCGGCGAGACCGAGCAGCACCGCCGAAAGATCCTTGAGGACGGCGAAGCCGTCGAGCGAGCCGGCAAGCAGCCCGACCGAGGCGCCAAGCAGGCTGTAGGTGGTGCCGCGCCCAAGATGATAGGGCAGCAGGGCCGCGCCGGTCAGCCGGTGCCATTCGCGCATGCGCGCCGCCGGAATCGTCGCCATGCGGGCGTTCACCTGCGAGAGCACGAAGGGACCGCACATCCCCGTGCAGTGCAGCAGGCTGCCGGTCAACCCGGCCAGGAACAGGGCCGACAGAATCCCGCCCTCGGAGACGACGACGGCCTGACAATGGGCGATCCCGGACTCGAGGATGGCCAGAAGAACGGCCTGCTGGTCCATGGGGCGCGCCTTTTCGCTCTAATCGCCAATCAGCGGGGTCGCCGATCCGGGAATCGATTGCATGGGATCGGGCCAGACCTCGCCACCGCACCCCTGCTTGGGCGGGCTCCACCAGGCCAGATCGCGGGCCAGCGGCACCACATCGCCCAGAACCACCAGGGCCGGCGGCGCGATGCCCAGGCGATCGCGCTCCGTCACCGCCTGGGCCAGGGTGGTGATATGGACCCTTTGGGCGGCGGTGGTGGCGTCGGAGACGAAGGCGACCGGCGTTTCGCCCGACCGGCCATGCTCCATCAGCCGGGCGGCGATCACATCAAGGGTTTTGAGCGCCATGTAGAAAACCAGCACCGGCAAGCGGGCCAGGGCTTCCCAATCGAAGGTATCGGGAACCTCGCCGGTCGCCGCATGGCCGGTGACGAAGGTCACGGTGGCATTGGTGTCGCGGGTGGTGGCGGGAATGCCGGCATAGGCCAGCCCGCCCACCCCGGCCGTCACCCCGGGGACGATGCGAAAGGGCACGCCGGCGGCGACCAGGGTCCGCGCCTCCTCGGCGCCGCGCCCGAAGACAAAGGGATCTCCGCCCTTGAGACGGACGACCCGCTTGCCGGCCCGTGCCAGATCGACCAGCCGGGCCGAAATATCGGGCTGGCTATGCGAGGGGCGGCCGCCGCGTTTGCCCGCCGGGATCAACACGGCCTCCTCGCGCGCCAAGCCAAGGACCCGGCCGTCGATCAGGGCGTCGTGGACCACCACATCGGCCTCGGCCAGGGCATGGGCGGCCAGCACGGTCAGCAGGCCGGGATCGCCCGGACCGGCGCCAACCAGCCACACCCAGCCGGGTTCGACGGGAGGAAGGGCCAACCCGAGTCGGGAAAAGGCGAAAGACTGTTTCATGGCGGCACGCTACACCGACGCGATGGTGAATTTCCAGTGGCGGGTGACGGCTTTTTCACCCGCCCCCGTCGATAACAGGTCGGGGCGCGGAGCGGGTTCCTCGGCCGACCAGCCGATCCGGCTCCTCGGAGGGGGCGGCGGGAAGGGTGAAATGGAAGCGCGTGCCGACCCCGGGGGCGCTTTCGACGAAGATGGTGCCGCCGTGCTGTTCAACGATTCGCCGACAGATCGCCAGCCCAACCCCGGTGCCCGGATAGCGGTCGGCGCCATGGAGCCGGCGGAACAGGGCGAAGATCTGGGCACCGTGGACGGGGTCGAGGCCGATGCCATTATCGCTCAGGGTGAAGCACCACAGACCCGAGGCATCCAGGGTTTCGGCGGCCTTCAGGGTGACCTCGGGAACGACATCGGGGCGGCGGAACTTCAAGGCGTTGTCAAACAGGTTGACCATCACGTCGAACAAATCGCGCCGCCGCCCGAGAACGCTGGGAAGCGGGTCGATGCGGATGGTCGCGCCGCTGGCGGCGATCTCGTCGGCCAGGGCGGAAACGACCTCGCGCGCCAGATCGGCGGTGTCGACGACCTCGTGGAACTGGCCATCGCGACCGGCCCGGGCATAGATCAACAGATCCTGGATAAGATCGCGCATCCGCCGGGCGCCGGTGATGGCGAAGATCATATGGTCGCGGGCCGGCCCGTCCAGGGCGTCGCCCAGATGGCGTTCAAGAAGCTGACAATGGCTGACCACGGCGCGCACCGGTTCTTGAAGGTCATGGGCGGCGATCTCGGCGAAATGCTGCAGCTCGCGGTTCGAGGCGGTCAATTCGACCACCGAGGCCCGCAAAGCGTCCTCGGCGCGCTGGCGCCGGGTGATATCGGAGACGACGCCGATCAAGCCGCGCACCGTGGGATCGCCCGGTTCGCGATAGGGCGAGGCGGTGATCGAGATCAGCTTGTGGCGCCCCGAGACGTCGTGTTCCATCGCCTCCCACACCCGCGTCCGCCCCTCGCGCAGCACAAGGGCCTCTTCGGCGCGGTGGCGGTCGTAATTCTCGCTGCGCAGAACCTGCTCCATCCGCTGACCGAGGATTTCGGCGCGGCTGCGGCCCGAGGCGGTTTCGAAAGCCAGATTGCAGCCCTGATAGCGGTCCTCGCGGTCTTTCAGGAAAACCGGCAGGGGGATGGCGTCAAGCAGGGTCTGCTGGAAACGGCGCTGGCGGTCCATCTCGGCGTCGGCCCGCTCGCTTTGGGTGATATCCTTGGCCGCGCCGCGCCAGCCCTGGCGGTCGCCGCTTTGCGCATCGAACAGCGGAACGGCGCTGATCAGCAGAACGCGCGGCGAGCCGTCGCTGTGGCGGGCCTCGAAGCGCTGCTCGCGGAAGGGCCGCGGATCGCTTTTGAAGAACGGCGGGTCGCCCGAGGCCGCAAGTTCGGCGAAGGGGTGGCCGATCAGGGCCCGGGCCGGATATCCGAGGATTTCAAAAACCCGGTCGGAAGCGTAGGTCAGAAGGCCGGCGGAATCGGTCTCCCAGATCCAGTCGGAAACCAGACGGGTCAAGTCGTAGAGACGTTGCAGGGCCAGACCGACGGGCTCGCCGCTCATCGCCTAGCTTTCCTTGGGTTGCCGCCGAAAAGGACGGGAAGAGGCCGGGCGGCCGAAGACCAGGGTGGGGGCGCTGGCCTCGCTTTCAAGCGACAGCAGGGCCTTGAGATAATCCTGGTCGCGCTGCCAGCGACGAAGCACGCGCCGGGCATCCTCAAGGGCGATGCGATCGAAGATCTCCATCACCTGGACGTGAGTCTCGCGCAGGCTGCTGACCCCGGTCGGCCGGGCCTGACGCGACAGCAAGAACAGCACCGAGAAATCCTCGCGCGCGAAATCCAGGGCCTTGCAGGCGATCGCCAGCCCTTCGCCGCCCGGCTCGAACAACATGCGCTGGACCAGGGCCGGACGCATGCCGCTCATCCGGGCGAAAAGTTCGATGAACAGGGCGACCTCGCCGTCGTGCAGACTGCTGATCAGCAGTTCGACATTGATATCGCCCTTGCGGAACAGCGTATCGGCCAGAACGGCGGCGGGTTGGGGGCCGCGTTCATCGAGCGTGGTCTCGATGCCGTCATGGGCGGCTTTTTCCAGAAGATCATCGACGCTGTCGGGGTCGAGATCGAACTGGGTGACGATATATTTGCGCAAGGCGGCCGAGACCCACATGAACATGCGCTTGGCCACATCGGGCGGCAGATCGCGCCGGCGCAGGATCGGCTCCTGAAAGGTGTCGACCCGGCGCGATTGCTCGACCAGATAATCCATGGTCGCCGCCGAAATGCGGGCGTCGGGGTTGCGCAAAAGTTCGGTGATGACGGTGGCGTCGCCGCTTTGCACCAGGGCGGCGGAAACCTGGGGGCTGACCTCGAAGCGCACGGCGATGGCCAATTGATGCTCGAAGGTGCGGTTGCGGATGACCTCGATCAGATCGGCATCCTGAAGAACCCGGCTTTGGCTGAGAATGGGAAACGAGATATCGATATCTTCATTGGCCAGGAAGCTGATCAGCGCGTGGGGCGCGTCGGTGCGTTCGGCCAGCTCGCTGCTGATCCGTTTGCGGACCGAATGCTCGATCTCGCGCAAAACCCGCTTGAGGATATCGACCATCAGCGTCCGCTCGCGCTCGGTCAGCACCCGGCCCCGGGCCGAAAAAAGGTCGACCATCGCCTCGGCGAGACGGTTGCGGCTGCTGACCGTCTTTTCGCGGGCCATCTTAAGCAACGCCTCGGCATCGATCGGCTGGCTTGGAGCGCCGTCTTCTTCCGGCTTTGGTTCGCCGTTGTCACTCATTTCGGTGTTATCCCCGGGTCCGATCCTTCCCGAACGGCGGGAGGGAACCGCTGGCCTTGACGACCTGATTGGCTCGATGTTTTCGGAAGTATAAGCTTTCCAGTCAAGCGCGCCACCCACCCGAGGCCAAGTTCTTCGACGCGGGTTGGGAGAGGCCTCGGCGACACCGGCTTTTTGGTTCTGTTGAACCGGGGGCGGTTTGGCCCTATGGTCTCGCCCTTCCGGGCGCCTGCCGCGCCGTTCCAGCCCCAGGCGAGAGATGAGCGATCTGTCCCACATCCGCAATTTCGCGATCATCGCGCACATCGACCACGGCAAATCCACCCTTGCCGACCGTCTGATCCAGACCTGTGGCGGAGTCGAGGCGCGCGACATGAAGGAGCAGCTCCTCGATTCGATGGATCTGGAGCGCGAACGCGGCATCACCATCAAGGCGCAGACCGTGCGCCTGCATTACACCGCCAAAAGCGATGGCCGCACCTATCAGCTCAATCTGATGGACACGCCGGGCCATGTCGACTTCGCCTATGAGGTTTCGCGCTCGCTCGCGGCCTGCGAAGGCTCGCTGCTGGTCGTCGACGCCAGCCAGGGGGTCGAGGCCCAGACCCTGGCCAATGTCTATCAGGCGATCGACGCCGGCCACGAGATCATCCCGGTTCTGAACAAGATCGACCTGCCCGCCGCCGAACCCGAGCGGATCAAGCAGCAGATCGAGGACGTGATCGGTCTTGATACCTCGGACGCCGTCGGCATTTCGGCCAAGACCGGCCTCAATATCGATCAGGTGCTGGAAGCCCTGGTGTTGCGCCTGCCGCCGCCGACCGGCGATGTCGACGCCCCGACCCAGGCACTTCTGGTTGATTCGTGGTACGATTCCTATCTGGGCGTCGTCATCCTGGTGCGCGTGCGCCACGGCGTGCTGCGCAAGGGCATGAAGATGCTGATGATGGCCACCGGGGCCGTCCATCCCATCGACAAGGTCGGCGTTTTCACCCCGAAGATGCTGGAAACCGACTCGCTGTCAGCCGGCGAAATGGGCTTCGTCATGGCCGGCATCAAAAGCGTGGCCGACTGCCAGATCGGCGACACCATCACCGATGACCGGGCCCCCGCCGCCGAGGCCCTGCCCGGCTTCAAGGCGTCGATTCCGGTGGTGTGGTGCGGCCTGTTCCCCGTCGACAGCAGCGATTTCGAGGTGCTGCGCGAAAGCCTGGCCAAATTGCGCCTCAATGACAGCAGTTTCGAGTTCCAGGCCGAAAGCAGCGCCGCCCTTGGCTTCGGCTTCCGCTGCGGGTTCCTGGGGCTGCTCCATATGGAGATCATCCAGGAGCGGCTGGAACGCGAATTCGGCCTTGATCTGATCACCACCGCGCCCAGCGTCGTCTATCGCATGCATATGACCGACGGCACCTTGCTGGAACTGCACAATCCCGCCGATATGCCCGATCCGGTGCGCCTGGATTTCGTCGAGGAGCCCTGGGTCAAGGCGACGATCATGGTGCCCGATGAATATCTGGGCCAGATCCTGGCCCTGTGCACCGAGCGGCGCGGCATCCAGATGGATCTGACCTATGCCGGGTCGCGGGCGATGGCCGTTTACAAGCTGCCGCTCAACGAGATCGTCTTTGATTTCTATGACCGGCTGAAATCGATCAGCCGGGGCTATGCCAGCTTCGATTACGAGGTGGCCGATTATGCCGAAAGCGATCTGGTCAAGGTGTCGATCCTGGTCAACAACGAGCCGGTCGACGCCCTGGCCTTCATCGCCCACCGCACCCAGGCCGATTTCCGCGGGCGCCAGATCTGCGGCCGTCTCAAGGACCTGATCCCCCGTCACCTGTTCAAGGTGCCGATCCAGGCGGCCATCGGCGGCCGGGTCATCGCCCGCGAGACCATCGCCGCCATGCGCAAGGACGTCACCGCCAAGTGTTATGGCGGCGACATCACCCGCAAGAAAAAGCTGCTGGAGAAGCAGAAAGAGGGCAAGAAGAAGATGCGCCAGTTCGGCAAGGTGGAAATTCCCCAATCCGCCTTCATCAACGCCTTGCGCATGAGCGACGATTGAGGAGCCGGGGCCGGGCGGAGCCCCTCCGCAAGGCCCCGCCGGCCCCACGTCCGCCGTCCCCCTCTGGACAGCGCCACCGGAAACGCCGAGGGTAGGCCATGCACCTTCTCGCCGCACAGCCCGGTCGGGTTTCCGATGGCTCGGATGCGGTGGACCTGGGGCAGGATCCCGCCGATATCCTGTTCCTTTCCGCCGCCGACACGGAGATAGCCTGCCTCGCCGCCGCCCGCGCGGCCTGGGCGGAGGCGCCAAGCCTGCGCGCGGCCAATCTCACCCGCCTTGGTCATCCGATGAGCGTCGATCTGTGGATCGACGATCTGGCCTCGCGGGCCAAGCTGGTGGTGGTGCGGCTGCTTGGCGGCCGCGGCTATTGGCCCCATGGTGTCGATAGTCTGGCCGATCTGGCGCGCACGCGCGGGCTGACCCTGGCCCTGCTGCCCGGCGATGCCAATCCCGATGTCGAACTGGCCCGGCTGTCGACCCTGCCGCGCGAGACCCTGCACCGCCTGTGGCGCTATTGGGTGGAAGGCGGCATCGACAACGCCGGGCAGTTCCTGCGCTGCTGCGCCGAGTTGATCGGCCGCCCCACCCCCTGGCGCGACCCGGTTCCCTTGCCGGTGGCCGGCCTTCTGGGCGACGAGCCCGATGCCGCCGATGGGCGGAGCGGGGTCGCCCTGGTTTTTTACCGCGCCCTGGTTCAGGCGGGGGATCTGGCGCCGATCACCGCGCTGCGGGCGGCGCTGGAGGCGCGCGGGCTGCGGGTGGTCGCGCTCTATTGCACCAGCTTGAAAGATCCGCTGGCGGCGGCGACCGTGGAAACCGTGCTGCTGCGCCAGAGCCCGGCCGTGATCATCAATTTCACCGGCTTCGCCGTCTCGGCCCCCGGGGCGCCGCGCGTCTCGCCGCTGGCCGGACCCGATGCCCCGGTGCTGCAGGCGATCTTGGCCGCCAGCGACGAGATCGGCTGGCGCCAGCTCGCCAACGGGCTGATCGCCCGCGATATCGCCATGAACGTCGCCCTGCCCGAGGTCGATGGCCGGATCCTGTCGCGGGCGATTTCCTTCAAGGCCCTGGACGAGCGCGACGAGGCGCTGCAAACCACCCTCACCCGCCATCGTCCGGTCGCCGACCGCGTCGATTTCGTCGCCGCCCTGGCCGCCAATTGGGCGCGGCTGCGCGCCACGGCACCGGGCGAGCGGCGGGTTGCCCTGATCCTGGCCAATTATCCCAATCGCGACGGACGGGTCGGCAATGGGGTGGGCCTTGATACCCCAGCGGCCACCGTGCGGGTGCTGCGCGCCCTGGAGGCCGCCGGCTATGGGGTCGAAGGCGCTCCGGGCGATGGCGCGGGGCTGATGGAGCGGCTGCTGCGCCAGGGACCGACCAATGCCCTGGGCAGCGCCGGCCGCAGCGGAGGGGGAGTCCTGCTGCCTTTGGCTGCCTATCAGGCCTTTCTCGCCGCCCTTCCCGGACAGGCCGGCCACAAGGTCACCGAGCGCTGGGGCCGTCCCGAGGAGGATCCCTTCTATGTCGCCGGGCGCGGCGGCTTCGTTTTGCCGCTGGCGGTGATGGGGCGGGTGGTGGTCGGCATCCAGCCGGCGCGCGGCTATAACCTTGATCCGGTCGCCAGCTATCACGATCCGGCGCTGCCGCCGCCCCACGGCTATCTGGCCTTCCATGCCTGGCTGCGCGCCAGTTTCGATGTCCATGCCATCGTCCATATGGGCAAGCACGGCAATCTGGAATGGCTGCCCGGCAAGGCGGTGGCCCTGTCGCAGGACTGCTTCCCCGAAGCCGCCCTCGGGCCCTTGCCCCATCTCTATCCCTTCATCGTCAATGATCCGGGCGAAGGCACCCAGGCCAAGCGGCGCTCGCAGGCCGTTATCATCGATCACCTGACGCCGCCGCTGACCCGGGCGGAAACCTATGGCGTGCTGCGCGACCTTGAACGCCTTGTCGATGAGTTCTACGAGGCCGCCAGCATCGATCCCCGGCGCCTGGGCGTGCTCAAGCGCGCCATCCTTGATCTGGCGGAAAACGCCGGGCTGCTTGCCGATCTTGGTCTGGGCAAGGGCATCAACGACGAGGATGCGCTGAGCGCCCTTGATAACCACCTGTGCGATCTCAAGGAAATGCAGATCCGCGACGGATTGCATGTTTTTGGCGACTCGCCGGTCGGCCGCCTGCGCACCGATCTGCTGGTCGCCCTGGCCCGCGGTCCGCGCGGCGCCGGGGCTGCCAACGAAAGCCTGACCCGGGCCCTGGCCCGCGATCTCGGGCTTGGCGCCTTCGATCCCTTGGCCGCCACCCTGGCCGAGCCCTGGCAGGGACCGCGCCCCGACGCCCTGGCCGATCAGGTCGAGGATCCCTGGCGCACCGCCGGCGATACGGTGGAGCGGCTGGAATATCTGGCCAGCGCCCTGGTCAGCGGCGCCCGTCCGGCCGATCCGGCGTGGCCACGCACCGCCGCCGTGCTTGATACGGTGTTTACCACCCTGGGCCCGGCGGTCGACGCCTGCGGCCCGGCCGAGATCGCCGGCTTGCTCAGCGGTCTGGATGGCCGCTTCGTTGACCCCGGCCCCTCGGGGGCGCCGTCGCGCGGCCGCCCCGATGTGCTGCCGACGGGGCGCAATTTCTATTCGGTCGACAACCGCACGGTGCCGACTCCGGCGGCTTGGACGCTGGGCTGGAAGGCGGCCAATCTGCTGCTCGAGCGTCATTTGCAAGATCACGGCGATTGGCCGCGCTCGCTGGTGCTGACCGCCTGGGGCACCTCGACCATGCGCACCGGCGGCGATGACATCGCCCAGACCCTGGCCCTGATGGGGGTGCAGACCACCTGGGATCCGATGACGCGCCGGGTCACCGGCTTTGAAATCATGCCGCTATCGGTGCTTGACCGCCCGCGCGTCGATGTCACCTTGCGCATCAGCGGCTTTTTCCGCGACGCCTTTCCCGGTCTGGTCGATCTGGTCGATTCGGCCGCCCGCGCCGTCGCCGCCCAGGATGACGAGCCCGCCGATCTCAATCCCTTGGCCCAACGGGTGCGCGAAGAGACCCAGCAGATGGTGCGCTCAGGGATCGAGCCCGCCTTAGCCCGGCGCCGCGCCGGCCATCGGGTGTTTGGCGCCCGGCCGGGGGCCTATGGCGCCGGGCTGCAGGCGCTGATCGACGAACGCGGCTGGGAAACCGATGCGGATCTGGCGCGCGCCTATATCGCCTGGGGCGGCTACGCCTATGGTGACGGCGCCGCCGGCGACGCCGCCCATGGCCAGTTCCAGCGCCGCTTGGCCGCCGCCGAGGCGGTGGTGCAGAACCAGGACAACCGCGAGCACGACCTGCTCGATTCCGATGATTATTACCAGTTCGAAGGCGGCGCGGCGGCGGCGGTGCGGGTGCTGTCGGGCAACCAGCCGGCGATCTATCACGGCGACACCTCGCGCACCGACAGCCCGCGCATCCGCACCCTGACCGAGGAGATCGCCCGCGTCGTCCGCGCCCGGGTGGTCAATCCCAAATGGATCCGCGGCGCCATGCGCCATGGCTATAAGGGCGCCTTCGAAATGGCGGCGACGGTCGATTACCTGTTCGCCTTCGCCGCCACCGCCCGCGTGGTCAAGGACCACCAGTTCGATCTGGTCGCCGAGGCCTATCTGCTTGATCCCGAGGTGCGGGGGTTCCTGCGCGCCGTCAATCCCGACGCCCTGGCCGAGATGGCCCGGCGCCTGCGCGAGGCCCTCGATCGCGGGCTGTGGCGCAGTCGGCGCAATGACATGGGCGCGGTGCTAGCGGCCCTGGCCGAAGGCCAAGAGCCCAGCTAGGATATTACCGATCCTTCTCTGGAAAGGCTGCCGATGTCCGACGATCAGATCCCGCTTGCCGACCCGCCCTTCGATGCCGCCGAGAGCGACGATGCCCGCCACCGCGAGCGCATGGCCAAGAAGAAGGTCGTCCGCGACCGCATGCTGGCGAGCAAGGCGACCGCCAAGGGATTGCTGGTCGTTCATACCGGCACCGGCAAGGGCAAATCGACCGCCGCCTTCGGCATGGTCCTGCGCTGCATCGGCCACGGCTTTCCCGTCGCCATCGTCCAGTTCGTCAAAGGCGCCAAGACCACCGCCGAGCGCGATTTTCTGGAAGGCTTCCCCGATCTGGTCACCATCCGCGCCATGGGCGAGGGCTTCACCTGGGAAACCCAGGACCGCGAGCGCGATATCGCCAGCGCCCGCAAGGCCTGGGAGGTCGCCAAGGGCTTCCTCGCCGACCCGACCCTGCATATGGTGGTGCTCGACGAGATCAATATCGTGCTGCGCTATGGCTATCTGGAGGTCGCCGAGGTGATCGACGCCGTCACCGCCCGCCCCGCCGGCCAGCACGCGGTGCTGACCGGGCGCAACGCTCCCGAGGCGCTGATCGAGGCCGCCGATCTGGTGACCGAGATGAAGATGATCAAACACCCCTTCCGCGCCGGCATCGGCCCCCAGCCGGGGGTGGAGTTTTAATCTTCCACGCCGTGGGCGCTGGAACGGGCCTTGGTCCATTTGCTGGCTTCGGCCAGGATCCATTCGCGGAAGGCCCGCACACCGGGGCGGGCGAGGTGGCCGGGGGGGCAGACCAGCCAGTATTTCATCGGGCTGGGCACGCGCAGGGTGAAGGGTTCGACCAGCCGCCCGGCCTTGAGGTCGTCTTCAACCATCACCGTGCGCCCCAGCATCACCCCCTGGCTTTCGATGCAGGCCTGGATGGCCAGGGCCGAATCGAGATAGCCCGGGCCCCGGGCCGGCCGCACGTCGAGGGCTCCGGCGGGGTCGAGCCAGGAGACCCAGGAAATCCCCACGTCCTGGAGCAACAGGTGCTGGCTGAGGTCGGAGGGCTGGCGCAGCGGCCGGATGCCGCGCATCAGCGCCGGGCTGCACACCGGAAACAGTTCCTCTTCCAGCAACAGATCGGCATGGAGATCGTCGCCGACCTCGCGGGTCATGCGGATGGCGACATCGATGCCCTCGGTGGCGAAATTGACCAACTCGCGGGTGGTGTGCAGCCGGACCTCGATATCGGGATTGGCGTTGATGAAGCCGCCCAGGCGCTGGACCAGCCATTTGATGGCGAAGCTCGGCATGGTCGAGATCGTCAGCATGCCGGCACGCGGATCATTGCGCACCAGCGCCGCCGTCGCCTCGGCGATTTCATCAAGGGCCTGACCGATGGCCAGGGCATAGACCTGACCGGCCTCGGTCATCACCACCTGCTTGTTGCGGCGGCGGAAAAGCGCCACGCCCAGCCAATCTTCCAACCCGCGGATCTGATGGCTGACGGCGGCCTGGGTGACCCCCAGATCCTCGGCCGCCTGGGTGAACGACAGCCGTTTGGCCGCCGCGGTGAAGGCGCGCAAGGCGTTGAGCGGCGGCAGATCCCGGGGCATGGCCCACCTTCCTTCAGATTACTTTTTCTCATGCACTATGGGAGAATTACTCGTTTGTCGAGTCAAGGGGAAAAGCGCAGTATCCGGTCAACAAATGGTCCTCGAGACCTTTCCCCCACGAGGAGAGAACACATGTTTGCCCCCAACTCTGCTTATCAGAGTGTCTGGTCCGGATCGCTGTTCAGTCAGGCGGAATGGTGGCTGGTCCGCCAGTTCGACCGCCTTGCCGATCGCCGCGAGCGTCATGAAACCGCCGCCCTGCTTGGCGGCCTCGACGACCGTATGCTGGCCGATATCGGCTATGGCATCGAAGACGATTACCGCACCACGCGCGGCTAAAAAACAGATGGGCGAACGGCTTGGGACAAGCCGCCGTTCGCCCCGACAAGGCCCGTTCTTCGGCTTGGCCCCGGGCCTGTTTCGGTAAGGCGTTCCATTCTGGGCAATCTGCTTCTTTACCTCGCCACCATCCTTATCTGGGGAACCACGTGGCTGGGCATCGTTTTCCAGCTTGGCGTGGTCGATCCGGCGGTGTCGCTGGTCTGGCGATTCGGCTTGGCCTCTCTGATCATGGTTGCCTGGGCGCTGGCGCGCGGGCAGTCCTTGCGCTTTTCCCTGCGCGATCACGCTTGGCTCGCCCTTCAGGGCATCAGCCTGTTTTGCGCCAATTATCTGCTGATCTATACGGCCACCGGCCTGCTGCGAAGCGGACTGGTCGCCGTTGCCTGTTCGACCATCGTGGCGATGAACATCGTGCTCGGCGCGGCGTTCTTCGGCCAGCCGATCCGCCCCCGGGTGGCCGCCGGGGCCGGCCTGGGGCTGGTGGGGATCACCCTGGTCTTCTCGCCGGAATTCTCCCATCTGTCCTTGGGCGACGAAGCCTTGCGCGGCTTTGTCTTCTGCCTGATCGGCACCGCCTTCGCTTCGCTGGGGAATTTGCTTGCGGGCCGCAACCAGCGTACCGGCATCGGCGTGCTCGCCGGCTCCGGCCTGGGCATGGGTTATGGCGCGCTGGCGATGGCGCTGTTCGCCGCGCTCTCGGGCAAGGCCTTCCTCATTGATCTGTCGCTGCCTTACCTGGGGTCGCTGCTCTATCTGGCGGTCTTCGGCTCGGTCATCGCCTTTGGCTGCTATCTGACCCTGCTTGGACGGATCGGCGCCGATCGCGCCTCTTATTGCGCGGTGGTCTATCCGGTGGTCGCCCTGGGGCTGTCGACGGCGTTTGAGGGCTATCGGTGGAGCGCGGCCGGAGCGGCCGGGCTGGCGCTGGTGCTGGCGGGCAATCTGTTGATCCTGCGCCGCCCCGGCGCCGCCGCGCCGGGGGCGGGCTCGCTTACCACAAGCCTATCCCCCCGGGGCGGTGGCCGATAACACCGGCGGTCAATCGGGGATCAGCACGGCCTTGCCGATGATCTTGCGCTCCCGGAGGGCGGCCAGGGCCTCGGCGGCCTGGGACAGCGCGAAGCGCGCCCCGACATGGGGGGTGACCAGCCCGCGATCCCACCACGACACCACGTCTTCCATCGATTCGCGAACCCGCTGCTCGGCGATCTGGCGATAGCCGCCCCAATTGAAGCCGATGACCGTGATGTTCTTGACCAGCAACAGATTGGCCGGGGGCGTCGGAATGGCGCCGCTGGCGAAACCGACCACCAGGATGCGACCGTCGGGCGCCGTGCAGCGCAGCGAGGCGTCGAAGACATCGCCGCCCACCGGATCATAGACGACATCGACGCCGCGCCCACCGGTCAGTTCGCGCACCCGGGCCTTGATGTTCTCGTTCCGATGATCGATGCCGTAATCGGCGCCGTGCTGGCGGGCGATCTCCAGGCGATCGGCGCCGCCGGCGGTGGCGATCACCGTCGCCCCCAAAGCCTTGGCGCATTCCACCGCCGTCAGCCCAACGCCGCCGGCCGCGCCGTGGATCAGGACGATTTCGCCCGGCCGCAGCCGGCAGCGGTCGGTCAGACCGAAATGCGAGGTGCCATAGGCGATGGGAAAGCCGCCGGCGGCCAAAAGGTCCATGCGGTCGGTCAAGGCGTGGACGTCGCGGGCCGGCGCCACCACCTGATCGGCATAGCCGCCCTGATCAAGGATGGCCATCACCCGTTGTCCCGGCCGCAGGTCAAGCACCTCGGGGCCGACCTCCAGGATATCCCCGGCGACCTCGAACCCGGGAATGAACGGCGGACGGGGACGGATCTGATACTGTCCGGCGATGAAAAGCCCATCGGCGAAATTGATCCCGGCGGCGCGAACCCGGATGCGCACGCCATCGGGCGGCAGCGGCGGATCGGGCAGATCCGCCACCCGCAAGACGTCGGGCGGTCCGAAAGCATCGCAGACCATGGCGCGCATCGGCGGTCTCCGTTAAGTAAGGATCGAGAAACGCCCGGACGGGGCTCCCCCTGTCCTTCCATGATGCGGATAACCCGCGCGCGCCGCAACCCGCTGTTCGGCTTCTTCAATCGGGGACTTTAACGATGACCACCGCGCTTCGCGGCTATTTTGGACTTGGCGTCGAAGGGGTAAGCAAGCCCTATAACGTCGGCAATGTCTTTCGCACCGCCCATGCCTTCGGCGCCAGCTTCGTCTTCACCGTCGCGGCCAATTACCGCCAGGAGGAGGGGGCGAAGGTCGACACCTCCGACGCCCTGGCCTCCTTGCCGTTCTATCGCTTCGGCGAGGTCGACGACATGATGCTGCCCAAGGGCTGCAAACTGGTCGGGCTGGAGATCGTGCCCGAGTCGATCGACCTGCCCAGTTTCCGCCATCCGTCCTGCGCCGCCTATGTGCTGGGCGCCGAACGCCACGGCCTGTCGCCGGCGATGCTGGCGCGCTGCGACCATGTGGTTAAAATTCCCATGCGCTTCTCGATCAATCTCGGTATGGCCGGGGCGATCGTTCTTTATGACCGGCTGATCACCGTGGGACGCTTCGCCCCGCGCCCGGTTCGGTCGGGCGGACCGACCGAGGCCCTGGATACCCCGGTGCATGGCGGACCGTTTTTCCGGGCCTCGGGGGCGGCCCATCTGGAGCGCTGGCGGGCGGCGCCGCCGCTGAACGAGGTGGCGGAGGCCCGTGAAAAAGATTAACCACGGGTTGACGCGGGCCCTCTCGCCTGTTTGCATGGCGCCTCAGCCATATCCTGAACATAGTCCTGGCCCAGGCTGCGGGCTCGGTCACGTCCGCGACCTCCCGGACATAACAGTGGAGAACAGGCACGCCATGTTGGCACGCAAAACAGTCCGTCTCGGGCTTCTGATGGGGTTCCTCACCCTTGGCACCACCGCCCCCGCCCTGGCCCAGCAGGTAAACACCCTTGGCACGTCCCAGGATTGGACGGCCTATACGATGACTGAAAACGGCCAGAAAGTGTGCTACGTCGCCTCTCAGCCCAAGAAGGACGAGGGCAATTACACCGCGCGCGGCGATATCTACGCGCTGATCACCCATCGTCCGGCCCGCGGACAATTCGGCGTTGTCACCATTTACGCCGGCTATCCCTATAAATCCGGGTCATCGGTTGATCTGGAAATCGATAAGACCGGGTTCCAGCTTTTCACCGAGGGCGAAACCGCCTGGGCCAGCGACGAGATGGACAAGAAGATCGTCGCGGCGATGAAGCGCGGCACCTCGATGGTGGTCAAGGGCACCTCGTCAAAGGGCACGGCGACGCGCGATACCTATTCCCTGCGTGGCATCACCGCCGCCCTCGGCACCATTGATAAAGCCTGCGGGTCCCGCTAGGCGGTGATAAAGCCTGCGAATCCCGCTAGGCGGTGATAAAGCCTGCGAATCCCGCTAAGCGGCGATAAAGCCAGCGGATCCCGCTAGGCGGCGATCACCCGGTTGCGGCCGGCGGATTTGGCCCGATACAGGGCTTCGTCGGCCGCCTGCAGCAGCGTATCGATGGTGGTGCCGTGGGTCCCCAGTTCGGCCAAGCCGATGCTGACGGTGAATTCAACCTCGCCCGACGGGCAGGGAACCCGCAAGTTGGCCAGGGTCTGGCGCAGACGGTCGGCCAGAAGCATCGCCGAAGCCAGGGCGGTATGGGGCAGGATCAGGGCGAATTCCTCGCCGCCCATCCGTCCCAGGACATCGGAGGCGCGCAGCGCGCCGTGGACGGTGGCGACAAAGGTTTTGAGCGCCTCGTCGCCGGTGGCATGGCCATGCTGGTCGTTGACCCGCTTGAAGTGGTCGATGTCGGCCAGGGCCACGGTCACCGGTTCGCCATGGCGCTGGGCGAGGGCGAGATCGCGCCGCGCCGCCTCCATGAAGGCCCGGCGATTGAGCGCTCCGGTCAAGGGATCGGTGGTGGCCAGTCGGCGCAGCGCCTCTTCCATGCGCTTTTGCTCGGTGATGTCGGTGATGACCGCCACCAGCCCGACGGCTTGGCCGGCGGCGTCGGTCAGCACGGCCTTGTTGTAGATCATCGTCCGCGCCCGGCCCTCGGCATCGGCGAAGACCGCTTCATAGGAAACGTTCCCACCCTTGGCCATAAGCTCCGCGTCGAGCCGTTCGGTGCGGCTGGAGAAGGCCGCGTCGGTTAGATCGGCAACCGTCAGGCCGAACATGTCGGTGCGATGGTCGCGGCCGTGAAGGGCGGCGAAAGCGGCGTTGCAGCCGCGAATCCTGCCCTCGAGGTCCTGGTGGAAAAACGGATTGGGAATGGTGGCGATCAGCGTCTGCAAGAAGCGCCGGCCCTCGTCGGCGTCCAGGCGCGCTGTTTCAAGCTGTTCGCGTTCGGCGTTCAGATCCTCGGCCAGGGCCACCAGCTCAACGGCCTGATTTTCCAATTGCGCCCGGTTGAACTCCAACTCGCTTTCGTGGGTTACCCGCTCGGTGGCGTCCACAACGGCGATCTGCACCACGTCGCGCTCCGCCCAACGGCCAAGGGCGGCGCTGAAATCAAGCCACAGGGTGGCGTTGTCGGCGCGCACCACCTCAAGGCGCTGCGAAGCGCGCTGGCTTTGATGGGAGAACAGCCGATGGGTCATGTCGAGCAGGACTTGGCGGTTGTCCTCGGGCAGGAAGCGTTCCAGCCCCGCCGGCCGCAGCAAGGTGTCGGCGTCGGGCAGGCCAAGCAGGCGCAGGAATTCACGATTGGCATAGAGCGGGCGCAGCGTCGAATCGACGATCAGCACGCCATTGAGCAGGCGATCGATCAGCTCGCCCATGGCATCGGCAGCCCTGGTTCGCCTGACCCCCGGCCAAGGACGGTTCGCGCCGCGCAGCCGTTTGTGTCCTCCCCGGACCCCCTCGCTCACTCTTCCCACCGTCCCGTTGCGACTCCGTACCAGTCGCCTCATAACATGGCGCTCCCCGGCCGTCATCCCGGGGCGTGGACTTCCCACCGAGGTCTTTCTCTAAAGCAGCCTTTGGTCGATGGTTTCCCAGACTTGATCCACCGGAAGCCGGGCCAGATCATCGCGGCGCAGCACGGTGACGGCGCGGCCGCGCGGGGCGCAGAGCGCCGGATCCGACGAGTCGGAAAACAGCACGACCGAGGGGCAGCCGGCGGCGGCCAGCAGATGCATCGGGCCGGTATCATTGCCCACGGCGCAGACCGCCCGCCGTCCGAGACCGGCGATATCAAGCAAGCTGGTGCGGTTGAGAAGATCGATCGCCAAGGGGCATGATTGGCGGATTTGCGCCGCTTCGGCCGCTTCCGCCGCCGTGCCGAGAAGAACCGGCGTGACCCCGGAGGCCGCCAGGCGCCCGGCCAGGGCGCCAAAGGACGCCGCCGGCCAGCGCTTGCGCGGCCGATGGGGGGCGCCACCGGGAACCAGCAGGGCAAAACGGTCGGGAAGGGCGTCAAGAAGCGCCCGATCAGGCGACGGCACCCAGGAAAGATCGGGCGGAAGCAGGGGATCTGGCGGGGTGATCCCGGCCATATCCAATTGCTCGGCCTGACGCTCCAGGGTGTGCATCGAGTCGCGGTGGGGATTGGCATGGGGGTGGGAACAGCCTGGGGCGATTCCCGACCATTGCGGCCCCCCATCCCACCGGCGCATCAGCCGGAAATAAAAGGCGCTGCGATCGGCCGTCTGCAAATCATAGACCCGGTCGAAGCGCGGGGCGCGCAGGCGGCGCGCCAAGCGCAGAACGGCCAAGGGATTGGTCAGCTTCGGCCGCTCGTCGATCATCACCTCGTCGAAATAGGGGCAGGCCTCGGCCAGCGACCGGTAGGGCGCGGTGGTCAGCACGGTGAGGGTATCACCGGCATGGGCGCGCCGGATCATGGCGCAGGCGGCCAGGGCCTGGACGAAATCGCCCAGGGCCGAAAGCTTGATGATCAGGATGGCGCGCCGGGCGCTCATCGCCAAAAGAGCGTCATGCCCCCTCCCACCGATCATCGACTCCGGCGCCCTCGGCTTGGCCTTCCGTCACCGCTCGCAGGGGCGGCGGATCGAGCGGCGGCAGATCGAACAGCAATTCCCCATAGACCGCCAGGGTGCGTTCGGTCATCGACTGCTTGGAAAAACAGCGGCGAACGTGATCGATGGCGGCTTCGGCCACCGATTGCCGACTGGCCTCGTCCATCGACAGCGCCTGATCCAGGGCCTCGGCCAGGGCCTCGGCATCGCCCGGCGGCACCAGCCAGCCGGTGGCCCCGGTCTTTAGGATCTCGGGGGCGGCGCCATGGGCGGGGGCGATCACCGGCCGGCCCATCGCCTGCCCCTCGGCCACCACCCGGCCGAAGGCTTCGGGGTCGGTCGAGGCCGAGACCACGACATCGGTGACCATATAGGCCGCCGCCATGTCGTCGCAGTCGTCGACGATATGCACCTGATCGGCGACGCCGCGCTTGCGGGCCAGGGCGATCAGCGAATCGCGATAGCCCACGCGCCCCTGATCCGAACCGACCAGCAAACAGCGCACATCGCGGCGCTTCAGGCGGGCCAGGGCCTCGATCAGCACCGACTGGCCCTTCCAGCGGGTCAAGCGACCGGGCAGCATCACCACCGGGGCGCCATCGGCCAGCCGCCAGCGCGTACACAGGCGGATCATCCGTTCGGCGCTGACCCGGTCGGGATTGAAGACATCGATATCGATGCCGCGATGGACGACGCGGATCAGGCTGTCGTCCATCTCATAGGTGGCGCGGATGTGATCGGCGATGA
Source organism: Rhodospirillum rubrum ATCC 11170 (assembly GCF_000013085.1). Taxonomy (NCBI): domain Bacteria; kingdom Pseudomonadati; phylum Pseudomonadota; class Alphaproteobacteria; order Rhodospirillales; family Rhodospirillaceae; genus Rhodospirillum; species Rhodospirillum rubrum. The sequence goes on from NC_007643.1 coordinate 3,892,814, forward strand.
AATGGGAAATGGCGATCACCCGGTCGCCCTGGGTCATGACCTTGTTATAGGCCAGTTTGGCGCCGAAGGGGCCGGGGGTATAGGTGCCATGGAAGGTGGTGACGAAGGGCACCCCCGCCCGCCGCGCCGCCCACAGGGCGCTCCACGCCGGGGCGCGCGAGCGTGCATGGACCAGCCACACCCCTTCGCGCTCGATCAGCTTGGTCAGGGTGCGGGCGTTGCGCCGGATCGCCAAGGGGTTCTTGGTCTTGAGCGGCAAGGTGATGTGATCGGCGCCGACACGTTCAAGTTCGCGCACCATCGGCCCGCCGGCCGAGGCGACCACCGCCCGCCAGCCGGCGGCGACCAGGGCGGCGGCCATATCCACCGTGCCGCGCTCCACCCCCCCCGTCACCAGTTCGGGAAGGACTTGAAGCACGGTCGGAATACCGGTGCGACGCCAATCCGCGGCGCCCTCCGAGGTCCCCGGTTGGTCGGGGCGCCCGAGGCTGTTACTTTGAGTGAGCACTGTTATTTCGGAACCTGTCAGGGAAAAAGGCCATGTCCACCGATCTGGCGGAACGCGCGCCCAGCATACTCACGGACTTAGATGGCGCAACCATCGCCTATCACCGCACGCCCGGCAAGAGCCCCGGGGTGGTTTTCATTCACGGGTTCATGTCGAATATGGACGGCGGCAAGGCGCTTTTCGTTGAAAACTGGTGCCGCAACCATGGCCGCGCCTTCCTCCGCTTCGATCAGACCGGCCACGGGCTATCGTCGGGCGCCTTCGAAGAGGGTTCGATCGGCCGCTGGGCCGCCGATACCATCGCCGTGCTCGATGCCCTGACCAGCGGCCCCCAGGTGCTGATCGGCTCGTCGATGGGCGGCTGGCTGATGTTGTTGGCCGCCCTCGCCCGCCCCGACAGGGTGGCCGGGTTGATCGGCTTGGCCGCCGCCCCCGATTTCACCGAAGACCTCATCTGGGATCAAGCCTCGCCCGAGATCCGCGAGACCCTGCTGCGCGAGGGCCGCGTGGAAGAGGCCGGCAGCGGCGACGAGGGGCCGACGGTGTTCACCAAGCTGCTGATCGAGGATGGCCGGCGCCACCTGCTGCTGCGCGCTCCCCTGGCCATCGAGTGCCCGGTGCGGCTGATCCACGGCCTGGGCGATCAAAGCGTGCCCTGGGAAACCGCGCTGCGCCTGCAAAAAGCCCTGCGGGCGAGCGATGTGAGCGTCACCCTGGTCAAGGACGGCGAGCACCGGCTGTCACGCCCCCAGGACCTGGACCGCCTTGGCCGGACCCTGGAGGCGCTGCTCGCCCAGCTTTAGCCGTCGGCATACGTGAAATCTGATCCCCGCGCACCGCTCTAAGAGCTTGATAGTCAAGAAAATCGTCGTCGCGATCTGGTCCAGATCGCTCGGGATTTTCTTTAGCAGTCCGAGGCTTCCTTATAGACCGGCGGGCCTTCGGCAACCCGGCCGGTCTCTTCGGCCAGGATGGCTTCAAGCCCCTGGCGGAAGGTCGGGTAGAGCAGGCGCAGGCGCAGATCGTCCCACAGACGTTCGTTGGACACCTTGCGATTGTCGGCCCAGAACGACAGGGCCATCGGCGACAGGCCGGGCGCCACCTCGTCAAAGCTTTGGGCCGGCGGCGGATCGATGCCGAGCAGGGCGCAGGCGTGGTCCATCACCTCGGAGGGTTCAGCCGGTTCGTCATCGACCAGATTATAGATGGCGCCGGGGTCGGGATCTGCCATGCTGGCCCGGGTGATCAGCCCGATATCATCGACATGGATGCGCGAAAAGGCGTGGCCGGGCCGGATAATGCGCTTGGCGGTGCCCGCTCGCAGCTGATCGAAAACGCTGCGGCCGGGGCCATAGATGCCGGCCAGCCGCAACAGGTGAACGGGCAGATCCTCGTCGCGCCACAGATCAAGCCAGTCTTCCTCGGCGGCGACCCGGCGCTTGGAGCGCTCCTGGGTCGGTCGCACCGGCTTGCCCTCGTCAACCCAGGCGCCACCGGTATCGCCGTAAACGCCGGTGGTTGAGAAATACCCCAGCCATTCCGGCCGCAGGGCCAGAAGATCGGCGCGGTGCAAGGCGAGAACCGGATCGCCGTCGGGCCCCGGCGGGATGGAGACCAGCACATGGGTGACCCCGGTCCAGGCCTCGGCCGGCAGCGGCGTGGTCTCGTCGAAGACGAAGGCGGTGATCCCCTGGGCGCTCAACGCTTGGCGCTTCTCCTCGGACCGGCAGGTGCCGCTGACCCGCCAGCCATCGCGCAACAGGCCGCGGGCCAACCGCAAGGCGGAATAGCCCAGCCCGAAACACAGCAAATGTCCCCTGAACATAACCATGACGTCCCCCAAACCCCCTTGTGCCGCCTGCCGAAGCAAAGTCTCTGCCAAGACCTCTGCGATAACCCCTCTTGCGCGGGGGGCTTCGGCGGGCGACTTTAGCGGTTCGAGGTTGCCGCCGACAACCGCCATGAAAGTCGTCCGCAATGTTTCATTTTTCCCTGTCCCCCCGACGCACCGGCCGGGGGGCGCGACCCCGGGCCCGCCTTGGGGCGATGCTGGCGCTGGCCTTTCTCGCCGGAGGGCTGACCGCCGGGCCGGGGAACGCCGCCGAGGGGGCCGGGGCGACGGCCGAGCGCCAATATTGCGCCTGCATGGCCTTGGCGCGCTCGCGCCCCGATCAGGCTTTTGAAAAGGCCGGGCAATGGAAGGCCCTGGGCGGCGGCGTGCCGGCCCGCCACTGCGAGGCGGTCGCCCTGCTCGGCCTCAAGGAATATGGCGAGGCGGCGCGGCGGCTCGAAGCCCTGGCCGAGGATGTCAAACTGGCGCGGGGCCTGCGCGTCGATCTGCTGACCCAGGCCGGTCAGGCTTGGCTGGCGGTCGGCGATCTGTCGCGGGCCTATGCCAATCAGACCACGGCGCTTCAGCTTGCCGGGGCACGCGCCCAATCGGGGGCGCCGGCGCTGTCCTCGGTTCTGCCCGATCTCTATATCGACCGCGCCGTCACTCTGGCCCAGGCCGGGCGCGATGACGAGGCGACCACCGATCTGACCAAGGCGCTGGCCCTTCAGCCCGCTTCGGTGACGGCTTTGGTTCTGCGCGCCAGCGCCCAGCGCCGCCAGGGGCGGCTGACCGCCGCCCGCGCCGATGCCGAGGCGGCGGTGAAGCGCGCCCCCAATGACGCCGAAGCGCGGCTGGAGCGCGGCGACGTTCGCCTTGCCCTCGGCGATCGTGACGGCGCGCGCGCCGACTGGTTGAAGGTGCTAGAACTCGCCCCGCGCGAGGGGGCGGCCGATGCCGCCCGCGCCCGCATCGAGACCCTTGACCTCAAGGTTCGCTGATCCCTGCGGCCCGATATCGTCGTCGCCATGATGCCGCCACGACCGCCGGCCATAGACTTATGGACCTTCCCTCGGGCTTTTCCTTTTGCCCAGGGCTTTCCCTCGGACTTTTCGTTTTGCCAAGGGCTTTCCCTCGGCCGGGCCGCCATGCGATGGTCTGACCCTCCCCGCACCCGCTCCACCCCGTCCTTAAAATCCTGGAGGCTCCATGCCGCGCTCGTTCCCTTCCGTCTCTCCGGCGCTCCGGCGACCGGTCGCTTGTCTTGCGGCGGCAGGGTTTCTCGCCTGCGCCCCGATCGCCCCGCTGTTCGCCCAAAGCGGCTCCCCGCAATCGTTGAGCGCCCCGGCCTATGGCCAGGAATTCCAGACCCCCCAGGGCGGCACCTATGCCACGCCGACCACCCCGTCTTATAACGCCCCGACGGGCACGCCGTCCTATGCCGCTCCGCCGGGCGGGATGGCCCAGCCGATCGAAGACATGCCGGTGCGCGAGATCGGCACCCCGGCGGTCAATACGCCGCCGCCCGAAGGGCCGGCGCCGGTAACCGATCAGACGCGGATGGTGGCGCCCGACGCCTCGGAATCGGCCGCTGACGCCCGGGCGACCATTCTGTCGGCCGAAGCCACCCTGACGCGGATGACCTCGACCACCGGTTTCAAGGACCAGCTTAAAACCCTGATCAGGCGCTCGCGCGCCGTGCTGATCATTCCCAGCTTCTATAAGGCCGGTTTTCTCGTCGGCGGCGCCTATGGCCATGGCGTGCTGCTGGTGCGCTCCAGCGACGGCAGCTTCTCCGACCCGGCCTTCTATCGCCTGACCGCCGGATCCTTCGGTTTCCAGTTCGGCGTGCAGGATAATCAGGTGGTGATGGCGATCATGACCGAGGCCGGCCTCAAGGCGGTGATGGAAGACCAGTTCAAGGGCGGCGCCACCGCCAGCGTCAGCTTCTTCATGGTCGGGGCGGGGGCCGAGGCCTCGACCACCACCGATGTCGGCGAGGATATCTACGCCTTCTCGCAGTCGGTCGGGCTGTTCGGCGGCGCCGGGCTGGAAGGCACCAAGATCGAGCCGCGCCAAAGCTGGAACATGGCCGTTTATGGGGCGGGAACCACCGTGCGCAACGTTCTGTTCGACCGCCGCGTCTCCACGCCGCTGGCGGCCAATCTGAAGCACCTGCTCGCCAAACAGTGAGCGCGACCGGCCCTTCCCCGCATCATCGCGCCCGTGCCCTGATGATCCAGGGCACGGGGTCCGATGTCGGCAAGTCGTTGCTGGTCTCCGGTCTGGCCCGCGCCCTGACCCGGCGCGGTCTGCGGGTGGCGCCCTTCAAGGCGCAGAACATGAGCAACAACGCCGCCGTCACCGCCGATGGCGGCGAGATCGGCCGCGCCCAGGCCTTGCAGGCGCGGGCTTGCGGGCTGGTCCCCAGCGTCGATATGAACCCGGTGCTGCTCAAGCCACAAAGCGAGACCGGCAGCCAGTTGATTGTTCAGGGGCGGGTGGCCGGAACGGTGATGGCCGGGCGATACCGGGCGATGACCGCCACGCTGATGCCCACGGTGCTGGAAAGCTTCGCCCGCCTACGCGCGGCGGCCGATATCGTCCTGGTCGAAGGGGCGGGCAGCCCCGCCGAGGTCAATCTGCGGGCCGGCGATATCGCCAATATGGGATTCGCCGAGGCCGCCGATGTGCCGGTGGTCATCGTGGGCGATATCGATCGCGGCGGGGTGATCGCCGCCCTTGTCGGCACCCATGTGCTGCTGCCCGAGGCCGAGCGGCGGCGGATCGCCGGCTTCCTTATCAACAAGTTTCGCGGCGATGTCGGGCTGTTCGAACCGGCCCTGGCGGTGATCGAGGGCCATACGGGCTGGGCGCCGCTGGGGGTGATCCCCTGGTTCCCGCGCGCCAGCGCCCTGCCGGCCGAGGATGCCCAATCGCTGGAGTCGCGGCCGGCGGCGGCGGCAAGGGCCGGGGACGGACGGCTGCGCATCGTCGTGCCCCGGCTGTCGCGCATCGCCAATTTCGATGATTTCGATCCGCTGATCGCCGAGCCCGATGTCGATCTGCGCTTCATCGGCGCCGGCGAGGCCCTACCCGGCGATGCCGATCTGGTGATCCTGCCCGGCTCGAAGGCCACCCTTGCCGATCTCGCCTTCCTGCGCGCCCAGGGTTGGGACGGCGATCTGCTGGGCCATCACCGGCGCGGCGGGCGCATCCTCGGCCTTTGCGCCGGCTATCAAATGCTGGGCCGGCGGGTGGCCGATCCGCAAGGGGTGGAAGGCCCCGCCGAGGAGCGCCCCGGCCTTGGCTTCCTGGATGTCGACACCGTGATGGGCGGGGAAAAGACGCTGACGGCGGTGCGTTTCCGCGATCACCTGTGGGGGGCCGAGGGCTGGGGCTATGAAATGCATGTCGGGCGAACGCAAGGACCCGATACGCGTACCCCCTGGCTGCACGACGGCAGCGCCCGCTCGGCCGATGGCCGCGTCCTGGGCGCCTATGTCCACGGCCTGTTCGCCAGCGACGCCTTCCGCCGGGCCTTCCTGGGCTGGCTGCGCCCCGGCCGAACCGCCGGCATCGCCTATGACGACACGGTCGAGGCGACCCTCGACGCCCTGGCCGATCACCTGGAACGCCATGTCGCCCTCGACCGCCTGCTCGCCCTGGCCGCGCCCTGAACGGGCTTGAAAAGCAGGTCAGCGCAAGACGGCGAGGGCGATGGCCAGCAGGGCGATCAGCGCGCCTTCGATCAGGCAGGCGCTCCGAAACAGCGCCAGACCGCGACGGATGTCCTTGGGCGTCACCCCCGCCCGGCCGTCGCCGACATAGGGTTCGTCGCGCGGCGCCTCGCCCTTATAAACGCGCGGTCCCGACAGCCGCAGGCCAAGGGCCCCGGCCATCGCCCCTTCCGGCCAGCCGGCATTGGGCGAGCGGTGCTTGCCGGCATCGCGTAGCATGACGACAAAGGCGGCGCGCGCGTCGGCCCAGGGCTTGGTCAGGGCGGCGGCGATCAGCAGCAGGCCCGACAGCCGCGCCGGGATCAGATTGACGCCATCGTCCAGCCGCGCCGCCGCCCAGCCGAAGGCGCGCAGCCGCGGGGTGCGGTGGCCGATCATGCTGTCCATGGTGTTGATCATCTTATAGGCGAGCAGGCCGGGCAGGCCGAAGAGCACGAACCAGAAGACCGGGGCGACCACGCCATCGGAGAAATTCTCGGCCAAACTTTCCAGCGCCCCGCGCCCGACGCCGGCATGATCAAGCAAGGCCGGATCGCGGCCGACGATATGGGAGACCGCCTCGCGGCCGGCGTCGATGCCCCCCGTCTCCAACCCGTCGGCGACGGCGGCCACGTGATCGTGGAGTTCGCGCTGGGCGAGCAGGGCGACGGCCAGGAGCAGTTCCAGAACCCAGCCGACCGCCAGAACGCTGGCCAGGGCCTGCAAGGCGACGCCCAGGCCGATCGCCGCGCCGACGAGAACGATCACGGTGAAGACGCCCCGGCGCTTGCGGGTGGCGTCGTCGCGCTCGGCGCGGTTCAGGCGTTGTTCCAGGGCGTCGATCGCCCCGCCCATCACCACCACCGGGTGGGGGATCAGGCGAAACAACGGCCCCATTCCCCCCAGATAGGCGTCAAACACCAGGGCGAGCAGGACCAAAACAAGCGGATCGGTAAGGCCCATGGGGGCGACGGAGAACAGGCTGACCATGGTGCGATCCTGCCCCGGCGCCTCCCTGCGGGCAAGGGCCGTTTCGCCCTACGGCCCAAGGCCGACCTTAAGATTTGCCCCGGCTTGGCGGCAGCCCTTATAGTCGGGCCTTTTCCCCCCCTTTTTTACGGGCCCGGATGGGCGGAGACGAAGGGATCATGCGCGTGGGCGACGAGTCGTCCTTACCCCCGGCCCCTCCCGCGACCCCTCCCCTGGGCCGCCTGTTCGACGCCGTTCTCGTCGTCGACTGGAGCGCGGCGGCCCAGCCTCGCCAGGGGGCCAACAGCCTGTGGATCCACGGCCTGGACGGCGACGACGGGTCTTTCACCGCCAATCCGCCAACCCGCGAGGCGGCGATGGCGCTGCTTGCCGACCGCTTGTCGGACCGGCTGGCGCGCGGCCGGCGGGTGTTGCTTGGCGTGGATTTCGCGTTTGGCTATCCGGCCGGAACCGCCCCCCGGCTGGTCCCGGGCGACCCGGACTGGCGCGGCGTGTGGAAGCTGCTGGCGGCGCGTATCCGCGATGGCGCCGATAACGCCAACAACCGCTTTGCCGTCGCCGAAGGGCTGAACGCCCTGCTCGACGGTAACGGTCCGTTCTGGGCCGGCCCCCGGGGCTGGCCGGGTGCGGGACTGCCGGCGCGCCGTCCGGTCCCCCCGCCCGGCGGGCTGGCCGCCCTGCGGCTGACCGAGCGCCGGACCTCCGGGCCGCACTCGGTATGGAAGCTTTGCGCCCCGGGCAGCGTCGGCGGCCAGACCCTGGTCGGCCTTCCCCGGCTGTGGCGTTTGCGCAACCACCCCTGGCTGGCCGGGTCCTTACGCATCTGGCCCTTTGAAACCGGCCTTCGCCTCCCCGACCCTTCGGCCCGCGTCGTCGTGGCCGAAGTCTATCCCTCGCTGGTCGCCCGCCGGGCGGCCGAGGGCGAGGTGGTCGATGAAACCCAGGTCAAGGCCCTGGCCCGCCGCCTGTGGGATCTGGATGGCGCCGGGCGTCTGGCGCCGCTGTTTTGCGGTCCGGCCGATCTGTCGGCCGGCGACCGCCAGCTTGTGGAACGCGAAGAAGGTTGGATCCTTGGCATCGAGACCGGCCTTGCGCCGGGCGATCCCTTCGCCCGCCCGGTCCCCCGGGTGCTGACCCTGGGGGTGGGCTGTGAAAGCGGTTGCCCGGCCGAGGAACTGGAAGATCTGGTGTGGACGACGCTGGGCGCCCATGGCCTGTCGGCCGAGGCGTTGTCGTGTGTCGCCACCCTGGACCGCAAGGCCGGAGCGCCCGCGGTGCGGGCTTTGGCGCGCCGCCTGGATCGGCCGCTGCGGCTGTTCCCGGCCCAGGTGCTGGAGCGCGAGACCCCCCGCCTCGCCTCGCCCTCGCCGGCCGTGTTCCGGGCCGTCGGCTGTCATGGCGTCGCCGAGGCGGCGGCCCTGGCGGCGGCGGGCGAGTCCGCCATTCTGATCGTCGCCAAAACCCGCTCCCAGCGCGCCACCTGCGCGTTGGCCCGCACGCCGCTCGACGCCCCGTCTTTTTCGGGGACGCCCGCCAAGGAGATGACCCCATGACCGTCCATTTCATCGGCGCCGGTCCCGGCGCCCCCGATCTGATCACCCTGCGCGGGCTGAGGCTGATCCAGTCCTGCCCCGTGGTGCTGTTCGCCGGTAGCTTGATCCCGCGCGAGGTGGTGGCCGAGGCCGGGGCGGAGGCGCGGGTGATCGATTCCTCGGCCCTACATCTTGATGAGATCATCGCGGTGATGGCCGAGGCCACGGCGCGCGGCGAGGATATCGCCCGCCTGCATTCGGGCGATCCCAGCCTGTATGGGGCGATCGCCGAGCAGATCCGCCGCTTGCGCGGCCTGGGGATCGCCTATGACATCTGCCCGGGCGTGCCGTCCTATGCGGCGGCGGCGGCGGCCCTTGGCAATGAGCTGACCCTGCCCGAGGTCTGCCAGACGGTGATCCTCACCCGTACCTCGGTCCGCGCCTCGCCGATGCCCGCCGGCGAGGATCTGGAAAGCCTGGGGCGGAGCGGCGCCCTGCTCGCCATCCATCTATCGATCGCCAATCTGGCCGAGGTCGAAGCCAAACTGACCCCGCTTTATGGCGCCGATTGCCCGGTGGCGGTGGTCTATCGGGCAAGCTGGCCCGATCAGACGGTGGTACGCGGCACCCTGGCCGATATCGCCGGCAAGATCGCTGGCGTCGGCATCACCCGCACCGCGCTGATCCTGGTTGGGCGCGGCCTGGGCAGCGAGGATTTCGCCAATAGCCGACTGTATGCCGCCGACTGCGGCCACGCCTTTCGGTCGGCCTCGGCCTGATCGATGCGCTACCGCCCTTTGGCGCTCTGGATCCGCGACGCCCGGCGCTCCAGTTAGGCGGCGGGGTGAGGTCGGCGGCCAAGGGGCTTGGCCGTCTGGTTTCGCGGGAGCGTGAGGTCGATGAAGGGCAATTCGCTGTGGACGATTCTGGCCGGCGCCTGGTTGGCTGGCGGCGGCATCGCCTCCCTTGGCTTCGGTCCCGACAGGCTTCATCCGACCGCCTTGACCGGCGACGGCGGCGAGGTGCGGCTGCGCTATGCCGTGGTCGAAACCGGAAAACCCGGCACGGCGCTGTTTGACGCCTATGGCGCGGCCTTGCGGCGGGCCGGATTCGAGATTTCGCCCACTCATCAGGCGCCCCCCCGCCTGCGCGCCCATCTTGACGGCCCCGATGGCCCCTTGCGGGCGGTGCTGACCCTTACCCAAGACTCCGAAAGCGCCGGAACACCCCTTCATGTCTCGCTGACGGCGGCGCCGACCGATGCCGTGACGGTGGGGGGCACGGTCACCCCACCCTCGCCGCGCCCCAGTCTTCATTTCGCCAGCGATCAGGCCGATCTTGACGACGACGCCGGCCCTTTGCTGGCCGAGGCGGCCCGCGTGCTGAAACAAGATCCCCGGCTGTCGCTGATGGTGATGGGCCATACGGACGACCGCCACGCCCTGGATGAGGCCCTCGACCTGTCGGCGCGGCGGGCCGAGGCGGTGGTCGCCGCCCTGGTCGAGGACCACGGTGTCGAGCGCGGGCGCCTTGTCCCCCGGGGGGCCGGTTGGCTGGCGCCCGTGGCGTCGAACCGCACCCAGGCCGGGCGGGCCCTCAACCGCCGGGTCGATCTGGCCGAGATATGAGACCGCCCGTTTGCGCGGCCTGGACGCGGCACGCGTCGGTTCGGTCTGGACGCGGCACGCGTCGGTTCGGTCTGGACGCGGCACGCGTCGGTTCGGTCTGGACGCGGCACGCGTCGGTTCGGTCTGGACGCGGCACGCGTCGGTTCGGTCTGGACGCGGCACGCGTTGCTCCGGTCTGGACGCGGCACACCTCGACGGACCATGATGCCGGGCGCCGCTTTTCTTTTTCCTGCCGCCGCCGGAGAGTGAGACCATGACCCTGACGACCCGCGATCTCGTGCTGATGGGCCTGTTCGCCGCCGTGATGGCGGCCCTTGGCCTGCTGCCGCAATTCGTTTTGCCGCTTGGCGTGCCGGTCACCGCCCAATCGATGGGGGTGATGCTGGCCGGGGCGATCCTTGGCGCCCGCCGGGGTTTCGGGGCAATGGCCATCTTTGTCGCCCTGGTAGCCCTTGGCCTGCCGCTGCTCGCCGGGGGCCGGGGCGGGCTTGGCGTTTTCGCCGGGCCGAGCGGCGGCTTCGTCATCGGCTTTCCGATCGCCGCCTGGGCGGTGGGCCTGCTGGTCGGCCTGTTCCGCCGTCCGACCTCGGTGCCGCTGACCATCCTCGCCTGCGTTTTGGGGGGCGTCGGCGTGCTCTACGCCGTGGGCATCCCCTATTGGGTGGCGGTCACCGGCAATTCCCTGTCGGCGGTCCTGGCGATCGCCGTGAACTTCCTGCCCGGTGACGCGATCAAGGCCGTTGTCGCCGGTCTGGTGGCGGTGACCGTGCGTCGGGGCTATCCGGCGCTGTCGTCGCGCTGACCCCCCTCCTCCCTTGGCTCTCCAGGATCCCTCCATGACCGATGCGGTGATCATCGCCGCCCGCCGAACCGCCGTGGGGCGGACGGCGGGCCTGTTCCGGGCGCGCAGCGCCCCCCAATTGGCCGCGCCGGTCATCAACGCCCTGCTCGCCGATTGCCAGCTTGATGGCGCCGATATCGACGAGGTGATCTTGGGCAATGTTCTGCAGGGGGGCAATGTCGCGCGCTCCTGCGCCCTCGAGGCCGGTCTGCCGCCGGCGGTGCCGGCGCTCAGCGTCGATCGCCAATGCGGCTCGGGGCTTGAAGCGATCTTGCAAGCGGCCTGGAAGATCCGCGCCGGGGCGGCCAGGGTTATCCTGGCCGGGGGGGTGGAAAGCACCAGTTGCGCGCCCTGGCGGGTGGAACGGCCGTCCTCGCCCACCGATTTGCCGCGCTTCGTCGCCCAGGCGCCGTTTTCGGGCGGCGGGCACCGCGATCCGTCGATGATCGAAGGCGCCGATGCGGTGGCCGAGACCTGCGGCATCGGCCGCGCCGCCCAGGACGCCTATGCCGCCGGCAGCCATGCCCGCGCCCTGGCCGCCCAGGCGGCCGGCCGCTTCGCCGGGGAATTGGTGTCGGTCTATGGCCCACCCGAGGCCGACGAGGGCCCGCGCCCCGGGCTGACCGCCGCCCGGCTTGGCCGCTTGAAGCCGCTGCGGGCGGGGGGCACCGTCACCGTGGGCAATTCCTGCGCCACCAATGACTGCGCCGCCCTGCTGATGGTGGTCGAGGCCGGCTTCGCCCGCCGCTTGGGGGTAACCCACGCCTTGCGCATCGTTGATGGCGCGGCGGGCGGCGGCGATCCGGCCTTTCCCGGGCTTGGCGCGGTGCCGGCGGCCCGCCATCTGGCCCGGCGGGCGGGGGGGCTGGTCTTCGCCACGCTTGATCAGATCGAATTCAACGAGGCCTTCGCCGCCCAGACCCTGGCCTGTCTGGCCCAGCTTTCGATCCCCGAGGCCCTGGTCTGCCCGGGGGGTGGGGCTTTGGCCCTTGGTCATCCCTATGGCGCCTCCGGGGCGATCTTGATGACCCGGCTGTTCCATGACCTGACGGGCGCCCTGCCGACGGGGGAGCAGCGCCGGGGCATGGCCTTGCTGTCGATCGCCGGTGGCCTGGGGTTGGCGGCCACGGTCGAAACCGTGACCTTCCCGCGATGAAGGACGATCGCCCCCCGCCGACGCCCCAGCGCCCGCCGTCACCTTTGGTGTGGTGGGCGGCCGCGCGCCCACGCACCCTGGGGCTGTCGCTTGCGCCGGTTCTGGTCGGCGCCGCCCTCGCCTGGGCCCAAACGGCAAGCCTGCGCCTTGATGCCGCTTTGATTGCCGGGCTGGCGGCGATGGCCATTCAGATCGGCACCAATCTGTTCAACGACGCCGCCGATTTTCTCAATGGCACCGATCGGGCCGGCCGCATCGGACCGCCCCGGGTGACCCAGCGCGGCTGGCTGTCGGCCGCCGCCGTCCGCCGCGCCGCCTTTGCCGCCTTCCTGCTCGCCGCCTTGGGCGGGATCTATCTGGTCGGACTTGGCGGCCCGCCCATCCTTGGCATTGGTCTGCTCGCCCTGCTCGCCGGCTACGGCTATTCGGATGGGCCCTGGCCGATTTCGCGCGGGCCCTGGGGCGAGGTCATGGTCATCGCCTTCTTCGGCATCGCCGCCGTCGCCGGAACCGCTTTCCTGTGCGGCGGTGGCTGGAGCCTGCCGGCGGTGATCCTGGGCGCGGTGCTCGGCCTGCCCGCCGCCGGGGTCTTGCTGGTCAACAACACCCGCGATCATGACGACGATCGTCTTGCCGGTCGGCGCACCCTGGCGATCCGCCTGGGCCCGGGGAAAGCGCGGACCCTTTACGCCGGGATGCTGGGGCTGGCCTTCGCCCTGCTTGTCACCCTTGGCTTCGTGGCGCCGCCGATGGCCGGGGCCCTGCTCGGGCTGACCTGCCTGCCGCTGGCTTGGCGGGCGGCGCGGCGCTTCGCCCAAGCCACCACGGCGGCCGACTTCGCCGACTGCCTGGGGCGGACGGCGGGGCTGGAAACCGCCCTCGCCCTGACCATCGGCCTCGGGCTGGCGATGCTGTCCTGAGAGGGAAGTCGATCCTTTTTCCCGCTATTGTCTTTGCTGCTGCACGGAGCCGGCCTCTTCAGCTTCGCCGCCGTCATCGGCGCGTTTGGCCTCTTTGGCCTCCTTAACCGGCGTTTGAACCCCGATATCGGCGACCAAATGGAAGGTGCGGCCGATTTCGGCGCTGACGGCGGCGTTATGGGTGATGAAATCGGTCAGGAAGCGGTGCAGGCCGCGCCGGGTGATGTCCTGGATCCGGCCATAGCGCAGCTTGGCGTGCATCTCGCCGGTCAGCCGCGTGCATTCGGCGCCGGGGGCCAGATGTTCGAGCAAATCGTGCAGGTTCTCGTAGCACAGATGCAGCGAACGCGGGAATTCGCGCTTCAGGGTCAGAAGGTCGATGACCTGACGGGGCTTGATGGTGTCGCGGTAGACCATGCGATAGGCCTTCAGCGCCGACATGGCGCGCAACACCGCCCCCCATTGGTAGTAATCCACCGCCTCGTCCAGGCGGTTCTCGTCGGGCATCAGCACGTGGTATTTCACATCGAGCAGGCGGGCGGTGTTGTCGGCGCGCTCGATAAAGGTGCCCAGCCGGGTGAAATGGAAGCCATCGGTCTGAAGCATGGTGCCGATGGTGGTGCCGAGGAACTGGTGGGACCGCTCCTTGACCCATTCGAAGAACTCGCGGAAGCCCCAATCAACCAGCCTCGCATAGCTGAGCGACTGTAGTTCCAGCCAGGTGGCGTTCAGCCCTTCGAACATCTCCTGGGGCAGCACGAAGCGCTCGGCCCGGGCGTTTTCGCGCGCGGCGTGCAGGGTGGAGACGATGCTCGACGGGTTTTCGGGATCGAGCGCCATATAGGCGATGACATTGCCCGCCGTGATCTCCTCGAAGCGCGTCTCGAAATCGGGTTTCTGGCCCGAGATGATCAGGGCGGGTTCCCATTCCACCGCCGCATCCGTGCCATTGCGCGGAAGCTGGCTCATCCGATAGGACACATCCAGGATGCGCGCCATGTTCTCGGCCCGTTCGACGTAACGGGTCATCCAGTAAAGATTGTCGGCGGTGCGACTCAGCATGGGATCAGCGCTCCAATACCCAGGTGTCCTTGGTGCCACCCCCTTGCGAGGAATTGACCACCAGCGAGTCTTTTTCAAGCGCCACCCGGGTCAGCCCGCCGGGCACCACCTGGGTGGTCTTGCCCGCCAGCACGAAGGGCCGCAAATCGACGTGGCGGGGCGCCAGCCCCTGATCGACAAAGGTCGGGCAGGTTGAGAGGGCGAGTGTCGGCTGGGCGATGAAATTGGCCGGATCGGCCAGGATCCGATCCCGATAATCGCTGATCTGCTGACGGCTGGCCCTCGGGCCGACCAGCATGCCATAGCCGCCCGAGCCATGGACCTCCTTGACCACCAACTCCGCCAGATGCTCAAGCACATAGGCGCGGTCGTCGTCGTCATCGAGGTGGTAGGTCGGCACGTTGCGCAGGATCGGCTTTTCGCCCAGGTAGAATTCGATCATCCCCGGGACGAAGTCATAGATCGCCTTGTCATCGGCGATGCCGGTGCCGATGGCGTTGGCCAGGGTGACGGCGCCGCTGCGATAGGCCTCGAACAAGCCGGGCACGCCCAGCATCGAGTCCTTGCGGAAGGCCAGCGGATCAAGGAAATCGTCGTCGATCCGCCGATAGATCACATCGACGCGCTGGGGCCCGGCGATGGTGCGCATGTAAACATGGCCGCCTTCGACGAACAGATCCTGCCCCTGAACCAGTTCGATCCCCATCTCGTCGGCGAGGAAGGCGTGCTCGAAATAGGCGCTGTTGTACTGGCCCGGGGTCAGCACAACAACGGTGGGATTATCGGCATGGTCGGGAGCGCTGTACTGGAGCGTTTTCAACAGTTCCTGGGCGTAATGATTGACCGGGGCCACCGGGTGACGGTTGAACAGCTCGGGAAACAGCCGCGTCATCACATCGCGGTTCTCCAGCATGTAGGACACCCCCGAGGGCGTGCGCAGATTATCCTCGAGCACATGGAACTCGTTCTCGGCGGTGCGCACGATGTCGATGCCGGCGATCTGCACATAGAGGTTTCGCGGCGGCGTGAAGCCGACCATCTCCTTGCGGAACTGGCCGTTGTTGCGCACCAGCCCCTTAGGCACCTTGCCGGCCTTCAGGATCTCCTGATCGTGATAGACGTCGTAAATGAAGCGGTTCAAGGCGTCGACCCGCTGGCAGACACCGCGCGACAGGATGTCCCATTCCTTTTTGCTGATGATGCGCGGCACCACGTCGAAGGGGATCAGCCGCTCGCCACCCTGATTGTCCCCATAAACCGCGAAGGTGATGCCGATGCGGCGAAACAGCACATCGGCCTGGGCGTGTTTTTGCCGCAGGACATCAAGCGGAGTCTGGTTGACCCAGTCGCTATAAAGCCCGTAAGGGGAGCGGATGCCCCCGTCCGGATTGGTCATCTCGTCAAAAGGCCTCGGCGGCATGGCGGACTCCGAATGGAGGAACGGCCTTTTTACGCTTTCGAAAGGAAAGGCCTTCGTCACGCTACGGCCGTGGTCAATTTGCCGTCAATCCAAGAATGCGCCCAACGGAAAGGCATTCTCGTTTCACGTGTCGCCCCCGACCACCTCTCCGGGTGTCGTCGAGGTGGAGAATCCCCTTTTAGGAGCGTTTCGCAACGACGGTGCCGGCGGGTCAGGTGGCGGCGCTCACCCGATTGCGGCCGGCCTTCTTGGCCTGATACAGCCGGTGGTCGGCGGAAGAGAAAAGCGCGGCGAAGTCCGGGTATTGGGGATCGAGTTCGGCGACGCCGATGCTAACGGTGACGGACAAGGAGCCGCCAGGGCCGATCAGGGCGGTGCTTTCGATGGCCTTGCGGATCTTTTCGGCCACCTCGCGGGCCCCGGCCAAATCCGTATCGGGCAGCAAAAGGGCGAATTCCTCGCCGCCGATGCGTGCGATCAGGTCGTTGGCGCGTATCATCCCCTTGATCACATGCGCCACATGACAAAGCACCCCATCGCCGGCCTCGTGGCCGTAGCGGTCATTGATGCTTTTGAAATGATCGAGATCAAGGACCAGCAGCGAAAGCCGGTGCGGCGCCCGGGAGCGCGTCAGAACGGCGCCGCCGAAGGCGTCAAGCAGGCCCCGGCGGTTGGCAAGACCGGTCAGCGGATCGGATTTCGCCAGGGTTTCAAGCTGCCGCGCCGCTTTGGCGCGGGTTCCTTCATAGAAATAAGCCAGCACCGTGCAGCCGGCCAGGGCACCGGCCAGATTGAAGGGCGCGATCCACGAGAAGCCTTGCGCTCCGTCAAGGACGGCCAGGATGGTGACGCCGACCGTCGCCGTGGTCGCGAACACGATGGAGACCAACAGCCCCAGCCGTTGGCCGAGAACGAAGAAGGGAAGCACCGGAAACAGCACGGCCCAGGAAAAAACCGCGTCTTGGGCCTTCCCCCCCAACACCACGGTCAGAATCACCGCCCCGCCGATGATATGGCCGATCAGGGCGGCGACCAGCCGATCGCCGCCCCGGCGCAGAAAGACCCCCAGCGCAAGCAGCGTCGCCGCTCCCAGCGCCTCGACCGTCGCGTCGACCCAATAGCCGGTGAGAAAGAAATCGAAAGGCGCGAAGATCGCGCAGAGCAAGGCGCCGACAAGGAGGCTGCGAGTGATGACATCGTGGCGATGGCGGTCCCTGGCCTCATGGGGGGAAAGCATGGGGGAAACGCCGGCCTCTGATTTCGTGATGGGATCCTCGAGCCGAGGAGGGCTCACCGCACACCGGCTCTCAGCGGTCTATCGGTCTCGCCCGATCGGCGGAAATTACCGGTCTCGCCCGATCGGCGGGCGATGATCACAGGGGCGCCTCCGTCAGAATCGGCCGGGGTTCGTCCTCGCGCAGCGCATCCACCGCCCGGTGATAGGCCTCCCAATTCTCGACATATTCGGCGATCGCCTGGGCGACGCAGTCCTCGGTGGACTTTCCTGCCCTTTTGGCCAGGGCATCCAGCCGGACCCGAAGATCTTCGGGCAAGGGGGGTAGTCTCATGGGGCAAACCCTTTCGGCCTTCGGCGCCTCTTGCGCCGGAGGCTCTCTTCCGGCACTTTCCCTACTCCTTGGACCCCGGCGCGCAAGAATCTCCTTAATCCAGGAAGCACGCCAAACTCCTTGAACCCACAGGATAGAGACAAGCGGCAGGCGCTTCAAGGGGACCGTCGCCCTCATCGACGTCCCCCCCCAACGACGGTTTCCGCCAAGAATCGGCATGGCTCGCAGACCCCAAACAGACCGCATGGCGCCCGTTTTCGAGGCCTCCGCCCCCTCCCGCCCGCCGCTGATCGCCGAGCGGGTGGTGCCGGAGCTAAGCGACGACGCGCCCCGACGCGCCGCCCCCTCGCCGCGCCCGCCGCCCCGTCGCCGCAAGCCCGGTCGCTCACCGGCGCGCAAGGCGCCGCGCCGGCCGCGGCGGCGGTGGGTTTGGCCGCTGATCCGCCTGATGCTGGTCGGGGTGATCTGGATGGTGATCGGTCTGGCCGGGGTGGTCGTATGGTTCGGCCATGACCTGCCCGACCCGGTGACGTCGGCCAATGTGACGCGGCGGCCCTCGGTGACGCTGCTTGCCGCCGATGGCAGCCAATTGGCCTCCTTTGGCGATATCCAGGGCGATACCGTGCGCACGAGCGACGTGCCCCGCGCCCTGGTTCTGGCGATTCTCGCCACCGAGGACCGGCGGTTCTTCAAGCATTTCGGCCTGGATCTGGTGGGTATCGCCCGCGCCAGCGTGGTCAACCTGCGGGCGGGGCGGGTGGTCCAGGGCGGATCGACGCTCACCCAGCAGGTCGCCAAGAACCTGTTCCTGACCCACGACCGCACCTTCAAACGCAAGATCCAGGAGGTCTTGCTGGCGCTGTGGCTGGAACAAACCTTCACCAAGGACCAGATTCTCAGCCTTTATCTCAACCGCGTTTATCTGGGCGCGGGCACCCACGGCGTCGATGCGGCGGCGCGGCGCTACTTCGACCAGCCGGTGGGGCAGATCAATCTTTACCAAGCGGCGTTGCTGGCCGGGCTGCCCAAGGCGCCCTCGCGCCTGAACCCGGTGACCAATCCCGACGGATCGCGGGTTCGCACCCTTCAGGTGCTGCAAAACATGGTCGAGGCCAAGATGATCACCCCGGCCCTGGCCAAACAGGCCGCGGCCTTGGCCGACGGGGCGATTCCCGGCGCCCGGCGCGGCGGCATGGGCAGTTATTTCGCCGATTGGATCCTTGAGCGCGTCGATGATTTCGCCGGCCCCCGCGACCGCGATCTGATCGTGCGAACCACCCTTGATCCGGTGCAGCAGCGCTCGGCCGAGGCGGCGGTGGCCGGGCTGCTCGCCGAAAAAGGCGCGGCGATGAAGGCCAGTCAGGCCGCCCTGGTCGCCCTCGCCCCCGATGGCGCGGTGACGGCGATGGTGGGGGGGCGCGATCACGCGACCAGCCCGTTCAACCGGGCGGCCCAGGCCCGCCGCCAGCCGGGCAGCGCCTTCAAGCCCTTCGTCTTTCTGGCGGGGCTGGAAGCTGGGCTGACGCCCTCGACGATGATGGACGACGCGCCGATCACGGTGAACGGCTGGTCGCCGGGCAATTACAAGGACAAATACAAGGGGCGGGTCAGCCTGACCCAGGCCTTCGCCCAGTCGCTCAATACGGTGGCGGTGCGGGTGAGCGAAACCGCCGGGCGCGGCGCCGTGGTCAAGGTCGCCCATCGCCTGGGGGTTATCGGATCGCTCTCGCCCCTGCCCTCGATCGCGCTCGGCGTCTTCGAGGTCTCGCCGCTGG
The DNA here is from genome assembly GCF_000013085.1 of Rhodospirillum rubrum ATCC 11170. Taxonomy (NCBI): domain Bacteria; kingdom Pseudomonadati; phylum Pseudomonadota; class Alphaproteobacteria; order Rhodospirillales; family Rhodospirillaceae; genus Rhodospirillum; species Rhodospirillum rubrum. Next base: position 3,911,764 of record NC_007643.1, read on the forward strand.
ATCTGACGGCGGCCTATGCCCCCTTCGCCAACGGCGGTTATGCGGTGGTGCCCCACGGCATTCTGAGCATCGCCGATCGCGATGGCGGCCTGCTCTATGAACGCCAGGACAGCGGGCCGCGCCGGGTTGTGGCGCCCGAACTCGCCCGGTCGATGGATACGATGCTAGGCGCCGTGGTGTCCTGGGGAACCGGACGGGCGGCGGGGCTGCCCGATCGCACGGCGCGCGGCAAGACCGGAACCAGCCAGGGATACCGCGACGCTTGGTTCGTCGGCTATGCCGGCAAAACCCTGGCCGGAGTCTGGGTCGGCAATGACGATGGCACGCCGATGCGCGATGTCACCGGCGGTATTCTGCCCACGCAGATCTGGCATGCCTTCATGCTGAACGCCCCGTAAAGCCCCTCCCGAGGGATGGGATTACAGGCCGCGATCAAGAAGACTTTGGCGCGCCCGTTCCAAAAGGAAGGCGACCTCGGGAAGATCCAGGGATTCGGCGCGCCGCCTTAGGAAATCAAGGCAGACCCGCAAGGCGATCGCGTCATCCATAGAATCGCTGTCATTGGGCGATGGGTGGTCCATGGCGATCCCCTTTCGCGCGAATCCTTCGATCGCGGCGCTGGTTCTCATCGGTGATCTCCCAATCAAAGGCTTCGGCGCTTGCAGGGGGCCTTCGACGCGGCATGATCTAAAGTCGTTAGTTGAATAATTTAACAGTCCTTGGTGTTTTCTTCCACCTAGTAAAAACACCGGGATCTGGCGTTCCCCGCATCAAAGGCGCATGATCTAAAAACAAACAAGCGAGATATCATGAAAGGGGGCGGGAGAGATGATGTCTGGCGGCGACGATATTCTTGGGTCTTTTCTAGAAGCTCTCAATGGCACCTCCGACAGCGCCGATCTGACGACGTTACTGACCGGTACCTTCGCCAGGCTGGGCTTTCCCCATTCCTGTTATCACGTGGTCCGCCTTGAAGGCGCGGGCGCCCGCCTGCCCTATGTTCTGCACAACTACAAGGACTCGTGGAGCGAACACTACTTCCGCGAGGGCTTCCTTGAGATCGATCCCGTCTTGGCCACCTGTCCCGACCGTCAGCTTCCCTTCCTGTGGTCCGAGGCGATCGCACCCGAGTCCCTCAGCCACGATCAACGCCGGATGTTTTCCGACGCCCGGGATGCCGGATTGCACGACGGCTATTCGGTGCCGATTCGCGGCAGTCACGGCGAATTCGCCACGGTGACGGTGATCCCCGAACAAGGCGGCGACGCCGCCCGCCGGCTGATCGGCGAGCAAAAGCACCTTGTGCATCTGTTGGCGCTTTATTTCGACCGCCATGCCCGCAGCACGGTGATCAACGCCCGGCTGTCGTCACGTCGGCGCAAGACCGTGCTGTCCCCACGCGAGCAGGAGATGCTGCGCTGGGCGGCGCTCGGCAAGACCTCGTGGGAAATCGCCGAAATCGCCGGAATTTCGACGAAAAGCGTCGAGTTTCACCTGGATAACGCCAAAAAGAAGCTGGGGACCTATTCCAAGACCCACGCCGTGGTCAAGGCCCTGACCCTGGGGCTGGTCACCATGGATGGCCTTGCCGAGCCTTCTTCGCGCGGATAATAAACCCCGTTTTTTCCGGGCGGGAGGGGGACGGTCTATCATCGTACCCCTGGGAAAACCCCGGGGGGGACAATCCCCGGACGTCCTGCCCAGGATTTCTTCGCCTGCCAAATAGGGTGTGATCTACGCGATTATTCGCAAAGGAGATCGCCCATGGTCATCTTGACGGATCGGGAAAACGCGATTTGCAACGCGTTTCTGCTCCATTCTTTCTCCGAATTGCGCCACGAGGTTTTTGTTAATCGCCTGAAATGGCCTTTGCAATGTCCCCCGGGCCGGGAAATCGACCGTTTTGATGATCAGGATGCCGTCTATATGACGATTTCCGGCGTCGGGGGCCGGGTGGTCGCCGGATTGCGGCTGCTTGATACCGTCAAACGCAGCCTGTTGAACGAGGTTTTTCCGATGTTGGTCGACGGGCCGCTGCCCCGCGACCCCAAGGTGATGGATGTGACCCGTTTCGCCGTGGATCACCGGCCGGAATACGTGGAGGGAACGGGCAATCTGTGCGGACTGCTGCTGTGCGCCTTGCAAGATTACGGCTTGGCCCGGGGGTTGACCGGCTATGTCTCGGTCTCGGACGTGCGGATGGAGCCGATCCTGCGGCGCGGCGGTTACCGCTTCCGCCGCATGGGCGGCATGATCGAGATGGACGGCACCGGGGTGGTGGCCCTGGAGGTGGAGATTTCCCCCGAGGTGCGGGCGATCGCCCGGCGGCGGGCGGGTGTGAGCGAGCGGGTGCTGGTGGATGAGCGTTTGAGGAGCGCAGCGTGATGAACGGATACGATGAAACCGTCGATCTGATGGTGCAAGATCCCGAAGTCGACGAGGGAGACGAGATTTGCGACGACACCCCCGACCGCCTTCGCGGGTTGTGGGAGGCTTTGGCTTATCTCGAACAGGAGGCCCAATCGGTCGGCGGGGCCGAGGTGGGCGTTCTGGTGGGATGCACCCGCATCGCCCTGGAAAAACGCTGTGGCGGCTATCCGCCCCCCGAACCCGGTCGCCCCGACCTGCTTCATTGAGGCCATCGGCGGGCGGGTCCCGGATTATCGGGTAAAGAAAAGGCCCGGCCTCGCAAGAGGTCGGGCCTTACACAACGTCGACGCCGCCGGCGAAAGAATCAGGTCGCGGCGCCGGGAAGAATGACGCGCTCGGCCGCGATTTCCTGGGGCGTGGGAACCTGGGTGCCCTCGGGGGCTTCGTAGAGGGGCTTTTCCAGGGTGGCGGCGGTCTTCAGGAAATCAAGATAGCGCTTGCGCACTCGCGGCGTCGTCGCCCAGAAGGCGTAACACAGTTCCAGGGTTTCGGTGCGGACCAGCGGATCTTCGGCGGTGGTCTGGGTGATCGTTTCATCCTGGGCGTCGCGGCGGGCGCGCGGAATCGTCCGATCGACATCGGCGGCTTCCAGATCTTCGAAGAAGAACGAGACGCTGACGCCAAGAATCGTCGCGAAATCCCACAGACGGCTGGAACTCAGGCGGTTGACGCCGCGCTCGTACTTCTGCACCTGCTGAAACGTGATGCCGACCGCATCGGCCAACTGCTGCTGGCTCAACCCGAGAAGCTTACGGCGCAGTCGCAACCGCCGCCCGACTTCCTTGTCGAGGGGGTCGGGGTTGTCGCTGGAGTAGGGCCGCACGTCCGCTTGCTTGCCTTTACGCATGGTTCGTTCCCGTAATAAAAACAGCAGGATTTCACTTTGAACGACAATTTGACTCCAAATCCATCCCCGTGTCTAGCCAATAAGTAATTGAAATACCTTCAAGAGTGCTCCGCCAGCCCAACCATTCCGGGTTGCCGGATCCAAGGTGTTTGGCACCGGGCGCCGGGTGACACCCGCCTTGACGCCGATCTGAAAGCGGCCCATTTTTATTGTCTATAAATCACATGGGGATTTCGGGGCCGTCGTGATATCGCAAAAAGCCAAATACGGGTTTCGGGCTCTCTTCGCTTTGGCCGATGCAGAGGGCGGCCAGTTGAGGATCGAGGATATCGCCGAGCGCCAGCGTATTCCGCGCAAGTTCCTCGAACAGATCCTGCTTGACCTGAAACACCATGGGCTGGTCGTCAGCTTCCGTGGCAAGAATGGCGGCTATGCCCTGCGCCGCGATCCCAAGGATATTTCCTTCACCGAGGTCCTTCGCCTGATCGACGGACCGATCGCCCCCCTGCCCTGCCTCAGCCGCACCGCCTATCGCGCCTGCGAGGATTGCGAGGGCGAGACGGCCTGCCGGATGCGCCTGGTGTTCGGGGCGGCTTACGACCGCATGCTCGAGGTTCTGGAAACCACCAGCCTGGGCGATGCGATGAACGGCCGCCTTGGCGGCGGTCTGTCGCCGCTGATCGACGACACCGACACCCCCGCCGCCCCCCGCGCCCTCAACGCCTGAAACCCGCCCCGCCCTGGAAGTGCGTGCCTTATTCAGACACCGGATCGTCCGTGTCCTGGCCGGATGGACCGACAAACGTCTGGCGAAAAAACGCGCGAGTTGCTGGACAAAGCGCCCTTCTCCCGGCACCCTTTTCCTCAAATACCCTTGACAGGCGAGGCGGAAGCACGCTTAGCTCCTAAACACTACAGATTTTGTAGATTGATAAAAAGGGAGAGTGCGATGACGCGACAGCTAGTGAGCCGTTCCCGCGTATCGGGCCGTCGGCTGATTCCCCTGATCGTCGCCGGGCTTCTGGCGAGCGCGCCGGTGCCGGGATTGATCGCCCAGGCCGAGGCCAAGGACGTAACCCTGCTCAACGTCTCCTATGATCCGACCCGCGAGCTTTACAAGGCGGTGAACGCCGCCTTCGCCGAAAGCTGGAAGGCCAAGACCGGCGACACGGTGATCATCAACACCTCGCATGGCGGGTCGGGCAAGCAGGCCCGCGCCGTGATCGATGGCCTGGAAGCCGATGTGGTGACCCTGGCCCTGGCCTCGGACATCGACGCCATCGCCACCCATACCAAACGGCTGTCCCCCGATTGGCAAAAACGCCTGCCCGACGCCTCGTCGCCCTATACCAGCACGATCGTTTTCCTGGTGCGCAAGGGCAATCCCAAGGGCATCCACGACTGGGACGATCTGGTGCGCGAGGGCGTTCAGGTCATCACCCCCAATCCCAAGACCTCGGGCGGCGCCCGGTGGAATCATCTGGCGGCCTGGGGCTATGCCGAGCAGAAGTTCGGCGGCGATCAGGCCAAGGTGAAGGATTTCATCAAGACGCTTTATAAGAACGTGCCGGTGCTTGATACGGGGGCGCGCGGCTCGACCACCACCTTCGTCAAGCGCGGCCTGGGCGACGTGTTGCTCGCCTGGGAGAACGAGGCCTTCCTGGCCATCGAGGAATTGGGGCCCAACCAGTTCGACATCGTCGTTCCCTCGCTGTCGATCCTGGCCCAGCCCCCGGTCGCCCTGGTTGACGGCGAGGTCGATCGCCACGGCACCCGCGAGGTCGCCCAGGCCTATCTCGAATTCCTCTACACCCCGGCGGCCCAGAAGATCATCGCCCATAACTTCTATCGTCCGGTCAACCGCGAGGCCGCCGATCCGGCCGATATCGCCCGCTTCCCCGAGGTCAAGCTGCTGACCATCGACGATCCGGTGTTCGGCGGCTGGACCAAGGCGCAGAAGGAGCATTTCGACGAGGGCGGTCTGTTCGATCAGATCTATCAGCCCGGTGGCTGACCCGGTGACGCGATCGATCGGCCCCAAGCTGTTGGGCGGTCCCAGGGCCATTCCCGGTTTCGGCATGACCCTGGGGTTCACACTGGCCTACCTTGGCCTTCTGGTGCTGCTGCCGTTGGCGGCCGTGGTGATCAAGGCCGCCAGCCTGGGGCCGGCCGATTTCTGGGCGATCGCCACCGCGCCGCGCACCCTCGCCGCCTTGCGGTTGAGCTTCGGCGCGGCCTTGCTGGCGGCGGCGATCAACATGGTCTTCGGCCTGCTCGTCGCCTGGGTGCTGGTGCGCTATGATTTTCCCGGCCGGCGCATTCTTGACGCCCTGGTCGATCTGCCCTTCGCCCTGCCCACCGCCGTGGCCGGCATCGCCCTGACCGGGCTTTACGCCAACAACGGCTGGATTGGCCAATACTTGGAGCCCCTGGGCCTCAAGGTCGCCTTCGCCCCGGCCGGGGTGGTGGTGGCGCTGACCTTCGTCGGCCTGCCCTTTGTCGTGCGCACCGTTCAGCCGGTTCTGGCCGATCTGGAGCGCGAGGCCGAGGAGGTGGCCGCCACCCTGGGGGCGGGCCGCTGGGACACCTTTCGCCGGGTGCTGATGCCGGCCCTGGCGCCGGCCTTGCTGACCGGCTTCGCCCTGTCCTTCGCCCGCGGTGTCGGCGAATACGGCTCGGTGATCTTCATCGCCGGCAATATTCCGATGGTCTCGGAAATCGCCCCGCTGCTGATCGTCATCAAGCTCGAGGAATTCGACTACCGGGGGGCCACGGCGGTGGCGGCGGTGATGCTGGCCCTGTCCTTCGCCCTGCTTCTGGCGATCAATCTGCTCCAGTCCTGGAGCCGCGCACGCATGACGACGAGGTAGGCGATGGCTGCTTCCCCTTCCTCTTCGGCCGTTCTGCCGACCGACCGTTCGGTGGCCCGCGCGGCGGTTTCCGAGCGGCCGGTGGCGCGCGGCCTGCTGATCCTGGCCGCCGTGCTGTTCCTGTGCCTTTTCTTGCTGCTGCCGCTGGTCGCCGTTTTCGTCGAGGCGCTGTCCGATGGCGTCGCCACCTATTTCCGGGCGCTGACCGATCCCGACGCCATGTCGTCGATCCGCCTGACCCTGATGGTGGCGGCGATCTCGGTGCCGCTCAATCTGGTGTTCGGCGTGGCGGCGGCCTGGGCGGTGGCCAAGCATGATTTTCCCGGGCGCAGCCTACTGGTCACGTTGATCGACCTGCCGTTCTCGGTCTCGCCGGTGATCTCGGGTCTGTGTTACGTGCTGGTCTTTGGCGCCCAGGGCTGGTTCGGCCCCTGGCTGGTCGATCACGGGGTGCGCATCGTCTTCGCCGTTCCCGGCATCGTGTTGGCCACGGTCTTCGTCACCCTGCCCTTCATCGCCCGGGAATTGATCCCCTTGATGGAAGAACAGGGCAGCGACGACGAGGAGGCGGCGCTTTCTTTGGGCGCGACCGGCTGGCAGACTTTTATGCGCGTGACTCTGCCCAATATAAAATGGGGACTGCTTTATGGCGTCTTGCTGTGCAACGCCCGGGCGATGGGCGAATTCGGCGCGGTTTCGGTGGTCAGCGGCCATATCCGGGGCCTGACCAACACCATGCCTTTGCATGTTGAAATTCTTTACAACGAATACAGTTTCGCGGCCGCCTTCGCCGTGGCCTCGCTGCTCGCCGTGCTGGCGCTCGTGACCCTCGTGCTCAAGACGGCATTGGAAAGTCGTCACGGCGCGGATCTCGCCCGCGGCTCGGGCCGCCATTGACGAAAGGGGATCCCGCCATGCGGATCGATATCGAAAACATACGCAAGACCTTCCGCCATGGAACCGCGGCCGCCCTGGCCGGCGTCGATCTGGCGGTGGCTTCGGGTGAACTGGTCGCCCTGCTCGGCCCCTCGGGCTCGGGCAAGACCACCTTGCTGCGGATCATCGCCGGCCTGGAATTCCCCGATGGCGGGCGGGTGTTGTTCGATGGCGAGGACGCCTCGGCCCTGCCGGTGCGCGACCGCCATGTCGGCTTCGTTTTCCAGCAATACGCCCTGTTTCGCCATATGACGGTGCTTGAGAACGTCGCCTTCGGCCTGCGGGTGCGGCCGCGCGGCACCCGGCCCTCGGATGGGGAGATCGATCGCCGGGTTCGCGATCTGCTGACCCTGGTTCAGCTTGAGGGGCTGGAGGGGCGCTATCCGGCCCAGCTTTCGGGCGGACAGCGCCAGCGCGTCGCCCTGGCCCGCGCCCTGGCGATCGAGCCCGGCGTGCTGCTGCTCGACGAGCCCTTCGGCGCCCTTGACGCCCGGGTGCGCAAGGACTTGCGGCGCTGGCTGCGCGACCTGCACGATCGCACCGGCCATACCACGGTCTTCGTCACCCACGATCAGGAAGAGGCCCTGGAACTGGCCGATCGGGTGGTGGTGTTCAGCCAGGGGCGGATCGAACAGGCCGGCAGCCCGGTCGAGGTTTATGACCGCCCGGCCACGCCCTTCGTTTACGACTTCCTGGGGTCGGTCAACCGCCTGCCCGTCGAGGTCCGCGACGGCCACGTCTGGCTTGAAGGCCACGCCCAGCCTTTGGCCAATGGTCAGGCCGTCGACAGCACCGGGCTTTTCACCCTGTATGCCCGCCCCCATGACCTGGGCATCGCCGATCAGACATTGCCGGCGGGCGACGCCCTGCCCGGCATCGTCGCCGCCGTGCGTCAGGCCGGCGCCGTGGTGCGCCTTGATGTGCGGGTCGCCGGTCTTGACCATCTGGTCGAGGTCGAGGTGTCGGCCGGCGATGAGCGCTGGCGGGCCTGGAAAACGGGAAGCCCGGTTGCCCTGGTGCCCGCCCGCTTCGATCTGTTTCCCCGGTAACCGGCGCCGCGCCGGCCGGGGACGGGGGGAATGAGCCTCGATCAGCTTGCGCTTCTCGCCCTGATGGCGACCACCCTGGTCGTGCTGGCCAGCGATCGCCTGCGCTATGATGTGGTGGCGGTCGGCGCGCTGCTGGGCGCGGTGGGTCTGGGGCTGGTGCCGATCGAGCACGCCTTCGCCGGCTTCGCCAGCCCGGTGGTGGTCACCGTCGCCGCCTTGCTGGTGATCGGCAGAACCCTGGTGGCCCTTGGCCTGCTGGAGGGGTTGGCCCGCCGTCTGGCCGATGGCGGGCGCACGCCTTTGGGACTGATCGTGCCGCTCTGCGGACTTGGCGCCCTGGCCGGAGCCTGCCTATCGAGCTTTGGCGCCCTGGCCCTGATGATGCCGGTCGCCCTGGTCGCCGGCACAAGGCGGGGGATCGCCGCCTCGCGCCTATTGCTTCCCCTCTCGTTCTCCACCCTGCTGGGCGGCATGACGACGCTGATCGGCTCGCCGGTCAATCTGCTGATCGCCCAGGCCCGCCAGGACGCCCTGGGGCGGCCCTTCGCCCTGTTCGATTTCGCCGCCGCCGGCCTGCCGGTAGCGGTGGCCGGGCTGCTTTGGCTGGGGCTGGCCAGCTGGCGGCTGCTGCCCGAACGCGGACCGGCGACCACGGCGAGCGGCCTGCCCGAGGGGCTGGAGGTCGGTCCCTATCAGACCGAGGGCCGGGTTGGTGGCGACTCGCCGTTAATCGGCCTGCGGGTGCCGGCTTTCGAGCGAAGCCGGGCGGTGCGCGTTCATGGGGTGATCCGCGGCGGTCTGCGGGTCTTCGCCCGTCCCGCCGATATCGATCTGCGGGCCGGCGATGTCTTGCTGCTGGAAGCCGCCCTGCCGGTTCTCCAAGCCCTGGCGGCGCGCGAGGGCATCCGCCCGGCCCTGCCCGAGGCGCGGGGCGGCGAGGAGATCCTGGAAGCGGTCATCACCCCGGCTTCGATCGCTCTGGGCAGTTGTCCGCTGACCCTTGACGCCCCGGGGCGCTGGCGGGTCGAGATCATGGCGGTGGCGCGCAATGGCCGGCGCTTCGAAGGCGGGCTGGGCGAGTTGAGCCTGATGGTCGGCGATCTGCTGCTGCTGCGCGGCCGCCCCGATCACCTGCAAGAGGCGCTGGCCGCCCTGGACTGCCTGCCTTTGCGCGATCGCGGCATCCGTTTGGCCGGGCGCGGCGGCGCGGTACCGCTGGTGCTGTTCGCCCTGGCGCTAGCCTTGGCCGTGCTCGGGCTGGTTCCCCCACCGGTCGCCTTCGTCGCCGCCCTCTTTGGCATGGTGGTCAGCGGCGCCTTGCCGCTCAGCGAGGTTTACCGGCGGATCGATTGGCCGGTGGTGGTTTTCCTCGCCGCCTTGATCCCGATCGGCGACGCCCTGGCCGAGAGCGGCGCGGCGGCCGGGCTGGCCGGCGGCGTGCTGAAACTGGCCGGCGATATCGGGCCCCATGCCCTGCTGGCGATGACCCTGGCGGCGGCGATGGGACTGTCGCCACTGCTGGGCGGGGTGGCAACGACGCTGATGCTGGCGCCGGTGGTGCTAAGCTTGGCCGCCCAGGCCTCGGTCTCGGCCGATCCCTTCCTGATCGCCGTGGCCATCGGCGCCTCGGCCGATTTTTTCACGCCCTTTGGCCATCACAACAACGCCCTGATCCTCGGGCCGGGCGGCTATCGCTTTCTCGATTACGGTCGGGCCGGATTGCCGCTGGCGCTGATCGTTCTTGGCGTCGCCCTGGCGGTGATCCCCCAGGTCTGGCCCTTCTGAGCCGAGCGGCGGAGGGCGCGAAGGGTTTTCATCGGCGTCCTCGCATGCCATATGCGGGGTCTGACCTGTGTTTCCCCTCCCCCTTTCCCCCAAGAGGTCCTTCATGATCGTCTCGCGCGCCGCTATCGCCTGGGAAGCTGGCAAACCCCTGTCCGTCGAAGAGGTCGAGGTGGCGCCGCCGCGCCAAGGCGAGGTTCTGGTGCGCATCATCGCCACCGGTGTTTGCCATACGGATGCTTATACCCTGTCGGGCAGCGACCCCGAGGGGGTGTTTCCGGCGATCCTGGGGCACGAGGGCGGCGGCATCGTCGAAGAGATCGGCCCCGGCGTCACCTCGGTGGCCGTCGGCGATCACGTCATCCCGCTTTACACCCCGGAATGCGGCACCTGCAAATTCTGCCGCTCGGGCAAGACCAATCTGTGTCAGGCCATCCGCGCCACCCAGGGCCAGGGCCTGATGCCCGATGGCACCAGCCGGTTTTCGATCAAGGGCCGCGAGATCCGCCATTACATGGGCACCTCGACCTTCTCCGAATACACCGTGCTGCCCGAGATCGCCCTGGCCAAGGTCAACAAGGCGGCCCCTTTGGAAAAGATCTGCCTGCTGGGCTGCGGCGTCACCACCGGCATGGGAGCGGTGCTCAATACGGCCAAGGTCGAGCCGGGGGCGACGGTGGCGATCTTCGGCCTGGGCGGCATCGGCCTGTCGGCGATCATCGGCTGTGTCATGGCCGGGGCCGGGCGGATCATCGGCGTTGACATCAATCCCGATAAATTCGAGATCGCCCGCCAGCTTGGCGCCACCGATGTGATCAATTCGCGCGATTACGACCGGCCGATCCAGGAGGTGCTGATCGACATGACCGATGGCGGCGTCGATTATTCGTTCGAATGCATCGGCAATGTCGGGGTCATGCGCTCGGCCCTGGAATGCTGCCACAAGGGCTGGGGCCAGTCGGTGATCATCGGCGTCGCCGGCGCCGGCCAGGAGATTTCCACCCGGCCCTTCCAACTGGTCACCGGCCGGGTGTGGCGGGGCTCGGCCTTTGGCGGGGTCAAGGGCCGCTCGGAACTGCCCGCCCTGGTCGAACGCTATCTGGCGGGCGATTTCGAACTCGATACCTTCATCACCCATACCATGGGGCTGGCCGACATCAACCACGCCTTCGAGCTGATGCACGAGGGCAAAAGCATCCGCTCGGTGATCCATTATGACCTGTGATCTCCGCCGGTCGGAGGACCGGCAATGACCGGGGCCCCCCAGCTTGTCTCGGCCGCGTGCTGCTTTGGCGGCACCCAGGCGCGTTATCGCCATTCCTCGGCGGTCCTTGGCTGCGAGATGGTGTTTTCGCTGTTCCTGCCGCCCCGGGCGGCGGACCAATCGGTGCCGGCGGCCTATTGGCTGTCGGGGCTGACCTGCACCGACGAGAATTTCGTCCAGAAGGCCGGGGCCCAGCGGGTCGCCGCCGAGTTGGGGATCGCCCTGGTCGTGCCCGACACCAGCCCGCGTGGTCCGGGCGTTGCCGATGATCCCGAGGGCGCCTATGACTTCGGCTTGGGGGCCGGGTTCTATCTGGACGCCAGCCGCGAGCCCTTCGCCCGCCACTACCGCATGGGCGACTACGTGGCCGCCGAGCTTCCCGCCCTGATCGAGGCCCATTTCCCGATCGATGGGCGCCGGGCGGTTTTTGGGCATTCCATGGGCGGCCATGGCGCCTTGGTCACGGCGCTGCGTCACCCCGGGCGCTATCGTTCGGTCTCGGCTTTCGCCCCGATCACCAATCCGATGGCCTGTCCCTGGGGCGAAAAGGCCTTCACCGGCTATCTGGGGGAGGACCGCGCCTTGTGGCGGCCGTGGGACGCCTGCGCGCTGATCGAAAGCGCGCCCGAGCGCCTGCCGCTGCTGGTCGATCAGGGCACGGCCGACGCGTTCCTTGAGACCCAGTTGCGCCCCCGGGCCCTGGAAGCGGCCTGCAGGGCGGCTGGTCATCCGTTAACGCTGCGCCTGCGCCAAGGCTATGATCACAGCTATTTCTTCATCGCCTCCTTCATCGAGGATCACCTGCGCTTCCACGCCCGCGCCCTGGCCGAATAGGGCAGAATCTCCGCGCTCCGCCGACCCGCGCCAAAGCCGCTTGGTTTGGTGCGCTTCGATATGGATTCAATAAGATAGGGCGGCGCGGCCGTGGAAAACCGCGATCCACCTTTCCGCTCGCCGCCCTGGTTGTTTCCCCTCCCCCGAGCAAGGGATTTGGAGTAGGGTGCCGGCTTTCTAGGTAAGGAAGCCGCGTCCCCCGTCGACGGTCTTCCCGACGATCCACGGAGAGGGTGAGAAAAATGTTCAAGGGCAAGGTCGTTGTCGCCCAAGGCGGCGGCCCCACGGCCGTCATCAACCAGTCGATGGTTGGCGCGGTTTTGGAATCGCGTAAGTTCCGCAATGTTGAGCTGGTTTATGGCGCCGTTCATGGTGTGCGCGGCATCGTCGACGAGCATTTCCTCGACCTGACCCAGGAAACCACCCATAACCTGGAAATGGTCGCCGAAACGCCGTCTTCGGCTTTGGGATCGACCCGCGAGAAGCCCGATCTCAAATACTGCCAGGAGATCTTCAAGGTCCTCAAGGCCCATGAGATCGGCTATTTCTTCTATATCGGCGGCAATGATTCCTCCGATACCGTGCGCATCGTCTCGGAAGAGGCGGCCAAGGCCGATTACGGTCTGCGCTGCATTCATATCCCCAAGACGATCGACAACGATCTGGTGGTCAACGACCATACGCCGGGCTTCCCCTCGGCGGCGCGCTTCGTCGCCCAGGCCTTCAGCGGCGTCAATCTCGACAATCAGGCCCTGCCCGGCGTTTATATCGGCGTGGTGATGGGCCGTCATGCCGGCTTCCTGACGGCGGCCAGCGCACTTGGCAAGAAGTTCCAGGACGACGGCCCGCATCTGATCTACCTGCCCGAACGCACCTTCGATGTCGACACCTTCGTCTCTGACGTCAAGGAGGTCTATGACCGGACTGGGCGCTGCATCGTGGCGGTCAGCGAGGGCATCCACGACGCCTCGGGCGAGCCGATCATCACCAAGCTGGCCGAGGAGGTCGAACGCGACGCCCATGGCAACGTCCAGCTTTCGGGCACCGGCGCCCTGGCCGACCTGCTGGTCAGCGTCGTCAAGAAGAAGAGCGGCATCAAGCGGGTGCGCGGCGATACCTTGGGCTATCTGCAGCGCAGCTTCGTCGGCTGCGTCTCCGACGTCGACCAGCGCGAAGCCCGCGAAGTCGGCGAAAAGGCCGTGCAATACGCCATGTGGGGTCAGACCAACGGGTCGGTCACCATCCATCGCACCGGCTTCTATTCGGTCGATTATCAGCTGACGCCGCTGCTTGATGTCGCCGGCAAGACGCGGACCATGCCCGATTCGTTCATCGCCGCGAACGGCCATGACGTGACCACCGATTTCCTGATGTACCTGCGGCCGTTGCTGGGCCGTGGCATGCCCGACGCCTATCGCCTGCGCGACAATCGGGTTGCCAAGGTTCTCAACCGCTAAGCTTGCTTGGCGAATCGCCCCCGACCGGAGGAAAGATCTCCTTTGGCCGGGGGCGATCCGATCGCGCCTCGCCGGCCCGCCACTCCGCCTCCCAAGGTCCCATCCACGGCGCGACCCTGGGCGCCTGGGGCGATGGCGGAGCGAGCAGGGACTCGCCGTGGGCGGCCAGGAAGGGCGCGGCCAAGTCCAGATAGCCCTCGAACAGCCGATTATACTCGGGCCTCGTCATCCAGGCCGGACGCAGCCCGCGAAACACCCCGAGCAGGGTGAACAGCCCGCTTACGGCGGCGATCGCGGCCGGAGTAACCCTGTTTGGAAAGGCCAGCAGGGCGTCATGCAGGGCCCAGGCCTCGGCCGCGCTCAGCGGACCGGTCAGCGGCGCCAGATCCTCGGCCATCGCCACGCCCATGCGCGGATCCTGCGGGCGGTGGGGATCGGTGCGATAAGTGACCAAGACCTCCTCGATCATCGCCGCCGGGGCCTGCCACAGCAAGCGGCGCTGGGCCGGCGCGTCCTCGCCCTGATGGCGGGGGGCGAAGATCCCCGGCCGACAGAGCGCCCGCCGGGTCATCAGGGTGCTCAACAGAAAAGGCGGATGGATCAAGGCCGCCCAGGCCATTTCGCCAGCGGTGACGCTCAGGCGCCGAGCGGCGACCGGGGTGCCGTCCGCATCGACCATGTCATACCACGCCCCCACCGATCCCAGCCCGGGCTCGGCCTCCAGCCGGGCGAGCTGACGGGCGAGGCGCCAGGGCACGCAGCGGTCATCGGCGTCAAGGAAGGCGACATAGGCCCCCCGCGCCAGGGCGAGGGCGTCATTGCGCGCCACTCCCGGGCCGCCATTCTCCGGGCGCACGATCAGCCGTACGGAAAGATCGGGATGCCGGGCCCGCCAGTCTTCGACCACGGCGGGCGTGCCGTCGCTTGAAGCGTCATCGACCACCAGGATTTCCAGGGGGCGGTGGGTCTGGGCGGCCAGGCAATCGAGCGCCCCACGGATCCAAGGGGCGCCCTGGTAGACGGGAAGGACGACGGAAACCAGGGTCATGGTCGCTCCTATGGGCAGGATGGAATCGGGCCTATGGGCAGGGTGGGATCGGGCGCGGGCATTTTCTGACTGGCGTTGGCGGCGGGCTGCCATGCTAGCATGGCCGGGCCGTCCCCAGGGGGGGCGCCGACGCAAAGGGCGTTGGCGGCTTCGGGGATGTTCCTTCACCGGCTACAGGAGATCCCGACGATGGCCGATCAAGCGCTGGATGCGGCGCGTCTGAAAACCGCCCAGGACGTCCTCGATCTGCTGAGGTCCGACTGGCTGCTCGCCCACCGGGCCTTAGACAGCGGCGACTTGCTAAGCGCCGTTGAAACCGTCGGTGATGTCGCCCTGACCGAGGCGGTGCGCTCGGCGGCGGTGATGGAGGTGGAGAACGACGCTGGCAATGCCTTCAACGCCACCGCCGTCCGCCTGTTCTATCTGGAGATGGCTTTGGGCGACCCGGCGATGCCGACTTTCCACGGCGTTGGCCTGCGCGCCGACTCCCTGGCCCACTATCTGCGCGACTGCTTCGAAGGCAAGCCGGTCGCCGCCGATCCCGAATTCTTCATCAAAATGCTCTACGCCCTGTCGTTGCTTCAGCACGCCAGCCATTTCACCGGCGATACCGAGTATTTCGACGGGCTGCACGAGGCCTGGAAGCGCGAACTGGCGCTGTTCCTGATTTATGCCACCATGTACAGCCTGGAGGGCATGCCCGACGAGCTGGTGAGCGCCATCGTCCTCGGCGACGAGGCCGACGACGATGTGGGCACCAGCATGCTGGCGGCGCTGAAGGCCAGCTATGACGCCGATAAGACCGAGATCACCGTGCAGGCGGGGGTGGTCGGCTTTTTCGTGCTCAACACCACCGCCATCGAGCGGCCGGCCCTGATGCTGCTTGGCTGCCTGACCGAAGAGGATCACGCCGCGATCCAGGAGGCGACGGCCCAGGAGATCACCCCCGATATCGCCGGCCACGCCCTGTTCACCACCCTGGGCGACACCAGCAACGGCAGCCCCGCCCAGCTTCTCTGGGGCCAGCTGCTGGCCAGCATCATCCGCCAGATCGAAAGCCGCGACTAGAGCCAATCCCGACAACGATTTGCTTGACTATCAATAGCTTAGAGCGGCGTGCCCGACCCAAATTTCCGGCACGCCGCGCTAAGACGGGACCAGCCACCCAGGCGGGAACCCGCGCCCCCGCCCGGGTGGGTGGGGCTCTTCAAGTCACCGCGATCAGCCTTAAATCCACGGTGGTTTTCCCCCGACCACGGTCTTGGTTCCTCCTGTCAGAAGCAGGTGTCCCTTGTCCGTTAATAGCAAAGATGCTATATGTGGTTGGATTATCGAGACGCTCGATCACCGCGTCGACGCGGAATTGGCGATGTTGCCCGCTGATCAGAGGGCGCGGTTCGTCTGGATCGCGACTCTCTTGCGCGAGGCCGGTCCCCAGAAAGTTCGAGAGCCCTATGTAAAGCCATTGGGTGGAAAGCTTTGGGAGATGCGGATGAAAGGCAAGGATGGGATCGCCCGCGCGATCTATCTTGCCGCGATCGGCAAACGGTTGGTCGTCGTGCATGTCTTTGTGAAGAAAACCCAGAAGACACCGCGCGCGGCGCTTGAAACCGCCATGCGCCGGGCCGAGGAAGCCGGACTGCTATGACCGATATTGACACATTGCACCAGGAATGGAGCCAAGACCCGGCCTATCGGGCGGCCCATGAAGAGCTGCGCCCCGAGTTCGAACTGGCGACCGCCTTGATCGCGGCGCGAGCCCGGGCGGGTTTGTCCCAGGCGGAACTGGCCGAGCGCATGGGAACGACGCAAAGCGCCATCGCCCGCCTGGAAGGCGGCCGCCACTGGCCCAGCCGGCGCACCCTGGAACGCCTTGCCGCGGCGACGGGAACCCGCGTCGTTTTCAAGCTGGTCGACTCCGCCGGGACCGCCATCTGACGAACGGGGCGGGAGCCCGCACCCCCGCCCAAACCAGGGCATCCGTATCGGTTTATTAGAGCATCGAGCGTGAAATCGGGTTCACGCTCGATGCTCTAAGCTTTTGGTATTTAAGCAAATCGTCGTCGCAATCTGATTCAGATTGCTCGGGATTTGCTCTAGCGCGAGACCAGGATCTCGCCGTCCTTCATCACCATCTTGATCGTCTCTTCGGGGGCCGACCACGGGGCGACGCTGTGGAGAACGTCGCCGTCGACGATCAACAGATCGGCCAGATAGCCCGCGCGCACGGCGCCGATGCGATCCTCCATGCGGAACAGGGCGGCGGCTTGCGTGGTGGCGGCGCGCAGGATGTCGATGGGGTCCTGAACGACGGCGCGGATGGCGAATTCCGTCAGCTGGTGGCGCTGCATGGTGCCCAGCAGATCCGAGCCATAGACCAGCTTGACCCCGGCTTTGGCGGCCATGCGCAGGGCCTCGGTGCCAGCCTCGAGCACGGTATAGACCTTTTTGTTAAGCTCGGCCGGCATCCCCGCCTCGACCCCTTCGGCGGCCAGGGCGTGATAGGTGGCCAGGGTCGGCACCAGCCAGCGGTCAAGGCGCAGCAAGGTATCGATCGCCGCCTGATCGATCAGATTGCCGTGCTCGATGGAACTGACGCCGGCTTCAAGGGCCCGCACGGCGGCGCGGCCGGTATAGGCGTGGGCCATCACCGGAATATTGGCGGCCTCGGCCTCTTCGCAGGCGGCGCGCAGTTCGTCCAGGGCGAATTGGGTGGAATCGATGCGGTCGGTGGGCGAGGCGACGCCCCCCGAGACCATCAGCTTGAGATGGGTGGCGCCCTTGCGGATCTCCTCGCGGCAGGCCCGGCGCATTTCGGGCACGCCGTCGCAGACTTGACCCAGGCCGGCGCAGCACAGGCATTGGTCAAGATTATGCTGGCCGGGGCCGCGCATATCGGCGTGACCGCCGGTTTGCGACAGCGCGTGTCCGCAATAAAGCAGGCGCGGGCCGACGATCGCCCCTTCGGCCAGGGCCTTGGCCAAGCCCCAATCGGCGCCGCCGGCATCGCGCACGGTGGTGAAGCCCCGCCCGATCATGCCCTGCAGAATGTCCTGGGCCCGCACGGTGACATAGCTTGGCGCGGTGCGGCCAAGCAGGGCGAAATCGGGGGTAAAGGCGGTGACATGGACATGGGCATCGCACAGCCCGGGCATCAGCACCCGACCGGCCACGTCGATCTCGCGGGCATCGGCCCCGGCCAGCCGGTGGGCATCCGTCGCCACGGCGACGATCACGCCATCGCGCACCACCACGGATTGGCCGTCGTCATAGGCTCCACGGGCGACGTCAAGAACACGGGCATTGCGGAAAACGGTCTCACGCATAATGGTCTGCTTCCTTATGGAGACGAAGGAGCGGGCATCGGGTCAATGCTCGCCCAGGTACAATTCGGCCATGCGCTCGTCGGCCAGCAAGGCGCTGGCGCGATCGGCGATCACCACCTTGCCGCTATCAAGGATGCAGCCCTGATCGCTGATCGCCAGGGCCTGACGGGCGCGCTGTTCGACCAGCAGCACCGAAACGCCCAGCCCCGGCAGGCCGCGAATGGTCTCGAGAACGCCGGTGACCAGGGCGGGGGAAAGGGCCGCCGTCGGTTCATCGAGGATGACCAGCCGGGGGGCGGGCATCAGGGCGCGGGCGAAGGCCAGTTGCTGGCGCTCACCGCCCGACAGCGCCCCGGCGCGGGTGGCGCGGCGGGCGGCGAGGGCGGGGAAACGCTCGATCATCTTGGCGATCTGCCGGGCGCGGTTCCCCACCCCTTCGACCACTTCAAGGTTTTCCAGAACGGTCAGCGACGGGAAGACGTTGTTGACCTGGGGCACATAGGAAATACCCAGGTGGATACGCCGTTCGGCGGCGACGCCCAGCAGCGAGGTTCCTTCGAACTCCACCTTGCCCCGGATGCGGGTGAGCAGGCCCATCAACCCCTTGACCAGGGTCGACTTGCCCGCGCCATTGGTGCCGGCGATGGTGACGATCTCCAGCGGATCGACGCGCAGCGCGATATCGGACAGGATATCGACATCGCCATAGCCCGCCGCCATGCCCTCAACGACCAGAACGCTCATACCACGCCTCCCATATAGGCTTCGCGCACGCGGGGGTCGGCCAGAACGGCGGCCGGATGGCCCTCGGCCAGCAGGGTGCCGCGGTCGATGACGAACAGGTGATCGACCAGGGCCGACAGCGAGGCCAGATTATGCTCGACGATCAGAAAACCGATGCCGCGCGCCGAAAGGGTGCGGATCTTTTGGGCGATTTCGCCGATCAGCACCGGATTGACCCCGGCGAAGGGTTCGTCGAGCAGGATCATGCGCGGCCTTAACATCAGCACCCGCCCTAGTTCGAGCAGCTTGCGCTGACCGCCCGACAGGCTGGCGGCGCGAAGATCGGCGACGGCGCTCAGGTTAAGGAAGTCCAGCCAGCCGTCGGCCTCCTCGGCGATCGCGGCTTCCTGGGCGCGGATGGCGCCGGGGCGCAGGAAGACCGAAAGCAGGCTTTCGCCGCTTTGGTCGGGGGCGGCGGCCATCAGGTTCTCGCGCACGCTGAGCGAGCCGAATTCGCGCGGCACCTGGAAGGTTCGGCCCATGCCCAGGCGCACACGGTCGACGACGTCGAGGCGGGTGACATCGTGGCCTTCGAAAAAGATCTCGCCGGCATCGGCTTTCTGAAAGCCGCTGACGATGGAAAACAGCGTGCTTTTGCCCGCGCCATTGGGGCCGATCAACCCCGATAGCCCGCCGGCGGCGGCCGACAGGGTCACGCCTTCAAGCACGGTGGCGCCGCCAAAGGCCTTATAGATGTCCTGAATGACCAGACGATCGCTGTTCATGCGCCGCGCCCCTTGCCAAGCAATCCTTCCGGACGGAAGCGCATCAACACCATCAGGGCCAGACCGATGACGCCTAGGCGGATCGAGGCCATTTCAACCTCGGCGACTCCGGGCAGGATATCGCGCAGGAACCGCGAGCCCTCCATCAGGCCGATCAGCACGGCCGTTCCCAAAACCGCCCCGCCAACCCGCCCGACTCCGCCCAAAATCATCGCCACCCAGATATAGAAGGTCAGCAACGACATGAACTGATCGGGGGAGATATAGGTGATGTAATGGGCATAAAGCGCGCCGGCGAGGCCGGCCGAGGCGCTGCCCAGCACGAAAACCGCCACCTTGAAGCGCCCCGGAGCCTTGCCCAGGGCCTGAACGGCGTCTTCATCGTCGCGAATGGCGCGGATGATCCGGCCAAAGGGGCTGGCGACCAGACGCCGGGACAGCCAGACCACGCCGATAACGGCGCCGAGGGCGACCAGGGCGGTCAGCAGGGTCGATTCCATGGATAGGCCGAGGGCGGCGGCCAGCGACGGAATACCCGTCACCCCCTGCACGCCGCCGGTCAGCCAGCCTTCGCTGGTCACCACCAGCCGGATGGTTTCGGCAAAGCCCAGCATGACGATGGCAAAATATTCGATGCGCAGGCGCAAAGACAGCAGGGCGACCGGCCAGGAGACCAGGGCGCTCGCCGCCACGGCGCAGGGCAGGGCGAGCAGGATCGGCCAACCGGCGACCACCAGCAGGGCCGAGGTATAGGCGCCGATGGCGAAAAAGCCGACGACGCCGAAATTGATCAGGCCGGTGAAGCCGTATTGCAGGTTCAGCCCCAGCGTCATCAACGAATAGATCAGCGCGATCACCGTCACCGCGAGAAGATAAGAGAGCATGGCCGTCGCTCCGGTCGGGGATCAGCGGACGAGGCTGTTCTTGGCGAACAGGCCCTGGGGTCGGATCAGCAAGGTCAGCAGCAACACCAGAAAACCGACGCCGATCTTGTAGGTGAAGCCGACCAGCGGCGTGGAAAGCTCTTGGGCGAGACCGATCAGCAGGCCGCCCAGCACCGCGCCCAAGGGATTGCCGATGGTGCCAAGGATGGTGGCGGCGAAGGCCGGCATCAGCAGATCCCAGCCCATTTCCGGCGAGACCACGGTCTTGACGCCCAGCAGGGTTCCGGCCAGCCCGGCGAGCAAGCCGGCGACCACCCACATCACCACCATCACCTTATTGGCGTTGATGCCGCTGCTGCGCGCCAGATCGGGGTTATCGGCGACGGCGCGCATGCGTTTGCCGATCGGCGTCAGATGGATCAGGGCAAAGGTCACGGCCAGGGCGGCGCCGGCCCAGACGATCACCTGGATATCGGCGGCCTGAACCCGCAAGGGACCAAAGGGCACGGCGCGGACCAGCGGCAGCGGATAGACCCGCTGATCATGGCCGATGAAATAGGTGAGAACGGCGCGCAGGAAAAAGGCCATGCCGATCGAGGCGATCAGCGAGGCCACCGGCGAGCGTTTGGCCAGGGCGCGAAACAGCACGACATAGAACAGCAGCGACACAGCCGCTGAAGTCGCCATGCCAACCAGGATGATCGGCAAAGCTCCGCTGCCCAGCACCGGGCCAAGCAGACCGGCGAAGGCGCCGGCGGTGGCGACATCGCCGGTGGCGGCGTTGGGAAAGCGGGCGATGCCGAAGACCAGGGTGATCGACAGGGCGGCCAGGGCGGTGATCAGCCCGATGACCGCGCCGTTGAAGGCCAGATTAAGGAGATAGGCGGAATCCACGGTCGGTCTCGCTTCCCAAAGGTGGAAGAGGCGGGGCGGCCCGCTCGGCGGCCGCCCCAACTAAAGGATCAAAGCCGGCGGCGTCACTCGATGGGCAGAGACACCACGCCCTTGCGCACAAGCTTGCCCTTGGCGATCGTCGACAGGCTGAAATCGGGGGTGACATCGCCATAGGCATCAAGGGCGAGCTGGCTTGACGCCCCCTCGTAGTTGATGGTCTTGCCCGCTTCCAGGGCGGCCTTGCCTTCGGCGAAGGTGAAGACCTTCTCGCCGGCCGCATCATCGACGGCGCGGATCTTGGCGTTGATCGCCTTGGGCGACAGATCGGGGCAGGAGGCCTGCATGGCCAATCCCCAGACCACGGCCATGTCATAGGTCATCGCCGCATAGACATTGCCGCCGGTCGAAGCGCCGGTGGCCTTCTGAAAGGCGGTGTTGAAATGGTCGAGCGAGGCGGCCTTCTCGTTGCTGATGCTGTCGACCGACAAAAGGCCCTCGGTCACCTCCGGCCCAAGCGCCTCGACCAGCTTTTCATTGGCCGCCCAGCCGGGAATGATCCACTTGAGATCGGGGTTCTCGCCGCTTTGGAACCATTCGCGCAGGATGATGGTGGTATCGGGCAGATAGGACCCCATCACCACGACATCGGGCTTGGCGGCCAGGATCTTTTGCAGCTCCGAGCGGTAGCTGGCCTGCTTGGGCTCATAGACCACCGAGGCGACGATATCCTTGCCCTTTTTCTTCCAAGCCTCGACGAAGCCTTGCGTATTGCCGATGCCCGAAGCGTTGTTGAAGGCCATGGTCGCCGGCCGCGTGAAACCGCCCTGATCGGCGATCTCGGCGAAGGCGCGCCCGAAACGGCCGTTGGTCGCCTGGAAGCGCCAGACCAGATCGGCCTTGTCGTCGGTGGAAATGGCCGGAGCCCCCGAGGTGTTCAACAGCGGAATGCCCGCCGCCGTGGTGATCGGCATCACCGCCAGGGTGACGCCCGACGACCAGGTGCCCATCACCGCCTGAACCTTATTGACCTCGACCAGCTTTTTGACGGCGAGAACCGCCGCCTCGGGGCTGGTCTGGGTATCCTCGCCCACCACCGACAAGGAGGTGCCGCAGGCGCCACCGGCGGCGTTGATGTCGTCGACGCCGACCTGAAGGGCCTTTTGCATGCCCGAGCCATAGGGGCTGCCCGCCCCCGAGATCGGGGTCAGGGCGCCGATCACCATGGTTTTGTCGGCGGCTTGGGCGGAGGCGCCGAGCAGGCAACCGGCGGCGAGGACGAGCGGCAGCGCGAGGGGACGGACTTGGGCGGTCATCGGGCACTCCTTGGGGTCGGGGACGGGACGGGGGAGAGCGGGGAAAGCGCGGACGGCGACAGCGGGAAGCGGCCCTCGACGACGCCGGGCAACAAGGCCTTCCAGGCGGAGAGCAGGCTTTGGTAATAGGCGTCGTCGTTCGGGCGCAGCACGGTTTGCAAACCCATGCCGCGCATCAAGCAAAGCGTCAGGTTCAAAACGGTGGCGATGCCGCCGGGGGCGAGGCTGGTGGTCGGAAAGACCTCGGTCCAGGTCTCGTCCAGCGCCGCGTGGAAGCGTTTGACCACCGGGATCAGCGGGGCGCGGATCTCGTCATGGGTCCGCGCCAGGGTGACGTGCTCCAAGGTCAGATAGAACAGCCGGCCGGAAAACTGCTCGCGCCACAAATAATCGAGAAAGGCCTCCAGGCTGATCTCACCGCCGTGAACCCGCTTGGCCTGATCGCGGATCTCCTCGGTGGCGGTGGTCAGCAGATGGTCGATGGCGGTGACGACCAGCGAAACCTTGCTTGGAAAATGATGGAGCATGGCGCCGCGCGACACCCCGGCCACGTCACAGATCCGCTGGGTGGTCAGGGCGTGATAGCCTTCGGCCAACAGCACATCGAGGGTGGCGGCGATCAGCTTGCCCCGGGTCTCGGCGCTGCGCGCCTCCTGCGAACGGCGCGGCCGGCGCGGGTGGTCTGCTTCATTATTAGGCATAGCCCGACCCCCTCGCGAAATTGTCTGAAAATTAGTCTGGTTCGACAAAAACAAACAGTCAAGACGTATTGTTTTTGGGGGTATTGGGGGGCGCGCCACCCCCAGCCCAGCTTCCGGTCAAAGAAAAGGCCGGCTCCTTGGGGGAGCCGGCCGGCAGGCGATGAAGGAAGAGAGAAAGGGCCCGTGTTACTGGGCGGCCTCGGCGCGGGGCAGGTCCCACACCTCGGGAGCGTCTTCCAGGCGCTTGAGCAGGGCGGTCCGCTGGTCGAGCAGAGCCTTGGGCATGCGATCACCGAACTTGGCGAAGAACACGTCCTGGGTCTCGGCTTCCTTGCGGGCGACATCCTTGTGGATGGCCATGATCTGATAGAAGCGACTGACATCGAAGCCGACGATGCCGTCCCACCGCAGATCCTCGCGGCGCGGCACGAAGCCGATCGGGCTTTCCACCGCGCCCGCCGTCCCTTCGCAACGACCGATGATCCATTCCAGGGCGCGCATGTTCTCGCCAAAGCCCGGCCAGATGAACTTGCCGTTCTCGTCCTTGCGGAACCAGTTCACGCGGAAGATGCGCGGCAGCTTGTCGGCGCCGACCTTGTCTTCCATGTCGAGCCAATGCTGCCAGTAGTCGGCCATGTTGTAGCCGCAGAACGGCAGCATCGCCATCGGATCGCGGCGGATGCCCGACTGGCCATCGGCGGCGGCGGTGGCTTCCGAGCCCATGGTGGCGGCGAGGTAAACGCCGTGGGTCCAGTCAAAGCTTTGGAAGGCCAGCGGGAAGTTGGTCGCCACCCGGCCGCCGAAGATGAAGGCGCTGATCGGCACGCCGTCGGGGTTCTCCCAATCGGGGTCGATCGAGGGCGCCTGATTGGCCGGAGCGGTGAAGCGGGCGTTGGGATGGGCGGCGGGGCGGCCGCAATCGGGGGTCCAGTCCTGGCCCTTCCAGTCGATGGCATGGGCCGGCTTTTTCTCGGTCATGCCTTCCCACCACACGTCGCCGTCATCGGTCAGCGCGACATTGGTGAAGATCGAGTTCTTGGCGCAGGCGATCATGGCGTTGGGGTTGGTATGAACCCCGGTGCCCGGCGCCACGCCGAAATAGCCGGCCTCGGGATTGATGGCGTAAAGCCGCCCGTCGGCGCCCGGCTTGATCCAGGCGATATCGTCGCCGATGGTGGTGACTTCCCAACCCTTATAGGCCTCGGGCGGAATCAGCATGGCGAAGTTGGTCTTGCCGCAGGCGCTGGGGAAGGCGCCGCCGACATAGCGCTTCTCGCCCGTCGGGCTTTTCACGCCAAGGATCAGCATGTGTTCGGCCAGCCAGCCTTCGTCGCGCGCCATCACCGAGGCGATGCGCAGCGCGAAGCACTTCTTGCCCAGCAGGGCGTTGCCGCCGTACCCGGAGCCGAAGGACCAGATTTCCCGGGTGTCGGGGAAGTGGACGATGTAGCGGTTCTCGGGATTGCAGGGCCAGCCCTTGTCGACCTCGCCCGGGGCCAAAGGCTTGCCGACGGAATGCATGGCCGGCACGAAATCGCCGTCCTCGCCCAGAACGTCAAGCACCTTCGAGCCCATGCGCGTCATGATGCGCATATTGGCCGCGACATAGGGGCTGTCGGAGATCTCGACGCCGATCTGGGCGATATGGCTGCCCAGCGGGCCCATCGAGAAGGGGATGACGTAAAGGGTGCGGCCCTTCATGCAGCCGTCGAACAACCCGGCCAGCTTGGCGCGCATCTCGTCGGGCGCCATCCAGTTGTTGGTCGGGCCGGCCTCGTCGGCGGTGGCGGCGCAAATGAAGGTGCGGTCTTCGACCCGGGCGACGTCGGCCGGATCGGAGCGGGCCAGAAAGCTGTTGGGGCGCAGCTCGGGGTTGAGACGGATGAAGGTCCCATCATCGACCATGGCCTGACAAAGACGGTCGTATTCTTCCTGGGATCCATCGCACCAGTAAACCCGATCGGGTTTACACAGGGCCGTCATGTCCTCGACCCAGTCGAGAAGTTTCTTGTTGCGGGTTGGCTTGACGCTCATCTCTTCCTCCAGCATTTGTCGTATTTTTCGAAACCCTAGCGGGCTCCGGCGATTGGAGCAATATCCCGTAAGCGGGATTTGCATCGGGCGGCATGGCTCGCCCTTTTTCTTAGTCCCTTCCCCCGAACCCAGGGTTGGGAGCGTTCTCGGCACGCAGCGCGGCATCCCATTGCAAAAGCGTCTCTTTTGCACTTCGCGCATCGCCCGCCGGGGCGGGAAAGGTCAACCGCAGCGGCTGATCGCCCCTAAGCAGGTCGCAGCCGTCGGTATCGCAGGCGACGAGGCGCCAGCCTTTCGCTTGGCGTTCGTCGGTGGGATTCAAGGGGGCTTGCCGACCGGTGAGGGCGGCCTCGGCCAGTCGGGCCAGGGCGTCGGCGTGATCGGCGTTCATCTCGGCGATCAGGGCTGGCGACTCGGCGCGCAACGCGGCGGCGGCCGAAACCGGAACCGTCAGCCCCTCGTCGATCCACAGCGCCCGGCCAAAACCGGCCACGTACTGGGCGCGCTCGATGGTCAGGCGATAGAGGCCAAAATCACCAAACGAGGCATAGCGCGCCGCCTTGGGGTGGCGGGCCAGGAAACGCCCCAGGTCCAGGGCGTCGTCATGACGCTCGACCCGGCCGAGCAGCGTAACGCGCGCAGCCTCCTGGGGGTTGGCTTGGGGATCGCTCTCCCCCTCGCCATCCTCAAGGAACAGCGCGGCGCGCGAATCGGCCAGCAGCCCCCGGGTGTGCTCGGCCAGGGTGGAGAGCAGAAGAAGCGGCGAGCCGGCATGGTCCGTGGCAACGGTAACCAGCGACGCATAAGGATGGCCCGTCCCCGCCATCGTCGTCGCCAGGGTGGCTTTCCGGGCGGCACGCGCCATCACCCTGACGGCGCGACGATCGGTGTTGGACGGCTTTATCAACGCGAGATCTTTCATAAGGCGATCCACTATAGGCCTGCACGCGGCTGGTTGGTAGGGTAACCCGAGGGGGTGTCCCCGGTTGTAACGGTTTTTGTAATTTTGTTTCGAGCCGTCTGCTTTCGGGGTCAAAGCGGATTGCCGTTCCCGGGAAATCGCTTAGTCTGGGTGATCGGCTTCCTTCCGGTTGAACAGACGGGACTTTCTGGTGATCCGACGGCGCCTTCGCCCCCCCTTCCGTTTGGCGACATCCGGCCCGGCCGCCTTTGGGCTGCGGATGATGGTGCTGGCGCTTTGCGTCCAGATCATGGTGCCGCTGGGGCAAGGGATAAGCTTGCCCAGGGGACCGGGCGGTCAGCCCCTGGTGGTGTGCAGCGGCGCCCTCGGCCTCGTTCCGGGCGCTCCCCGTGAAGAGGGTCCTTGGGGTCGCGCGACAGCCGATGGCGACCCGCAGACCTGTCCGGTCTGTTCGGCCCTGGGATTGGTCGGCACCCCGCCCGCGGATTTAGCGGCGCCGCGTCCTTGCGCCCAACCGGCCCCTCCCCAAATGGCCTTGCCGGTCCTTGGCCGGCGGGCGGCCCATCAGCGGCCGCGGCCCTGGCCCCGGGGACCACCGGCGGGGAACCCGCGCGCCTGAGCCGGCCCCCCGGCCCCCGCTTGGCGCCCCGCCGATCCCGCTTTCTCTTCGTTTATCGCTCTTTTGGAGTACGCGACCATGTCCGTTCGCCGGTCCCTGCTGTCCGCCTGCGCCGTTCTTTGCCTGGGCGGGGCCTTCGCCCTGCCCCTCGCCCCGGCGCCCGCCTTGGCCAATGACGATGGCGCCCGCGCCGAAGCCACCGCCGGAACGATCACCGTTTCCGACGCCTGGGCGCGCGCCACCCCCGGCGCGGCCAAGGTCGGCGGCGCCTTCCTGACCCTGACCAATACGGGCGATGCCGATCGTTTGCTCTCGGCCTCGGCCGATGTCTCGGAAACCGTCGAGCTTCACACCCACATCATGGATGGCACCGTGATGAGGATGCGCCAGGTCGACGCCATCGATCTGCCGGCCAAGGGCAGCGTCGCCCTGCGCCCGGGCAGCTTCCATGTGATGTTGATCGGCCTCAAGGCGCCGCTGAGCGAGGGACAGAGCTTCCCCCTGACCCTGACCTTCGAGAAGGCGGGCAAGGCGACGATCGACGTGACGGTCAAGGGCGCCGGGGCGATGGGCGGGGCTGCCCCCAAGCCCGACCATGGGGCGATGCCCGGCATGACGATGCCCGGCCACGGCGACGGCGCCGCCGCCAAATGATCTAGGCATCCGCCCACCGCTACTTTTGCCACAAACCGGCGTCAGGTGAAGAAAGGGACGGGACCGTTTCGCGGTCGCTGCTATGATGGCGACCGCGTTCCCGTCCCCGTCCGGTGGCAGCTAGAGGAGAGGACACCCGTGACCCACAGCATCGCCTTGGTGGATGACGACCGCAATATCCTGACCTCCGTGTCGATGACGCTCGAAGCCGAAGGATTTCGGGTGGTGACCTATACGGACGGGGCGGAGGCTTTGCGCGGGCTGAGTATCGAACCGGTCGATCTGGCCGTCCTCGATATCAAGATGCCGCGCATGGATGGCATGGAACTGCTTCAGAAGCTGCGCGAGCGCACCGCCATGCCGGTGATCTTCCTGACTTCGAAGGATGACGAGGTCGACGAGCTTCTCGGTCTGCGCATGGGCGCCGACGACTATATCAAGAAGCCGTTTTCCCAACGCTTGCTGATCGAGCGCATCCGCGCCATCTTGCGCCGGCTCGATCTGCAGAAAGCCTCGCCGGGGGGGCCAGAGCTGTCGGCGGCGGCTTTGGTGCGCGGCGATCTGACCCTTGATCCCGATCGCCACCTCTGCACTTGGCTTGAACGGCCGGTCGATCTGACGGTGACCGAATTCCTGATCATCCAGGCCCTGGCGCAACGCCCCGGCCATGTCAAAAGCCGCGACCAGCTGATCGACGCGGCCTATGGGGAAAACATCTATGTCGATGACCGCACCATCGACAGCCATATCAAACGACTGCGCAAGAAGTTCCGCGAGGTCGATCGCGAGTTCTCGGAGATCGAAACCCTTTATGGCGTCGGCTATCGCTACCGCGACCCGATCACCGTCAAGGCCGGAGCTTAAGCGTTAAGGGGTGGAAGCAGGGGAATGCGTGCCGATCCGGGCGACAGGCCCGATTCCACCCAGGAGCCCAAGCGGCGCCGGCATCGGCGGCCGCGCGGACTTTTACGCTCGCCCTTGTCGCGGCGGATCCTGGCGGTCAATCTGATCGCCCCGATCCTGCTGGCGGGCGGCTTCCTTTATCTTGACACCTATGAAGACGCCCTGACCGCCAGCACCTTCCAGGCGATGCGCACCGAGGCCGATCTGATCGCCGCGGCCATCGGCGAGGGGGCGATCAATCTGGAGGTCAGCGTCGAAGGCCCGGTGGTGCGCGCCACCCACGGCATCAATCCGGAAATGTCGCGCCAGATGGTGCGCCGACTGGCCAATCTCGCCGAGGTGCGGGCTCGGCTGTTCGACACCTCGGGCACCCTGGTCGCCGATAGCCGCCGGCTGGTCGGCTATGGCGGCATGGTCCAGGTGATGGATCTGCCGCCGCCCGTGCTTCCCGACAACGGAGTCGGGCTGTTGCGGCGGTTCTATGACGCGATCATCCATCCTTCGAGCGATCTGGCGAAGCTTCAGCCCTATATCGAGCGGCCCAATCAGTCGGCCGAGGACTATCCCGAAGTTCTGCGCGCCCTGACCGAGGGGGAAAGCGGCTTTTTCATGCGGGTGCGGCCAACCCGCGACCGGGTGCTGTCGGTCGCCGTGCCGGTGCAATATTACAAGCAGGTGGTTGGCGCCGTCATGGTCAGCCGGGGCGCCGAGGAGATCGACGAAACCCTGTTCGAGATGCGCCTGGGGGTGATCGAGATCTTCGCCTTCACCCTGGCCCTGACCATCTTGCTGTCGTTCTATATCGCCGGCACCATCGTGCGGCCGCTGCTGCGGCTGGCCGGCGCCGCCGATCGCGTTCGCCACGGCAAGGCCGGTCGCCACGAGGCGATCCCCGATTTCTCCAACCGCCGCGACGAACTGGGCGACCTGTCGGCCGCCCTGCGCGAGATGACCGAGGTGCTGTGGGCGCGCATGGACGCGATCGAACGCTTCGCCGCCGATGTCGCCCATGAGATCAAGAATCCGCTGACCTCGTTGCGCAGCGCCGTTGAAACCGTCGCCCGCATCGATGATCCCAATCAGCAAAAACGCCTGATGGCGGTGATCGTCGATGACGTTCAGCGCCTAAACCGGCTGATCACCGATATCTCCGACGCCTCGCGCCTGGATGCCGAGCTGTCGCGGGCCGAGATGGAATCGGTCGAGATCCGGCCGATGCTGGAAATGCTGGCCGAGGTTCACGCCGCCGAGGCCGAACAGCGCGGGGTGACGATCAAGGTGATGGGCGATGCCGGCGACGCGCTGGGCATCGAAGGTCTGGAAGGCCGCCTGGTCCAGGTCTTCCGCAATCTGATCGGCAACGCGGTGTCCTTCAGCCCGCCCGGTGGCACCATCACGCTGCGCGCTTGGCGAACCAAGGGCAAGGTGGTGATCACCGTGGCCGATGACGGCCCGGGCATTCCGCCGGGCAAGGAGGCCGATATCTTCAAGCGCTTCTATTCCGAGCGGCCGCGCGAGGAGAAATTCGGCACCCATTCCGGCCTGGGGCTGTCGATTTCCCAGCAGATCGTTGAAACCCATCGCGGCACCATCCGCGCCGAGAATCGCCGCGATGGCGAGGGAAAGATCGTCGGCGCGATGTTCACCGTGGAACTGCCCAGCCCAACCCCGGGGAAGTAAGCCGCGGGCCCCCGGTCGCCCTTGCCCGTCCGCCGAGAAAGAAAGCTTCAAGACAAGTCTCTCCCCGGCCTTTTCGGACGTGGGGTTTTCGTGTAAGGCATGCCCATGGCACAGATGACGCAAAATCCGGTTTTCGTCGCGATCGACACCACCGTTGTCGGCGATGCGACCACCCTTGCCGCCCGCCTCCATGACGAGGTCGGCGGCATCAAGCTTGGACTCGAGTTTTTCGCCCGCAATGGGCACAAGGGCGTCAAGGAGGTGTGCAGGGCCGGCGCCCTGCCGCTGTTCCTTGATCTCAAGTTCCATGACATCCCCAATACGGTGGCCGGGGCGGTGCGCGCGGTGATGCCGCTGGCGCCGGCCTTGCTCAATGTCCACGCCTGTGGCGGGCGGGCGATGATGATCGCCGCGCGCGAGGCCGCGCAAAGCGAGGCCCTGGCCCTGGGGATCGCGCCGCCCAAGATGATCGCCGTGACCGTGCTGACCAGCATGGACGACGACGATCTGGGCGGAACCGGCGTCGCCGGCGGCGTGCTTGATCAGGTGCGGCGTTTGGCCGCCCTGACCCGCGACGCCGGGCTTGATGGCGTGGTCTGCTCGGCCCGCGAGGCCCGGGTGCTGCGCGCCGATTTGGGCGATGATTTCTTGCTGGTGACGCCGGGGGTGCGGCCGCTGTGGTCGACCACCAACGACCAGAAGCGGGTGGTCACCCCGCAAGAGGCGATGGCCGAGGGGGCCGATGTGCTGGTGATCGGCCGGCCGATCACCGGGGCGACCGATCCCGCCCAGGCGGCGCGGCTGATCGCCGGGGAAATCGTGGGATGGGACGTCGGGATATGAGCGAGACCCTGATCAAGATCTGTGGATTGACCGACGAGGACGGCGTCGATGCCGCCGTCGAAGCCGGGGTCGACATGATCGGCTTCGTTTTCTTCGAGCCCTCGCCGCGCGATCTCGATCCGGCGCGGGCGGCCGAACTGCTGGACGGCGTGCCCCATGCCGAAGAGGGCGGGCCGCTGCGCGTCGGTTTGTTCGTCGATGCCGATGATGCGACCCTGGAGGCGGTTTTCGCCGGGGTGCGCCTGGACGTTTTGCAGTTCCATGGCGAGGAAAGCCCCGAGCGGGTGGAATGGGCGCGCCTGGAATACGGCCTGCCGGTGATCAAGGCCCTGCCGATCGCCAGCGCCGCCGATCTGGAGCGGGCGGCGCTTTATGCCGAGGTCGCCGATTACCTGCTGTTTGACGCCCGCCCCCCGGCCGGCGCCGACCGCCCGGGCGGCCATGCCCAGACCTTCGACTGGTCGCTGCTGGCCGGTTTCTCGGCGCCGGTGCCCTGGTTGCTGGCCGGCGGCCTGACGCCCGAGAACGTCGCCGAAGCCATCAAGGTCAGCGGCGCCACCGCCGTGGATGTGTCGAGCGGCGTGGAGACGGTGCGCGGGATCAAGGATCCCGAGCGCGTCAGCGCCTTCGTCAAAGCCGTTCGCGAAGGCTGAAGCGCCATGATCCCGCCCTATCGCGAGCACCCGCTGCGCGAGGTGTTGATTAACGAGTTGCACGCCCGGCCCTCGGAAACCATCGAGGCGCCGGTCCGGCTGAGCCATTTGGCGGTGCTGACGGGCGAGATCACCGATCCCAGCCTGGACCACCTGGGGCTGCTCTGCGCGCGCATGGGCGAAACGGTGCCGGCCAAGGGGGCGACCCGCTTCAACGCCAATCTGGGCGGGCTGGGCCTGCAGTTCGAACGTCATACCGAGTTCTGCACCTATACTTTCCAGCGCCGCGGGCGAACGGGGGATCTGCCCTTCGACCAGCCGGCGCTTGATATGGTGCCACCCGACTGGCTGGCCACCCTGCCCGGTCAGGTGCTGTCGGCGGTGCATCTGGTGGTCGAGCCCAAGGACACGCCCGAGTATTCGATCGAGGAACTCAGCATTCGCCATTTCGCCGGCAATCCGGTGGTCGGGTCGGCGGTCGGAGGCGGCGCCGCCTTCGCCTATTCCGATCTGCGATTGCACGATGACCGCTGCCTGCGCATGCTGATCCGCGACGTCGATCTCAATCCCCGTCATGCCGGACGTCTGGTGCAGCGGCTGCTCGAGCTCAACACCTATCGGGCCCTGGCGCTGCTCGCCCTACCGATGGCCCGGGAATCGAGCCCGGGCCTGCGACGGATCGATATGGTCCTGGCCCATGTAGCGGCGCGGATGGCCGATCCCAACGGCGTGGATTCCGATGCCGAATTGTTATCGGAGCTGTCCAATCTGACCGCCGAGGTCGAATCCCTGGCGGCGGCCAATTCCTATCGCATCGCCGCCACCCGGGCCTATCACGCCCTGGTCCAGCGCCGGCTGGAGGAATTGCGCGAGGTGCGTCTTGATGGCGTCGTTACCTTCGGCGCCTTCATGGACCGCCGATTGACCCCGGCGATGGCCACGGTGGACTCGGTTTCCGAACGCATCGAGTCGCTGTCCGAACGCGGGGCGCGGGTCGCCAGTCTGCTGCGCGCCCGGGTCGAGGTCGATCTTCAGGCCCAGAACAAGCGCCTGCTTGAAAGCATGAACCGCCGGGCCCGCATCCAGCTGCGTCTGCAAGAGGCGGTTGAAGGGCTGTCGGTGGTGGCCATCAGTTATTATCTGGTCGGGCTTGTCGGCTATATGGCCAAGGGCGTGTCCGGCGCCGGGGTGGAGGTCAAGGAAAGCGTCGTCACCGCCATCGCCGTACCGGTGATCGTCGCCAGCGTCTGGCTGGTGTTGCGCCGGGCCAAACGCGCCATGCTCAATCGCGCCGATTAATCCCTTCAAGGCGGACCGCATAAGATCGCCGCGCCCTTGGCGCCGGCCCGGTGGGGTCGCATAAGATCGCGGCGCTCTTGGCGCCGGCCCGACGGGGCCGCATAAAAGAGCGGCGCTCTTGGCGCCGGGTGATGGGCTGCGCTATAACCAGCACCCGCCAGGAAGGGATCTCCGATGACCACCATGCCAAACACCTACCGCTCCGGCCCCGATGATCGCGGTCATTTCGGACTGCACGGCGGGCGCTATGTCGCCGAAACCCTGATGCCGCTGATCCTCGATCTGGAAAAGGCTTGGGAAGCGACCCGCGATGATCCGGCGTTCAAGGCCGAGCTGGGCGGCTATCTCGCCACCTATGTCGGCCGGCCGAGCCCGCTGTACTTCGCCCGCCGTCTGACCGAGGCCCTGGGCGGGGCAAAGATCTATTTCAAGCGCGAAGACCTCAACCATACGGGCGCCCATAAGATCAACAATTGCATGGGGCAGATCCTGCTCGCCAGGCGCATGGGCAAGACGCGGATCATCGCCGAAACCGGCGCCGGCCAGCATGGGGTGGCCACCGCCACCGTCTGCGCCCTGTTTGGCATGCCCTGCGTGATTTACATGGGCGCCACCGATATCGAGCGTCAGGCGCCCAATGTGTTCCGCATGAAGCTGCTTGGCGCCGAGGTCCGCCCGGTGACCAGCGGCGCGGGCACCCTCAAGGACGCGATGAACGACGCCATGCGCGACTGGGTCGCCAATGTCGCCGACACCTATTACCTGATCGGCACGGCGGCCGGCCCCCATCCCTATCCGGCGATGGTCCGCGACCTGCAGAAGGTCATCGGCGAGGAAGCCCGCGCCCAGGTGCTCGAGGCCGAGGGTCGGCTGCCCGACACCCTGATCGCCTGCATCGGCGGCGGCTCCAACGCCATCGGCCTGTTCCACCCCTTCCTGGACGATCCCGACGTGCGCATCATCGGTGTCGAGGCCGCCGGCGAGGGCTTGGACAAGCGCCATGCCGCCTCAATGGCCGGGGGGCGTCTGGGCGTGCTGCATGGCAACCGCACCTATCTGCTTCAGGACGGCGCCGGCCAGATCACCGAGGCCCATTCGATTTCCGCCGGCCTGGATTATCCCGGCGTCGGCCCCGAGCACGCCTGGCTCAAGGACAGCGGCCGGGTCGAGTATGTGCCGATCACCGACGACGAGGCGGTTCACGCCTTCCAGGAAACCACCAAGCTCGAAGGGATCATTCCGGCCCTGGAAAGCAGCCACGCCATCGCCCATGCCATGAAGATCGCCCCCACCCTGCCGGCCGATCATCTGATGGTGGTCAGCCTGTCGGGGCGCGGCGACAAGGACGTGGGGACGATCGCCAAGGTTCTGGGCAGTGATTTCAAGGGAATGATGCCGTGAGCGCCACCACGCCGACCACCGATCGCCTCTCCCGCCGCTTCGCCGCCCTCAAGGCCGAAGGCCGGGGGGGCCTTGTCACCTATGTCATGGCCGGCGATCCCGACCAGGAAACGGCCCTCGCCCTGATGCGCGGCCTGCCCGGCGCCGGGGCCGATATCATCGAATTGGGAATGCCGTTTTCCGATCCGATGGCCGATGGCCCGGCGATCCAGGCCGCCGCCCTGCGCGCCCTGGCCGCCGGGATGACCCTGACGGGGACCTTGGAAACCCTGAAGGCGTTCCGCGCCACCGATGATGACACCCCGGTGGTTCTGATGGGCTATTACAATCCCATCCATTATTACGGGGCCGAGGCCTTCGCCCGCGACGCCGCCCTGGCCGGCGCCGACGGCCTGATCATCGTCGACCTGCCGCCCGAGGAGGCCGACGAGCTTCTACCCTTCCTGCGCGCCCAGGGTCTGCATCTGATCATGCTGGCGACGCCGACCACCGATGAGGCGCGGCTGCCGGCGATTCTCGAGCGGGCGAGCGGGTTTCTTTATTATGTTTCGATCGCCGGCATCACCGGAACGGCCGCCGCCGATGCCGGGGGCGTCGCCCAGGCGGTCGCCCGCATCCGCCGGAAAACCGATCTGCCGATCGCCATCGGCTTTGGCGTATCCACCCCGGCCCAGGCGGCGACGATGGCGCGGGTCGGTGATGCCGCCGTGGTCGGTTCGGCCATTGTCCGCCGGCTGGCCGAGGGCGGGGACGTGCTGGGCTTCGTTGGCGAATTGGCCGGCGCCCTGCGCAAGGTCGACGCGGCGGGGTAAATCAAATCACCCGCGCCCGGAGAGCGGCTGTTTTGGCTCGTCCCCGGGCGCCGGGCGCGATGCCTGATCTAGGGCGGGGAGCGTGCAATCAGATTCACGCTCCCCGTCCTACGATTTTGATAGTCAAGCAAATCGTCGTCGCACTCTGGTTCAGATTGCTAGGGGATTTGCTCTAGCTTAACAGCGAGTGCCGTTCGCGCTCGGCCGGCTCATCGGCGACCTCCGCGGCGGTGGGATTGGACGTATAGGCCAGCAGGCTTTTGTTCACATCCACCGAGGCCGCCTTTTCCTGAAGGGCGATCACCGCCTGACCGGCTGTGGCGGTAGCGGCGGTAGCGGCGGTCGTCGCGGTGGCGGTGGCGGTGGTCGTCGCGGTGGCGGCCGCGATCGGCGTTCCATTGGTTTTTTCTTCGAACTGCGCCTTGATCATTTCGCGGATCTCCGCCTCGATCTTTTCGCGTTCGTCGGCCGGCAGGGCGGCGAGACTTGCCTCGTCCAGGCCCTTGGCGGCCAGTAAGCTGTAGCGCATCTTCTCCGCCGGGCTCAGGTTCACGAAGGCGAGGAACTCGTTCTTGGCCTTGGTCCCCTCCGACTCCGCGTCCTCTTCGACCCCGGCGGCGCCAGGCGAGTTGAGGAAAGTCGAAAACAGCCCCTGTACCTTGTCTTTCTCCTTGTCCTTATCCTTGCTGCTCGTCGTCAAGGACGACGACGGGGAATTTCCCGATCCTATCACCTCGATCGTCATCGCAAATCCTCCTGATCGTCTGGTGGGTGATGGCAGGCAAGAACCATGCCGGGTTGCGGCGACGGGGGTCGGCGGATTTGCCGGGGATCGCCGGGGATCGGCGGAGGTAAGGGGGGCCGAAACTGCCCGGTGCGGGCAGTTTTTGCCCGGTCAGCCCGTTGATGACGATCGATGGGGCGCGGCTCGGGCTTTCCCACGCCCCGCCGACGTGATAGACCCCCACCTTCGCGCAACGGTCTAGAGAGCACGCGACCCATGAACTGGCTGACAACCTACGTCCGGCCCAAGATCCGCAGCCTCGTCGGCCCCCGGGAGGTCCCCGAGAACCTCTGGCGGAAGTGCCCGGCTTGCGGGCATATGATCTTCCACAAAGAGTTGGAAAAGGCCCTTCAGGTCTGCACCCATTGCGGCCATCACATGCGCCTGCCGATCAAGCAGCGCCTGGAGCTGTTGTTCGATGACGGCGCCTATACGGCGATCGAGCTGCCCAAGCCGCCGCTTGATCCGCTGCGCTTCAAGGACATCAAGCGCTATTCCGACCGCTTGAAGGAAGCCCAGGCCAAAACCGGCGAAAAAGACGCGATCATCGTCGGTCATGGCAAGCTGATGGGCCAGGGCGTGGTCGTCGCCGCCTTCAATTTCGACTTCATGGGCGGCTCGATGGGCATGGCCGTGGGCGAGGGGCTGGTCGCCGCCGCCGAACTGGCCTTGCTGCAAAAGGTGCCGCTGATCGCCATCCCGTCGTCGGGGGGGGCGCGCATGCAGGAAGGCATCCTGTCGCTGATGCAGATGGCGCGCTCGACCGTCGCCGTCGATCGGGTGAAGGAAGCCGGCCTGCCCTATATTGTGCTGCTCACCGATCCGACCACCGGCGGCGTCACCGCCTCCTTCGCCATGCTGGGCGATATCGCCCTGGCCGAACCCGGGGCGGTGATCGGTTTCGCCGGCGCCCGGGTGATCGAGACGACGATCCGCGAAAAACTGCCCGAAGGCTTCCAGCGTTCCGAATACCTGCTGGAACACGGCATGGTCGACATGGTGGTGCCGCGTTCCGAGCTGAAGGAGACCTTGGCCCGCTTGATGGCGCTGCTGATGCGCCGCCCGCCAGCCGCCGAGGTGGTGACCCTGTCGCCGGACCACCGCCCCGCCGTGGTCGAGACGCCGCGCGAGGCGCCCAAGCCCAAGCCCCGGCCGCCGGTCGAGGATTTGGAGGCGGTGGCCCGCAAGGTCGATGACGCCGACTTCGACGGGGCGGACGCCCCGCCACCGCCCGCGCCCAAGCCGGCGAAGCCTTAGGCGGACCGTTGGCATGAACGCTCCCGATGGGGTGCTCGCCCGCTTGATGGGCCTGCACCCCAAGGTGATCGACCTGTCGCTCGGCCGCGTCGAGCGGTTGCTGGCCGCCCTGGGCCACCCCGAACGGGCCCTGCCGCCGGTCATCCATGTCGCGGGCACCAATGGCAAGGGATCGGTGGTCGCCACCTGCCGGGCCCTTCTGGAGGCGGCGGGCTACCGGGTCCATGTCTATACCAGCCCCCATTTGGTGCGCTTTGGCGAACGCATCCGGCTGGCCGGCACCCTGATCGCCGACGAGGCGCTCCGTCGGCTGCTTGAAGAGGTGGAAAGCGCCAATGCCAAGGCGCCGATCACCTTTTTCGAGGTGACGACGGCGGCGGCCTTCCTGGCCTTTTCGCGAAGCCCCGCCGATGTGACCTTGCTCGAGGTCGGCCTGGGCGGGCGCCTTGACGCCACCAATGTCATCGCCGATCCCGCCGTTTGCGCGGTGACGCCGATCGATCTTGATCATCAGCAGTATCTGGGATCAACGCTGACGGCCATCGCCGGGGAAAAGGCCGGGATTCTCAAGGCCGGAGCCCCCGCCGTCATCGCCCCCCAACCGCCCGAGGCCGCCCAAACCCTCGCCGCCCGCGCCACCGCCGTCGGCGCGCCGACCCTCTGGGCCGGGCGCGACTGGTCGTGGGAGCGCACGACGACGGGCTGGCGTTTCGCCGGGCTCGATCTGCCGCTCCCCGTGCTTGCCGGTCCCCATCAACTGGGCAACGCCGCCCAGGCCCTGGCGGTGATCGACGCCCTGGAGGCACGGACCGGCCTGCGGGTCGAGGGCGTGGCGCGGGCCAGGGGGCTGCGCGCCGTCGACTGGCCGGCCCGCCTGCAACGGTTAGACAGCGGCCCCTTGGTCGAGAGACTGGCCCCGGGAACCACCTTGTGGCTGGACGGTGGCCATAATCCCCATGCCGGCCGCGCCCTGGCCGCCGCCCTGGGCGACGATGCCAGCGGCCCGCTTGACGTGATTTGCGGCATGCTGGACACCAAGGACGCCGGGGGCTTCCTTGGCGCCCTGGCGCCGCTGGTGCGGCGTTTGCGGTGCGTGGCCGTTCCCGATGGCCAGACCGGCGCCGGCCTGGCCCCCGATGCCCTGGCCGGCCACGCCCGCGCCGCCGGCATCGCCGATGCCCGTTCCTGCGCCTCGGTAGCGGAGGCGCTGACCGACCTCGGCGCGGGCACGACACCGCCCCCCGCCGCCCGCATCCTGATTTGCGGCTCGCTCTATCTGGCCGGCACCGTGCTCGCCGAAAACGGCACTCCGCCGCGCTGAGGGGTCATCCCTCGACCACGCCCAAGACTCGCAGCCAGGGCAGGATATCGGTGATCAGGGGGGAAAGGCGGTCGGTCAGGGCCTGGGTGGTGGCCGGGCCGCAAGGGATGGCCTGATCGGCGAGGATCGCCAGCGCCCTCTCCACCGCCCCTTCCGGGCCGGCATCGCACAGCGCCACCAGCAGCAGGGCGTCGCGGTTATCCATCACCACGCCATCGCCCAGCACCTTGCTGGCCAGGGCGACGGTCGGTCCGCCTAGGCCCAGGGTCAGGGCCAGGGCGCGGTTGAGCGGATGGGGCAGGCGCAGGGGCCAGACCGGCGGCGCGGCCGGCGCCACATCGGCCGCCCGGGCATAGGGGCGGGCCAGCCCGCCGGCGGTCAGCAGGCGCAGGCCGTCGCGGATCAGCCCGGGCGGCACGCCTTCCAGGGCGGCGCTGGCGCAGAGCTCGCCAACCGGTCGCGGGCCAAGATCCAGGGCGGCAAGCAAGCTTTCAAACAGCGCCCCGCGAAACGACAGGGAAACCGCGCCGAAGCTCACTTCGGGGTTAGCTTGTCCCGGAGCGGCGGCCGGACCAAGGATGCGGCCGTCGTCGAAGGCTGTCAGGGCCGCGCCGTCGCTCGGCGCCGCACCCTTGATGTAAAGGTCGCGGCGGTGATCCTCGTTGCGGATGAAATCGCGGGTGGCCTCGACCTCGGCCCGGCTGGTGGCGGCGCGCAGCCTGGGTCGCAAGGCGGCCGGAACCGCCAGATCGATCAGATTGAGGAAGGCTTCGGCCCGCCCGGCGAAGGTCAGCCCCTGGGCGGCCATCTCGGCGTTGACCTGGGCGAAGTGCAAGGGCCGCAGGGTGCCGCCGAAGAACCGCCCGGCCAGGGCCTGGGGGCCGCGTTCGATCAGAGCGTCGAGGCGGGGGCCAAGGGCGGGATTGTCGCGGAAGAAATCGATGCCAGCGGCGCGCATCGCGCCCAGCCAGTCGATCGCCGCCCGCGCCCGCGCCACGGGATTGGCCGCTTGCCCGGCGGTGACGCTGAAAAGCAGGTCGCGCAAGGGCACCAGGGCGGCGGCGCCGGGCAGGGCGTCATAGGTGGCCAGCACGATGCCCCCGGGCTTGAGCAAGGTGCCCAGACGCGACAACAAGGCCTGACGCTCCTGGCCATCAAGCCAGCACAGAACATTGCCCAGAACCGCGAAATCCAGCGGCGGCAGGTCGAGGTCGTGGGGCTTGGTGTAATCGGCTTGCAGAAACGTCAGATTATCGAGGAAGGCGGCCTTGGCCAGCGCGCGCCCGGCGGCCAGGGCTTGGCCATCGGCATCGATGGCGAAGAAGCGGCCCTGCGGGTTGGCGGCGGCTAGGATGCTGGCGGTGATGCCCAAGCCGCAGCCGAAATCGGCCCAGGTGAACCCGTCGTCCAGGGGGCGCGGGGCGAAGCCGCAGAAGACCGCCGCGCCATTGAGGGCCGCCGGTCCGCGATCGGGCTGGAAATCGGCCAGGGCGGCGGCGGCCGGCGACAGCGGCGCGATCTCGTGCATGACAGCCTCTCCGCTTCGTCTTTCCGCAGTCGCGATCAAGGCTCCCCAAGAAGGGAAGGCTTCTCCGACGTCATTCGATCCCGTGGACGGGAGCCCGTCAAGGCGGGCTTTGCCCAAACGAAAACGGCCCTTCGCAAAGGGCCGTTCGTCAGGCGGGGAGGACGCCAAACCTCAGACCGAGGCTTCGACCCACTCAAACAGCTTGGTCTTGGGCAGGGCGCCGATCTTGGTCGCGGCGACTTGACCGTCCTTGAAGATCATCAGCGTCGGAATGCCGCGCACGCCGTATTTCGACGGGGTTTGCGGGTTTTCATCGATGTTGATCTTGGCCACGGTCACTTTGTCGCCAAGCGCGGTGGCCAGCTCTTCGAGAGCCGGGGCGATCTGGCGGCAGGGGCCGCACCATTCCGCCCAGAAGTCCACCAGCACGGGACCATCGGCCTTCAGGACATCCTCTTCGAAAGAGGCGTCGGAAACCTGCTTCATGATCACTATCCTTTGATATCGCGGCGAGGAGACCAAGGGGAAAGGGTCGCCCGGCCGGTTCTCCGAGCCAAATGTAGGGGCGCCTGAGCGGCCCCGTCAAGACGACGGCGTTAACCATTTTGGCGAAAACCCGGATGCTGCGCCGCACCCATCCCGCTTTCGGCCAGCCTTACCAACCCAGTTTCCGGGCTTCCTCGGCCAAACGCTCGGCGGGAATCTCCATGGCGAAGGGGCCATCGGTCCACAACAGCACACAACGCGCCACGCGGCTTGGGAAGACCTGGGCGAGCAGGGCGCGGTAGGCCGCCATCTGGCGGATATAGGCGATGTCGACCAGATCCACCGCGCGCGGCGGCGGGCGGTTGGTCTTGTAATCGACGATCAGAACCTCGTCGTCGGTCACCGCCAGCCGGTCGACCTGACCGCTGACCACGTGATTTCCCACCAGCCCGACCAGCGGCACCTCGGCCCGCGAGCCCGGGGCGAAGACGGCGCGAAAGGCCGGGTCATCGAGCACCGCCAGAACCTCGGCGCTCAAAGCCCCGATTTCCTCGGCCTCCAGGGCCCAGGCCGGGCGCGACAGCCAACGCCGCGCCGCCGGGCCGCGGTCCTCGTCGGGCAGTTCGGGCAGAAGCTGCAGCAGCTTGTGGATCAGCCGGCCGCGCAGGAATCGCCTGGGATCGCCCCGGCCATCCAGGGGCGAGCGCGCCGCGCCCTCGTCGCCGACATGGGAGGGGGCGAGGGGGCGGCTGGGAGTCGGTTCGAGCGGCGGCGGCAGGGCGGCCCAGGCGGCCGGGGCTTCGCCCTCCTCGTCGGCGGGGGCCGCGGAGTCGGAGGGGGACGGCGATCCTTCCTGGGGGCAGGTCAGGCGCAGAACCTCGGTGTCCTTAAGGGCGCCGGTCGCGTCCAGCAAGGGCACCTCGACCGTCTGGGCCGAGGCGGCGAGGGCATCGTGGATCAGGGCGTACCAGCAATCCTCGGCCGGGCGCTTCAGGGTCTCCCAGCCGCAGATGTAAAGCCGGTCGGCCGCCCGGGTCATCGCCACATAGAGCAGCCGGCGGTATTCGCGGTCGCGCTCGACCTTGAGGGCGTCGATCATCGCCTCGATGGCGGCGCCGCGATCGGCCTTGCTTGGGCACCAGAACGGCAGGGCGTCGGCGACGCCCTTGTCGGCGGTCCACAGCAACAGATCATTGCCCGTGGGTTTGGCCAGGGTGTCGGGCAGGAAGACCACCGGCGCCTGCAGACCCTTGGAGCCGTGAACGGTCATGATCCGCACCGCGTCAAGGGCGCCCTGGTCAAGGTCGCGCTTGATCTCGACGGTGCCCTTTTCCAGCCACGACAAAAAACCCTGCAGGGCGGGCGGACCGACGCGTTCATGG
Organism: Rhodospirillum rubrum ATCC 11170; assembly: GCF_000013085.1. Classification (NCBI taxonomy): domain Bacteria; kingdom Pseudomonadati; phylum Pseudomonadota; class Alphaproteobacteria; order Rhodospirillales; family Rhodospirillaceae; genus Rhodospirillum; species Rhodospirillum rubrum. The sequence goes on from NC_007643.1 coordinate 3,953,485, forward strand.
GCGAGGGTCAGGGCGAGGAATTCGTCGATCGGGTCCTCGGCCTCCGGGCCAAGGCGGCCGAGCAGCAGCCGCCGACCGTTGAGCGGACCATCCAGGACATGGGCGTAGAATTCATGGGGGGCGAGACGGCCGGCGCGGTCGCGCAGCGGCTCGATGATTTCCATCGCCTTGCCATAGGCGTTCTCGGCCCCGGCATGGGGGCGCAGGCGGTCCCAGAGGCGTTCGTCGCGGCCACGGTCGCGGGCGAGGGTGAACAGCGCGTCTTCGTCCAGGCCGATCAGCGGCCCCTTGAGCACGCTGGCCAGGGTCAGATCGTCCTCGGGCAGCAGCAGCGCCTTGCCAAGGGCGATCAGATCCATGACCGCGAGCTGATCGGTCAGGGTCATGCGATCGACGCCGGCCACCTCGACCTTGGCGCTTTTAAGGGCGCTGACCAACTCCTCTTCAAAGCCGCCGCGCCGGCGCACCAGCACCAGGATATCACCGGGACGAATCGGCCGGCCCTGGCTTTCCAGCAGTTCGCCGCCGCTCGTCATCGTTTTGATGCGCTGGGCGACGCGCTTGGCCAGCCGGGCGCGGGCGGATTCAAGGCCGATGCGTTCGACCGGCGGCTTCCAGGGATCGCCGACGACCCGGGGGGCCGGTTCCATCGCCGGCCAAAGCTCGACCAGTCCGCCGGCGTCCTTGCGGAAGGCGTGGTGGGTGATGTCCTCGGCCACACCGCTGTCGGCGTCGTCCTGGGCCACGCCGTCGCGGGCCGGTTGGCGGGCGAACACGGCGTTGACGGCCTCGAGCACGGCGCGGGTCGAGCGGAAGGAGATATTAAGCGGCACCTCGGCGAAGTGGCCGCCGATGTCGCTCACCGCGTCGTGAAAATGCCGGCGCATATCCTCGAAGGCCTTGGGATCGGCGCCTTGGAAGCCATAGATCGACTGCTTGCGGTCGCCGACGGCGAAAACCGTGCGCGGGCGCGTGCCATCCCAGCGGGCGCTGTCGGTGAAGAACTCGCCGGCCAGGGCGCTGGCGATCGCCCATTGGTCGGGGCTGGTGTCCTGGGCCTCGTCGACCAGCAGATGGTCAAGGCCGCCGTCGAGCTTGAACAGCACCCAGGCCGCCGCGCCATCGCCGGCCAGCAGGCGGCGGGCCGCCAGGATCAGATCCTCGTAATCCATCCGCCCCAGGGCCCGCTTGCGCCGCTGGTAATCCTTCAGCATCGCCCCGACCAAAGTTAGCAAGGCCTCGCTGGCCTGGGCGGTGGTGGCGGCGCGCAGGCGCTCGCGCAGGGTCCAGATGCGCTGTTGCTCGGCCTCCAGACTCTCAAGGGTCCCGGGATGGGCCTTTTCCACCGGCTTGGTGCACAGTGTCTTGACCGGTTTTTCGTCGGTTTTGGTCAAAAAGGCGCCGATATAGGTCCAAAACAGCCCTTCTCGGATCGCCGGATCGGTTTCGCTGACAAAAGCGGCGATGCGCAGGCCGCGTTCCTGATCGGTCTTGCCGCCCGCGATCAGGGCGGCGGCGGCGGCGCGTAACGACGGCCCATCGAAAGCGCCCTCGGCGCAGCCGTCGGCCAGAACGGTTTCGGGGGTATCGTCGGCCGCCAGCCCCAGGCTATCGCGAATCGCCTTGCCCAAGGCTTCGGCGCCGCCAAAATGGTCGAGCGCGGCCAGCAGCCGGCCGCGCTGCCCGCCCAGGGCCGCCATCACCTCGTCGAAGCGGCTTTCCGACAGATGGCCGGTGACCACCGCCAGGGCGGCGGCCAGGGCCGGATCGCCGCCCTCGCCGTCCTCGGCTTGGCGCGCCGCCCGCAGCACGGCGTCGCGGGCGCTTTGGTGCAGGGCCTGGGCCTCGCGGTCGTCGAGCACCTCGAAATGCGGCGCCACCCCGGCTTCCAGCGGGAAACGGCGCAGCAGGGTTTGGCAAAAGCCATGGATGGTCTGGATGCGCAAGCCGCCCGGGCAATCCAGCACCTGGGCGAACAGCCGCCGCGCCCGGCCGCTTAGGGCTTCGATGGCCTCTTCGCCCTCGGGCAGGCTCCCCAGCAGACTGGCAAGGCGGCCGCGCAAGGCCTCTTCGGGCAGGGTGGCCCAGCCGGCGAGCACGGCCGACACCCGGTTGGCCATTTCCGCCGCCGCCGCCTTGGTGAAGGTCAGGCACAGCAGGCGCTGCGGCGGGGTACCGGCCAGCAGCAGGCGCAGCACGCGATCGGTCAGCACCTTGGTCTTGCCCGTGCCCGCGCTCGCCGCCACCCAGGCCGAAGCCAGGGGATCGGCGGCGCGGCGCTGTGGCTTGGCCGGATCGAGGGGATCGGCCTCGGCGAGGAGGGGGGCGGGCTCCGACGGCGGGCGGGTCATTCGGCGTCGCCTTTCTCGGCCCATTCCTTGACCCGGGCCAGATGCTGATAGGGATTGAAGCGCGGGGCGTGGTCGGGATGGGGGCGGGCGAAATAGGGGGTGTCGGGATTATCAAAGGCGGTGATCAGATCGCTCAAGCCCTTATGGGCCGCTTCGGCCACCCCCTCGGGATCATCGGCGGCCTGGCGTATCTCGCCGCCCAGGCGATCGCCGCGCAGCTTCCAGAAGCCAAGATCGCTGACCGGCTTGCCGGCAATGCCAGGAAAGCAGCCTCGCGAGGCGAGAAGCGCTTCCAGGGGCAACTGCGGCGACAACCCCGACTCGACTTCCTTTTTCGAGGGCAGCATGCCGGTTTTATAGTCGATCACCGCCAGGGTGCCATCGCGGCGCAGATCGATGCGATCGGCCTTGGCGGTCAGGATGAAGGGGCCGGCCGGACCGGTCAGGGTCATTTCGGCGCGGCGTTCGGCGAAGACCTCAAGGATCTCGGGGCGGCGTTCGATCTCACGCTCGGCGATCCAATGCGCGATGCGCAGGAAGCGCGGCCACCAGAAGGCGCGCACGCCCGGCCGCGTCATATGCGGGGCGAAACGCAGGGTTCCCAGGCGAATGATCTCGGCCTCGGGGTCGCCGGGCAGGTCCTTGGGATAAAGGCCGACGAAATCCTCAAGGGCGCCGTGGACCAGGGTGCCGTAATCGGACACCCCGGGGTCGGCCTCCAGGGGATCAAGCTCGCTCAGCCCCAGGATGAACTGGGCATAGAGGGCGTAAGGGTCGCGCATCCAGGTTTCGATGCGGGTGACCGACAGCCGGCGCGGCCGGTCGGCCAGCGGCGGGCGCGGCTCGGGGGCGGGGCAGGGTTTGCGTTCACCCTGGGGCTGTTCCAGGCTGCGGGCCAGGGCGAGCAGGCGGTCGCCGCGCTGGCGGGCCTTCGCCCACTCCTTGTCCAATCCGGTGGCGCCGATCACCGCGTCAAGGCGGGTCAGCCAGCGCGAAGGCACGGTCGGCGTGCCCTCGACGCGCAGGGCCCGGGTGATCGCCACCTCGGGGGCGCAGAGCGCCTGGGAAACGTCGTGGGCGGCTAAGCCGATGCGGCGCTCGGGCTGGGGCAGGCCGATCTGATCGAGCATCGGCCGGCTCATCCACGGGCCGGTATCGACGGCGGCCGGCCAACCGCCCTCGTTCAGCCCGCCCAGGATCAGCAGATCGGCGCGCTGCAAGCGGGCTTCCAGCGGTCCCCACAGGAACAGCCGCGAATGAAGATCGCGCTTGGGCCGCACCGCCCGCCCGTCCATCAGGGCATCAAGCAGGGCCGGGTAGTGGCGGGGCGCGATGGCGCCCAGCGAGGGGGCGGCTTCGGTCAGATCGGCGCCAAGCAGGGCGGCGGCCTCGCCATCGTCACCAGCCCACAGCCGGGTGGCGCCGGGCTTTTCCACGCCACCCTCGCGGGCCTCGGCCAGCCCTTCGCAAAAGCGCATATGGGCATCGATGAGCGCGGCGACGTCGACCGGCTCGTCGCTGTCCATCAGGGTGCAGAACGGCCCGGCCAAAGCTTCAAGCCGCTCCAGCCAACCGCCAAGGTGGCGCTCCATGTCCGGATCATCGGCGGCCTTGATCGCCTGAGCGAGCCCAGCCACCCCGGGGTCGGGACGCGGGCCGCGCAGGACCTCGCGGTCGAGCAGGCGCAGGCGGGCGCGAAAGACCACCGGATCCTCGCCGCCAGCCGCCAAGGGATGCTGAAGCAGCGACAACAGGGCGACCGGCCCCAGGCCATCGGCCACCGCCTGGGCGGCCAGCCGCAGGAAGGCGCCGACGGGGGTTTGCGACAGCGGCCGGCCGGCGCTGTCATCGACGCGCAATCCCCAGCGGCCAAGGGCGGCGGCGACCCGGCGGGCCAGGGCGCGATCGGGGGTGATCAGGGCGGCGGTGCGCCCAGGGGTTTCCAAGGCGCCGCGCATCATCACGGCGATGGCGGCGGCTTCCTCGCGCGGGCCGGCGGCGCGCACCAGGGTGACCCCGTCAAGTGCCCGGGCGAAGGCCTCCCCGCCCGAGGGACCGCTCTCGCGCAGCCGTCGCCAGCGATCGGTGGTGGCGGCCGGGCGCAGGGCCTCGCGCACCAAAAGCGCACGGGCCGGTGGCGCGGCGATCGCGCCCCGGGGCGGGGTTTCGGAAAAAAACCTCACGGCCTGGCGCGACAGGCCCAGGGTGTCGAGCAGGCGTTTCATGCCGGCCTGGGGATGGCTGTCTTCCAAGGCCTCCCAGCTTTCGTCATCAAGCCCGATGTCAAGGCCGGGCAACACCACCAGCCCCTGGGGCAGATGGGCGATGGTGGCGAGCAGGGCGGCGGTGGCCGGGACCGATCCGGTGGAGCCGGCGGCGATCACCGGGCCGGCCGGCGGATGGGCGGCCCAGGCGGCGGCTTGGGCGTCGAGCACCTTGTTGCGATGGTCGGCGGGATCAAGGGCGTGGTGGGCGGCCAGCAATCCCGGCCAAACCGAGGTCAGCAGGGCGAGGAAATCAAGGGTGAGTTGCCAGTGCTCGGCCAGCGGCGAGGTTTGGGGAACCAGGGCGGCGACGGTGGACAGGTCGATGTGTTCGGTCTGCGCCAGATCGAGCAGCCCGGCCAGATCCTGGGCGAGGCGCAGCGCCTGGGCCGGGGTCATGGCGCTATCGCCGCCCGCCGTGGCCTTGGCGCTATCGCGGGCGAGGATCAGCCGCGCCAGCAGCACCTGACGTTCGAGCGGCGCGATGGGCGGCGCGAAGTCGAGGGTTGGGCGGAGAGCGCCATCGGCCAGTCCGGCCCCGGCCGATTCGTCTTCTTCAAGATCGCCCAAAGGCAGGATGCGCGGCAGCAGGGCGGCCTTGCCGCCCTCGATCCTCAGGAAGGCCTCGCGCAGGGCCCGGCAGGCGCGCCGCGTCGGCAACAGCACGGTGACGCGGGTGGCGGCCAGCGGATCGGCCGTCCGGTCGCCCAGTCGGTCCACGATGCCCGCCGCCAGGGTGTCGAGGAAGGGCAGTCCGGCGGGAATGGTTTGGACGGCGTCGGGGCGCATGGGATCTCCTGGGCGGGGGCGAACGATAGCAGAGGCGCGCCGCGTCGGCCACCCGCCCAGGATGTTACTGGTCGCTCATCGAGCTGTGCTGACCCAGGATGGTTTCGGTATGGACCAGGGCCTGGGGGGTACCGACATGGTACCATTCCCCATCGTGAACGATGGCGGCCAGCCGGTCTTCCGACAGCGCCCGGTCATAAAGGACGTTCAGCGAGAACGGGCCCTCGGGCGCATCGTCAAACAGCCGGGGGTGGAGGATCTGCACGCCGGTGAAAATGAACGGCGCCATGTGCATCTCGGCGCGGCGCGTCGGCCGACCCAAGGGATCAAGGTCGAAATCGCCCAGGCCCTCATAGCCATGGGCGGCGGCCAGCGGATGGAGCAGCAGCAAGGCGTCCATGGTCTCGGGGTCCCAGGCGGCGGCCAGCCGGTCAAGGGCCGGAATGGTGCCGTTCAGCCACAGAACATCGGAATTCAGCACATAGAAAGGGTCGTCGCCCAGATGGGGCAGGGCCTTGCGCACGCCGCCGCCGGTTTCCAGGCGCTGACCGGTCTCGTCGCTGAAGTGGATGCGCGGCGTGGCTCGGCCTTGCAGATGGGCTTCGAGCATTTCGGGCAGGTGGTGGAGGTTGACCACCGCCTCCTCGACCCCGGCGGTGGCCAGATGGTCAAGGGCCCAGTCGATCAGCGGCTTGTCGTGGATCGCCACCAGCGGCTTGGGCATGGTTTCGGTCAGCGGACGCATGCGCAGGCCAAGACCGGCGGCCAGGACCATGGCGCGTCGGGGATGGAGGAGAACGGGGGCAGAAGCCGGATCGGCTGCCATCTTGAGGTACCTTCGTTATCTTAAAAAAGCCCGCGCCCTCAGGCGAGCGGGCGGGAAAGCGGGTGGGGATCGGGCACGCGGCGCGCGTCCTTGGGAACGGCGTGATCAAGCCACCGGGCGAGCGGGGCCAGGGCCGGATGGGCCAGGGAGCGCTCGAGCAGCCGCCACAGCCGGGGAATATGGACCAGATAGCCGGGTTTGCCATCGCGATGGGCAAGGCGGGTGAAGATGCCGATGACCTTGAGATGGCGCAAGGCGGCGAGCACCGCCCAACTGGCGGCGAAGGCCTCGCGGTCAAGCCCAGGGAAATGGTCGAGATAACGCCCGGTCATCGCCGTCATCAACGTAGGATCGATATCGCGGCGGGCGTCCTCAAGCAGGCTCATCAGATCATAGGTCAGCGGCCCGGCCACCGCGTCTTGGAAATCCAGCAGACCGCAACGCGCTTGTCCCGTCCGCCCGGGCAGCAGCAGCAGGTTGTCCACATGGAAATCACGCAGGACCAGCGTTTGGTCAACCCCACGCGCCACCGGCAGAACCTCGGCCAGATGGCAGCGGAAGGCCTCGAGCGTCGCGCCGTCCAGGGCTTGGCCCAGCAACGCCGGCACGGTCCATTGGGCGAACAGCAGCGGTTCGGCCAGCATCCTGGCGTCGTCATAGGCCGGCAGGTCGGCGGGCAGGCCCCGCGCCCGGGTTTTGGTGTGAAGCTCGGCCAGAACATCGATCGCCAGGGCATAAAGGGCCGTCTCGTCGTGGCCCTGGCCGAGCAGGCGGGTATAGGTGCCCTCGCCGAGGTCTTCAAGCAGCACGAAGCCGGCGGTCTCGTCGGCGGCCAGCACCTCGGGGGCCGAGAAGCCAAGGTTTGTGAGGTGGCGGGCGATGCCAAGGAAGGGGCGGACATCTTCCAGCGGCGGCGGCGCGTCCATCAGCACGGCGGTTGCGCCGCTATCGCGCGTCAGGCGGTCATAGCGGCGGAAGCTGGCATCCCCGGCCAGCAGGCGGCGCCCGGCCTTATCCCAGCCGCTGGCGGCCAGCAACCGCTCCAGGGCGGCGGCGCGGTCGCTGGCGGAAAGGCCGGGGGCGGAAGGGGCGGGGGAACGAAGCGGTATAAGGGAGGTCATCGCGGCGGCGGATCCAGAAAAAAGGCGGGTTCGGCGGGCAAGCGTCCGGCCCATCGGCCGCGTTCGCTCAAAGTGGCGATCCGCCCCGCTCCGCTGGCGTCCGGGCCAAGGCGGATATCCAGGCGATCGGCGGGCAGCAGGGCGCCCAAGCGGTCGGGCCATTCGATCAGGCTGATGCCTTCGGCGAAGGCGTCCTCGATGGCCAGGGCCAGGGCCTCCTCGGGGTCGTCCAGGCGATACAGATCGAAATGCCAGATCATCGGCTTCGCCCCATCGGCCGGATCATAGGTCTGGACCAGGGTGAAGGTCGGGCTGGGCACCTCTTCGTCGGGCGTGGTCAGGGCGCGGATCAGGGCGCGAGCCAGGGCGGATTTACCCGCCCCCAGATCGCCGATCAGTGCCAGAACATCGCCGCCCCGCACCAGCCGCGCCAGGGCGGCGCCCAGGCGATCGGTGGCGGAGGGGTCGGGCAGGAAAAGGCTCAGCTCGCTCATGGGGGCGGTTTTACTCGCCCAACCGCCGGCCCGCAACGGATCGCTGCGGGCTTGCGCCGGTGGGGTCGCTCGCCGTACACCTCGGCCGATGGTTTTTTCCTCCCCCCAGCCGGATTTCCCGCCATGTCGCAGAGCACTCCCCTTCGTACCGATGTCGTCGTCATCGGCGCCGGCCCGGTCGGGCTTTCGGCGGTCTTCCAATGTGGCATGCTGAAGCTGCGCTGCCATGTGGTCGATGCGCTGGAGGCGCCGGGCGGCCAGTTGACGGCGCTTTATCCCGAAAAGCCGATCTACGACGTTCCGGGGTTTCCCTCGATTCCGGCCGGCGAGTTGATCGACCGCCTGCTTGAACAAGTCGCGCCGTTCACGCCCGAGTTCCACCTTTCTCAGCAGGTGATCGCCCTGGAGGCGGTGGCGGGCGCCGAGCCGGCGGCGTGGCGCCTGACCACCTCGCGCGGCGTGGTGCTCGAAGCGGCGGCGGTGATCATCGCCGCCGGGGCCGGGGCCTTTGGTCCCAACCGGCCGCCGCTTGATCGGCTGGAAGCCTTCGAAGGCACCAGCGTCTTTTATATGGTGTCCAAACGCGAGGCCTTCCGTGGCCGCAAGGTGGTGATCGCCGGCGGCGGCGATTCGGCGGTGGATTGGGCGATCTCGCTCTCGGATGTGGCCGAGCGGGTTCATGTCGTCCATCGCCGCCCCAAATTCCGCTGCGCCCCGGAAAGCGCCGCCCGCCTTGACCAACTGGCGGCCGAGGGCAAGATCGATCTGGTCATTCCGTATCAGTTGAAGGCGCTTGGCGGCACCGAGGGGCGTTTGGAGTCGGTGACCGTGGCCGATCTCGATGGCGCGGAGCGCCAGCTGGACGCCGATGTTCTGCTGCCCTTCTTCGGGCTGGCGGCCAATCTGGGGCCGATCGCCGAGTGGGGCCTGGGGGTGGAGCGCCAGACCATCCCGGTGACCCAGGCGACCTGCCGCACCGCCCGCCCGGGGATCTATGCGGTGGGCGATGTGGCGAGCTATCCGGGCAAGCTCAAGCTGATCTTGACCGGTTTCGCCGAAGCCTCGGCCGCCGCCCACAACGCCTTCCATGACTGCCGCCCCGGCGAGGCCCTGCATTTCGAGCATTCGACCACGACTGGCGTACCCGGCATTCCCGCGTAACGGCGGCGCTTAAGGGGGGCGTCGCTCAAGGGCCGGCGGCCGAGCCGTCGTCCCCCTCGCTGCGCCAGGGGCCCCGGCGGTTTTGGCGCCAGCGAAAGCTCGCCGTCGCCGGGGCGGCTTCGGCGGCGGGCGGCGGCGGGCCGGCAAGGCGATCAAGCGCTTCGGCCAGCAGGGTCCGGAGCGCGGTGATCTCGTCGGGTGTTTCCATCGCGCCGTGTCCCTTCAGCTCCGTTCGATGGTCGCCGCCGCGTCGTCCAGGGCCTTGGCGATGGTCTCAGTCTCGGCTTCGGACAGCGGCCCGCGATCCAAGCGCAGGCGAACGGTCAGCTTGAGGTTTTCTATGGCGCGGACGATCTGCGGCGCCGTCCCGCCGCCCCGGCGTTCGCCGGCCTCGTCCATGCGGGCGAAAACCGCGGTGACGGTATCACGATTGGCCTCGAGGAAGGCCAAGCCCTCATCGGTGATCGCATAAAGCTTGCGCGGGCCGGTTTCGGTGCTGACCGTCACATAACCCAATTCGTCAAGCAGGGTCAGGGTGGGGTAGATCACCCCGGGGCTTGGGCTATAGGCGCCGCCGACCCGGTCTTCGATGGCTTTGATCAGTTCATAGCCATGGCTGGGCTTGTCGGCAATCAGGCCGAGAATGACGAAGCGCAGATCGCCGTGATCAAAGAAGCGCCCCATCGAGCCGCCCCGTCCGCCCCGCCCACCGCCGCGATGCCCGCCCTCGCCGCCATGGCCAAAGCCATGGCCATGCCGGGCCAACCCCTCAAAAGCCCGCCCGATCGGCCCCCGGCCAAAGCGTTGGCCCAGGGGATGGGTGAAAAGATGTCTCATAGTGATGTCCTCGATAGTGTTTCGATATAACGAAATTATAGATATATCGAAACACAGTCTGATGCAAGGCCGACGGGGAGATTTTTTCGCGGGGAAGGGGCGGGGAAGTTAGCGGGGCGCGGAGAAAAGGGGGTCTTCCGTAATGGGCCTTCTGGTGTCAACCCCCGAGAGTTGTCTCGTCGCCGTCTCACGCTTCCGTCCGTGGTCGGCACGTGGCCGCCACACCATGCTATCAGAGGGAATCCGTGAGCCGATCTGACCCGCGTGCTCCAGGGCACAACTCCCTTTGCGGCTTCAACGGACTCCGCGTCCCGGCGACGGGACCTCGGAAGGCGGAACCGTTCAGTCCCACCTGAAAGCTATTTCCTTTTACGCCGAGGTGATCTCCTTCCCCCAACGGAAGTCGCTGCCATCGATCCACATGCGATGGAGCACCGTGGCCAACTTGCGGGCCAGGGCCACCTTGGCCCGCTTCATGCCGCGTCGCTTGGCGACCTCCAAGGCCCAGCGCTTCAAGCTTGAGAAGCGCTGGGATCTGGTTAGCAGCACCTGCGCCGCCTCATAGAGCGCCATCCGTACCATGGCATCGCCGGTGCGGGTGATGCCTCCGGTAATGTCGGTTTCGCCCGATTGATATTTCTTCGGGGTCAACCCGAAATGGGCGCCGACCGTCTTTGACGAGGTAAAGCGACTGGGATCATCAATCCCGCTTTTGAAGGTAAGCGCCACCAGGGGGCCGACGCCCGGCACCGTCATCAGGCGGCGGCAGAGGTCGTCCCTTCGCACAATCGCCAAAATCTGGCGATGCAGAAGGGTGAATTCCGCACGCAAGGCATCGCGGGCGCGCAGCATCGGCTCGGCGACCGTTTCCAACATGGCTTGCCCGGCCACCAATTCGCGGATGCGGGCGGCGAACCGCCCCTTGCTAATGACCCCGACTTTGAGGCCGAAGCCGCGCAGCAGGCCGCGAATGCCTTGCTCGAGGTCTCCCATCTTGCTTTGCAGAAGCTTGCGCCCCACCAGCAGCACCCGGATTTCCTGGGCCGAGTTGGTTTTGCAATGCACCGGACGGAACCACCCCATCCGCAGCAAATGGGCGATGCCACGCGCATCCTTGCGGTCGGTCTTCACCGTCATCGCCGACAGTCCGGCTTTGACATGACGGGTTTCCAAAAGAACCACATCGTATCCGCCAGCCGTCAGTCCGGCGTGCAGCCACTGCGATAACGGTCCGGCTTCCAGGCCGATCCGGCTCAGCGTCACACCAAGCCCGCCGAACAGGCCAATCAGCGCTTCCGGATCGCTCGCCACCTTCACTTCCCGAAAGATCTTGCCATCCTGGTTCACGATGCACACGCTGCTCAGTTCCAATGAAACGTCGATGCCGGCATAGTAGTCCATGGCTATCCCCGTCGATGCTTGGGGCCGATCGCTTCGGACCCCGTGGTTCTTCAACACCATCTTCGGGGATGGCCACCTTGCCTGGCTAGACTCCTGGCCAAGGCCCATTACCGCATCTGACCCCTTTTAAAAGGAGGGCGGCGGCCGCCGCCGCTTCACGCCGCCGCCCTCAGCCCGAGGTGGGGATGCGGACGGTGACGGTGGTGCCTTCGCCGGGCACGCTGACCAAATCGACGGCGCCGCCGTGGAGTTCGACGAAGCGGCGCACCAGGGCCAGCCCCAGGCCGGCGCCATCGGCGCGCGGGCCCTTGGCGAAGCTTTCAAAGGCGCGGGTTTGCAAGATCTCGTCCATGCCGCGTCCGGTATCGGCGACGGTGAACACCATGGTGCCGCCGTCGGGGGTGTCCTCGCGTTGCACGGCCAGGGTCACCTGACCGCCGGCGTCGGTGCCGGTGATGGCGTTCGACATCAGGTGGAAGAGGATCTGCTTGATGCGGGTTTCGTCAGCGACCATCCAGCCGGCATCGGGCGGGCAGTCGAAATTCAAGGTGACGCCCCGGCGCCGCGCCGATTCGCGGCCCAGGGCCAGCACGGCGGCCAGGGCGGCGTGGATGTCGAAGGCGTCAAGTTCCAGGGCCAGCTTGCCGGCCTGCATGCTGACCAGATCGGTGATCTCGTCGATCAACCGCACCACTTGGCGCGAGGTTTCGGTGATCACCTCGGCGTATTCGCGCTGACGGGTATTGAGCTCGCCGTAATAGGCCCCCGACAGGATCTCGGAAAAGCCCGAGATGGTGGTCAGCGGCGTGCGCAATTCATAAGACACATTGGCGATGAATTCGCTTTTCATCATATCGGCGGCGCGCAGGGCCTCGGTGCGTTCGCTCAAGGCCTGTTCCACCCGCACCCGGTCGGTGATGTCGAGGATCGACAGCAACAACCCGCCATCGGGCAGCGGCACGGTGGCGTAATCAAGATGGCGGCCGTCGCGGCGCACCAGCCGGCCGTTGCGCGGACCGGCGCTTTCGTCGCGAACGCAGAGCCGGCGGCGGAAGGTTTCCCAGGCGCCATCGGCGATCATCGCCGCCTCCATGTCGTCAAGCAGGGCGGCGGCCTGGGGCTCGCTGTCGGTACCGGCGCCGCTCCACAGCTGGGAGAAGGCCGGATTGGACAGGCGCAGCCGGCCATTGGCGCCAAAGACGGCGACCGCCTCGTGCAGGTGGTCGATGGTCTCGCGCTGCACGGCGGTCAGCTGGTTGTAGGAGCGTTCCAGGGCCAGACTGTCGGTGACATCCTCGAAGGTGGTGATCAGCCCGCCCAGCGGATGGGGGGCGATCACCCGGCGCAGAGTGGCGCCGTCGGGCAGGTGCAAGATGTCTTCGCGCGGGCGCAGAAGCTTGGTGAAATAGCCCAGTTCGCCGGCCTTATAGGCCGGGAAATCGGCGACCTCGGGCAGGCGGCGGTTTTCGCGCTGGCGTTCAAGGAAATCGCCATAGGACGGCTCGCCGTTGAGCCAATCGGACTCGAGCCCCCACAGGCTGGCGAAGGCGGCGTTGTGGAACGACAAGCGGGTATCGCCGCCGAAGATGGCGATGGCCGAGCCCAGGCGCTCAAGCACCTCGGCATGGGCCTCGGTCTCGCGCTCCAGGCGGCTTTCAACCTCTTCGATCGGCGTGATGTCCTGGGCGATGCCAACCGTGTGACCGCGCAAGGGTCCCTCGGACAAGGGCGTCTCGGTGATTTCCAGCAGCTTGCGCTCGCCGTCGAGCACGGCGTGGAAGCGGGCGCGGGCCGGGCGTCCGGCCGCCCGGCTACGCGCCGCCAGGGCGCGCATTTCCTGACCGGTGGCCCCGGGGGCGAGTTCGCGGCGCGCCGTCAAGGCATCGCCGGCCGACCCCAGGTCAAGGGCCCGGGCCAGCGCCGTATTGCCATCGCCAATGGCCAGACTGTCGTCGCGGGTCCAGATCGGCGCCGGCAGGGCGTCGACCACGGCGCGCAGGCGGTCGCGTTCGGCCTGCAGGGCCTGGGCGCGGCGGCCTTGCACATCGCCAACCCGGGTTTCCTCGGTCACGTCGCGCATCCACAGCAGATCGGCCAGGGCGTGGCCGTCGCCGGCGTTGGCGCGGATGCCGACGGTGCGCACCCGCCGACCGCTGGCGGCGAGCAAAAGGTCAAGAACGAAGCCCCGGCCCTCGCGGCGCAGCACGGCGATCATGCCTTCGAGGGCCTGGGCGTCGCCTTCGGCGAAAACGCCGATGATTTCCTTCAGCTCGGCATTGACGCCCGAGGGCAGGCGCAACAGCACCGCCAGCCGGCGCGAACAGAACTCGCGTCCACGCAACGGCCCGTCAAGCGCCCACAGGTAATAGCCATCGCTGGCGGTGGCCAGGATCTCGCGCAGGGCCTCGGCTTCGTATTCGGCCTGATGGCGGCTCTCCAGGCTGCGCAGCCAAGCCGAGCGCCAGCGCAGGGCCAGCCCGCCCATCAGGACGGCGACCGTCCCGGCGACCAGGACGATGAGGGTTCCGATCTGGGTCGGCAGAACGGAATCGGCGAAGGAGGGGTCCGAAAACATGGGAAGGGGCCATCGCCGAAGCGGGAAAAGGGCGGGAAGCGTGGCCGGGCGTTACGGAAAATGCAAGCGGCTTCGGACGAGGGCGCGGCGCCCCGCCGATCTCCCCCGCCGGCGAAAGCGCCAACGGCCCCTTCCTTGCGGAAGGGGCCGTCAGCCAAGCGGAGTCGGGCGAAAAAAGGCCCGGAGCCGTATGAGGTCCTAGTAGCGGTAGGCCTCGCCCTTGAACGGGCCCTGGGGCGTCACGCCGATATAGGCGGCCTGCTTGGGCGACAGGGTGGACAAGCGCACGCCAAGCTTTTCCAGATGCAGGCGGGCCACCTTCTCATCGAGATGCTTGGGCAGCACGTAAACGCGGTTGGCGTATTTGCCATCGGCGTTATTGGCGAACAGCTCGATCTGGGCCAGGGTCTGATTGGTGAACGAGGCGCTCATGACGAAGCTGGGGTGGCCGGTGGCGCACCCCAGGTTCACCAGCCGGCCCTGGGCGAGCAGGATGATGCGGTGACCATCGGGGAAGGTGATCTCGTCGACCTGCGGCTTGACGTTGTTCCAGGTGAGGTTCTTGAGGGCGGCGACCTGGATCTCGTTATCGAAATGGCCGATGTTGCAAACGATCGCCCGATCCTTCATCGCCCGCATGTGATCAAGGGTGATGACGTCGATATTGCCGGTGGTGGTCACGAAGATATCGCCGCGCGGCGCGGCGTCCTCCATGGTCACCACCTCGAAGCCCTCCATGGCCGCCTGCAGGGCGCAGATCGGATCGACCTCGGTCACCAGCACCCGGCAGCCGGAGCTGCGCAGCGATTCCGACGAGCCCTTGCCGACATCGCCATAGCCGGCGACCACGGCGACCTTGCCCGCCATCATCACGTCGGTGGCGCGGCGGATGCCGTCGACCAGGGATTCGCGGCAGCCGTATTTGTTGTCGAACTTCGACTTGGTCACCGAGTCGTTGACGTTGATCGCCGGGAACGGCAGGGTCCCGGCCTTCTCCATCTCGTAAAGCCGGTGAACGCCGGTGGTGGTCTCCTCGGTCACGCCCTTGATCGCGGCGAGAACGGTGGAATACCAGCCGGGCTTGGCCGCCAAACGGGCCTTGATCGCGGCGTAAAGCACTTCCTCTTCTTCGCTGGTCGGATTGTCGAGCAGCGAAGCGTCCTTTTCGGCGCGGGCGCCGAGGTGGATGAGCAAGGTGGCGTCGCCGCCGTCATCAAGGATCATGTTCGGCGTGCCGCCATCGGCCCATTCGAAGATCTTATGGGTGTAGTCCCAATAATCCTCCAGGCCTTCCCCCTTGCGGGCGAAAACCGGGATGCCGGCGGCGGCGATGGCGGCGGCGGCGTGGTCCTGGGTCGAATAGATGTTACACGAGGCCCAGCGGACATCGGCGCCCAGCGCCACCAGGGTCTCGATCAGCACCGCCGTCTGGATGGTCATATGCAGCGAGCCGGCGACCCGCGCGCCCTTGAGCGGCTGGGCCTTGGCGTATTCGGCCCGCGTCGCCATCAGCCCGGGCATTTCGCTTTCGGCGATGTCGATCTCCTTGCGACCCCAGTCCGCCAGGGAAATGTCCGTGACCACATAATCGGTGAAGCTCATTGCTGCTCTCCGCAATAGGGAAGGGGCCGCATGCGAGGGCGGCGGCGGGAATATAAAGATATCTTTATATCCTTATCAAGTAGATTTTAGCCGAGGGCGAAAGTCTCCCTCAGGCCAATTTTTCGCTGACGCGGTCGCTTTCGATCAGCAGGGCATCGGCCAGGGCGGCGATTCGCGGCGCGTCGTTGATCGCCATGATCGCCTGGATCTGGCGGGCGACATCGATCATCGACAGCCGGCGGATGTTTTGTTTGACCCGCGGGATATTGGCCGCCGACATCGACAACTCGGTCACGCCCAGGCCGACCAGAACCGCCGCCAGCCGCGGATCGCCGGCCATCTCGCCACAGACCGAGACCGGAATGCCGGCGCGCTCGGCGGCTTCCACGGTGAATTGGATCAGCCGCAGCACGGCGGGATGCAGGGGGTTGTAAAGATGGGCGACCGATTCGTCGGAGCGGTCGATGGCCAGGGTGTATTGGGTCAGGTCGTTGGTGCCGATGGCGAAGAAATCGCAGCGCCACGCCAGGGCGTCGGCCGACAGCGCCGCGCCCGGAACCTCGATCATCACGCCAAGCGGCGGCAGGGGCTCGGGCAAGGGAACGCCGCGCTGGCGCAGCCGCGCCACCACCTTGGCGTGGATCTCCCGCACCGCGTCAAGCTCCTCGACCGTGCTGATCATCGGCAGCAAAATACGCACCGGCCCGTGGACGCCGGCCCGCAAGATGGCGGCGAGCTGGATCTCGAGCAATTCGGGGCGGCTGAGCGACAGGCGGATGGCGCGCAGGCCAAGCGCCGGATTGGCGCAGTCGCGCAGGCCCAGGGCATCGCTCAACTTGTCGCCGCCGACATCGAGCGTGCGCACGGTGACCGGCCGACCGGCCATGCCCGCGACCATGCCCCGCAGGAAATGATACTGCTCCTCCTCGTCGGGCAGGACGGTGCGGTTCATGAACATGAATTCGCTGCGCAGCAGGCCGATGCCCTCGGCCCCCGACTGGCGGGCGCTTTCAACCTCGGCGGGAAGCTCGACATTGGCCATCAGCCGCACCCGGGCGCCATCGCGGGTTTCGGCCGGCAAATCGCGCAGCCGCCCCAGATTGCGCCGGCCGCGCAGGAAATCGGCGCGGCGCTTGCGAAAATCGGCCAGGGTCTCGCGGTCGGGATCGATCACCACCTCGCCGGTGCGACCGTCCAGGCAGATGATATCGCCCGAGCGCACATGGCGCATCAGATCGGCGATGGCGAGCACGGCGGGCAGGCCCAGGGAACGGGCCATGATCGCGGTGTGGGAATCGGCGCCGCCGCTTGACAGCGCCATGCCGGCCACCTGCTTGGGATCAAGCAGGGCGGTGTCGGCCGGGCTGAGTTCGCCCGCGACGATCACGGCGTTGCGCGGCAGCAAGGTGAAGGGGCGATAGGCGGCCTTGGTCAGCACCCGGATCAGCCGCCAGCCGACATCCTTCACATCCTCGATGCGCGAGGCCAGATAGCTGTCTTGCATGGCCGAGAAGACGTCGGCCATGGCGTCCATCTCGTTGCGGATGGCCGCTTCGGCATTGATCTTTTCGTTGATGATGCGGGACTCGACGCCGCGCAGCAGCCGCGAGCCCTTGAGCATGTTCTGATAGGCGTCAAGCAGATAGCCCAGTTCCTCGCCGGCGCCGCCCGGCAACTCGCGGGCCCGGCCGCGCAGCATGCCAAGCTGACGGCTGCCCTGTTCGGCCGCTTCGGCCAGCCGGGCGCATTCGTCTTCGACGCGGGCGGCGGGGATTTTGTATTCGGGAACGGGAACCGAGCCGATTTCATGGAGATGGACGGTGCCGACGCAGATCCCCGGCCCGACGCCCAAACCGCTCAGCCGCAAGGCCCGCGGCGGCAGGGTCGGCGGGCGATCGACGGACGGACGGTCGCTTGGCGCGTCACTCTTCATGGAACCCGTCCGCGATCAGGGCGCACAGCGCCTCCAGCGCGGTATCGGCGTCCTCGCCAATCGCGGAGAGCGAGATGGTGGTCCCCGGTCCGGCGGCCAACATCATCAGCCCCATGATCGAGCGCCCCGACACCGCTTGTCCGCGATTGGTGACGGTGACCTCGGCCTTGAAGGTTTCGGCGGTCTTGACGAATTTCGCCGCCGCCCGGGCGTGCAGGCCGCGCCGATTGACGATGGTGGCGTCGCGGGCGATGGCGCCGTCGACGGACTCCTGGACGGTCGTGGGCAAAGTCATGCTCCCAAAGTTTCCTCGAGAAGGGCCCCGCATGATCGGAAGGGGGGGGCCGGCGCTTCCGTTCTAGCGGGAAGTCGCCCCTTTTGGCGCGTTCTTTTAGAGCAAATCCCCCGGCACTCTGGAAGAGAGCGCCATGATGATTCGCTTCGCGATCAGGGTCCTGGGCGAGCGCAAAGGCGAGTGACGGTTTTCCCCGCAAGCCCTTTTGGTCGCGATTCCCATCGCGTCCTTTGGATATATGGTCGCGGAGGCGCGGGGGATCAGCCCCATCCTCGCCGATAAGGCGTCCGCTTAGGGATTCTGGGTCAGCAGCCGCGAGGCGACGTTGATGTATTTGCGGCCGGCCTCCTGGGCGCTGGTCGCGGCGTCTTGCAGCGACTGGGTGTCGCGCACGGTGGCCAAGCGGATCAGCATCGGCAGATTGACCCCGGCGATCACTTCGATCTTGGCCTTTTCCATGACCGAAATCGCCAGATTGGACGGGGTGCCGCCGAACATGTCGGTCAGCAGGATGGTCCCGTCGCCGGTATCGACCTTGTCGATGCAGCGCAAGATGTCCTGGCGCCGCTCCTCCATGTCGTCCTCCGGGCCGATACAGACCGCGGCGATGTTCTCCTGCTTTCCCATGACGTGTTCCGTGGCGTTGATCAATTCCACCGCCAAACGTCCGTGGGTCACCAGAACCATGCCAATCATGAGGTCGATCCCTGTGGTACGAGGTCCCGGACGGCCTGCGTCATCGGGGGGTCTCCTTGAGGTCACGGTGGCGGACATGGGCCCGCCGCCCCGTTTCGTTCAACCATGCCGCCAAACGCTCGGCCGTGTAAACCGACCTGTGTTTGCCACCGGTGCAGCCTATGGCGATGGTCAGGTAACTCTTCCCCTCCTTTTCATAGCGCGGCACCAAAAGAGCCAGAAGCGCCGTCACCCGATCGATGAGGGGGGCGAAATCGGGATCGGCCGCGACATAGGCCGCCACCGCCGGATCAAGGCCGGTCATTTCCCTAAGATGGGGCTCGTAATGGGGATTGGCCAGGAAACGCACGTCGAACACCAGATCGGCCTCGCGCGGCAGGCCATTGCGGAAGCCGAAGGACGAGACGAAAATCGCCAACTCGGGCCGGTGGTCGAGGGAGAATTCGGCTTCGATGACGGCGCGCAGCTTGGCCGGGGGCAGAATGCTGGTATCAAGGCAGCGCGAGGCCCGTTCCTTGAGCGGCGCCACCAGGGCGCGTTCCAGGGCGATGCCGTCGGCCAGCGGCCGATCGACGGCCAGCGGGTGGCGGCGGCGGGTTTCCGTATAGCGCCGGACCAGCACCTCGTCGTCGCAATCGATGAACAAAAGCCGCACGTCAAAGCCGGTCGCCGCCACCAGCCGCTCGATCGCCGCCAGAACGGTGGCCGCGTGGAAGCCGCGGGTGCGGGTGTCGATCCCCAGGACCAGCGGCCGCGGCTGATCCCAACGGCCCTGGGTCAGGGCCTCGAACAACGACAGCGGCAGATTGTCGACCGCCTCATAGCCGATGTCCTCAAGGGCGCGCAGCACCGTTGTCCGCCCCGCTCCCGACATGCCGGTGACGACGATCACCCTGCGGTCGGCGGCGGGGGACGGGGGGGCCTCGGCGGGGTCGGGAGCGATGTCTGTGGGCAAAGGAGCGGGATCCCTGAGGCGAAGGAGGCTTGCGGATCGGCCCAAAGGGCCGTCCCGAGGTGTCTGTCGCCCAAGGGGGGGACGCAAGGCGCGGGGCTTCAACGGTCCGCGTTCCCGGACGACCGGCGGGCGAAAAACACGCTATCGGGAGAGCCTGATCAACAGGCGAGCTTACTATCCCCCCGCGCCACCGCCAGGGCAAGGTCAAGTTTCACCGGGGCCGAGGCCTCGAAGGGGTCGAGTCGCACCAAAGCCACCGATGCGCCGCCAATATCGGCTTGCGCCGGATCGGGCAGGCGCTCAATCGGTCCGCCGGGCACCAGATCGACGACCAGGGCCAGCGGCACGGGATCAATGGCGGCGGGCATTTCCACCAGCCCCAGGCCGCGCACCTCGATCAGGCCGCGCAACGGATCGGGCGGGGCCAGGGCCGGACCGGCGGGGCCGGCCAGCACGATCAATTGATCATCGCCGACCAGCACGGCGCCCCGGTCGATCATACGCAGGGCCAGATCGGATTTTCCCGAGCCTGACGGACCGCGCAATAACACCGCCCAGCCATCGCGGGCGATGGCGGTTCCATGAACCGTGGGAGGGGGCTTGTCCATGTCCCCCAGGATGGACGAAGGCAAGCCCGGGGTCAAGGGACGGGAAGTCTTTGAAAAGATCCCCGGCGACGGGTATTGGGGGAGGCTAAGATCGCGCCGGCACCGGCGAAGCGAGCGAGGGGAATGATGATCATGGGATTGCTTGGCAGGGGTTTGCTCGGCCGGGGTTTTCTTGGCCGTTTTCTTGGGGCGGGGTGGCTGCTGGCCGCGCCCGCCCTCTCTCCCGCCCTGGCCGAAGAGCCGCTTGTGGGGAGCTTCCTTGCCGAACGCGCCTGCCCGGCCTTTGTCTCCTTGCGCAAGCAAACCAATCCCGGCGAGGTCCGCCTTGAGGTCGGGCGGGCCTACCCGGTGACGGCGGCCAATCGCGCGGCAGCCACCCATGTTCTGCTCACCGTCGCCGAAGCCACCCCGACGCGGCGCTGGGCGGCCCTGGACTGCGGACAATTGGCGGTGGAAGCCGGCGCGGCCCCGTCTTCGGCCCCCTCTTCGGCCCCCTCTTCGACCCCGTCTTCGGCCGCGTCTTCGACCTCGGCCTTCGTTCTGGCCCTGAGCTGG
Source organism: Rhodospirillum rubrum ATCC 11170 (assembly GCF_000013085.1). NCBI lineage: Bacteria > Pseudomonadati > Pseudomonadota > Alphaproteobacteria > Rhodospirillales > Rhodospirillaceae > Rhodospirillum > Rhodospirillum rubrum. The sequence continues at coordinate 3,973,948 of NC_007643.1, forward strand.
CAACCGGCCTTTTGCGAAGGCCGGCCGACCAAGCCCGAATGCGCCAGCCAGACCGCCGATCGCCTTGATGCCGATCACTTCGCCCTGCACGGCCTATGGCCCCAGCCGCGCGGCCGGGCCTATTGCGGTGTCGATGCGGCGGCGGTCGCCCTGGATAAGGAGGGCGCCTGGGACCGCCTGCCCGCCGTAGCGCTGAGCGAGCCGACGCGCCGGGCCCTTGTCCGGGCGATGCCCGGCACCGCCTCGTTCCTCGATCGCCACGAATGGATCAAGCATGGCACCTGCGCCGACGCCGGGGCCGGGCCGGGGGCCGAGGCCTATTACGCCGCCTCCCTCGCCCTGCTTGAGGCGATTAACGCCTCGCCGGTGCGCGCCCTGGTCGCCGGGCGGATCGGCGGCCGGCTGGAGACGGCGGACTTGCGTCAGGCCTTCGACGCCGCTTTCGGAGCCGGGGCCGGTCAGCGGGTCAGCGTGTCTTGCGTCCGCGATGGCGGGCGATCGCTGATCGGCGAGATCAAGCTAGCCCTGGCCGGTCCCCTTGGCCCGGAGGTGGCCGGAGTTTTGGCGGCGCGCATCGCCGCCGTTCCCCCGGTCGATCCGGGCTGCCCCGGCGGCATCGTCGATGCGGTGGGGCAGCAGTGAGCGGCTTGCGGCCGATCCCGGGCGCCGCGGACCCCAAGGCGACGACGCTGTGGACGGTTTGCTTGCCCACCCGGAAAACCGCCCATCCCCTAAAAAGCCGTCCAAGCTGCGGCGGGTCTGGACCGGCGGCGAAAATGGACTAAGATTAACTTGCATTTTTTATAAGGCTTAGGGGGACGATCGCGGGAATGGCGGACCGGCGGGGGATGCGCGGTATCCTAATGATGGCCGTCGTCTGGCTGGGCATTTTGATGCCCACGCTGGCCGGGGTATCCTTGGGCGTGCCCGCCGATCCGCTGCTCGGCGATGCCCTGGCCGTCCATTGCCTGCCCCTTGATCGCGCCTTTGCCGCCGGGGAGGGACCCCAAGACCGTCCCGATGGGGCGGGCGATCCCCATTGCTTCTTTTGCTATCCCGCCACCAATGGCGCGGCCGGGCTGCTCGCCCCCTCGCTCCCCACCCTGCCGGCGCCCGCCGCCCAGGCCCTGGCGCTGCGCCTCGCTGGCGAGGCGGCCCTGCAAGCGTCCGGCTTCCTGCCGCCACGCGCCCGCGATCCGCCGACCCGATCCGTCTGATCCCTCTTCGCTTTGAGCGTGAGCGCGGGAGTTTTTCCCCCGCTCACCCGGCTTCGCCATGATCTTAAGGATCGGGAGACTCTTTCCCATGTCGTGTTCCCAGTTACGGCCCCGGCTTCTGGGCCAGACGGGGCTCTGCGCCCTGTTGGTTCTGACCCTGCCGCCCGCCAACGCCCGCGCCGATGACCCGGTTACCGCGCCGCTGGTCATCACCAGCGAATTTCTTAAAGACCTCGCCAGCCCCCAGGTCACGCGGATCGACGCCGATGATCCGGCGCGGTCCCCGGTTCAGGAAACCGGCGAGATGTTGCGCTCGGTGCCCGGCGTCGCCGTCGGCCGCGCCGGCGGCCATGGCTTCGAGCCGGTGATCCGCGGTCAGCAGCAAGGCGCCATCGCCGTCATCGCCGATGACACGATGACCCTGGGCGGCTGCCCGGGGCGGATGGATCCGCCGACCTCGTTTGCCCGTCCGGGGTCCTATGACACCCTCACCGTGACGCGCGGCTATCGCACGGTGACCAACGGCCCGGGAGCGAGCGGCGGCACCATCCGCCTGGACAAGGAGCTGCCGGCCTGGGATCAGCCGGTTTCGGGGCGGGCCTTCACCACCGTCGACTCGAACGGCCTGGGGGTGACCTCGGGCGCCGAGGCTTCGGCGGCGCTGAACGGCGCCTTCGTGCGGGCCGAGGGCGGGATCAGCCGCGCCGACGGCTATGAGGACGGCTCGGGCAACGAGGTCCGTTCGGGCTTCACCCAGGTTGGCGGCAGTCTGACGGGCGGCTATCAGAGCAAGGACGGCAGCTTCCTGGAAAGCGCCATCTCGCTCGACAAGGTTCTCGACGCCGAATTCAACGGCATGATGGACAGTCCCGAGGCGACGACGGTCGGCGGACGGATGCGCGCCGGCGTCGAGGTCGATGGCGAGATCCTGCGCAAGATCAGCCTCTCGGCCTATGGCAACCGGGTGGACCATGTGATGGACACCTATTCCCTGCGCTCCAACGTCACGTCGTTTTCCGAAACGATCACCGATTCGACCACCGTCGGCGGCAAGGCGATGGCCGATCTGGCGCTGTGGGGCAGCGCCACCCAGATCGGCTTCGATGTGCTGAGCAACAACCGCACGGCCATCGGCTATATGGGCGGCAGTTCGACCACGGTGAACCGCCTGCGCAGCTACATGTGGCCCGATGTGACGATTTCCGATATCGGCCTGTTCGCCGAATCGACGCTACCGGTCGACGCCACCACCCGCGTCGTCGCCGGTGGCCGCCTGGATGTGGTCTATGCCAGCGCCGGCTTGGCCGACCGGGTTCCGGCCGTTTCCTCGATGGGGATGGCCCGCAGCGCCAATGATCTCTATCGCGCCTATTACGGCGAAGACTTCGACGACAGCGTCGAGGTCAATCTGGGCGGCGTTCTGCGCCTTGAACACGACATTGGCGGCGGGATCACGCTCAATAGCGGGCTGAGCCGGGCGGTGCGCACCGCCGATACCACTGAACGCTCGATCGCCAGCGGCTCGGGATCGATGGGATGGGTGGGCAATCCCGGCCTCGATCCCGAAAAACACCATCAGATCGATGTCGGCGCCGCCTGGAAAGGCCAGGATGGCACCGCCTTCATCAGCGCCTATGGCGATATGGTCGAGGACTATATCCTAGATACCCGGGCGCGCGGCAAGGATGGGGTTCTGCGCGCCGATGGGGCGCGGGTCTATACCAACACCACGGCGGTGATCGGCGGCATCGAGGCCGGCGGCGATATCCGCGTGCTCAAGGACTGGATCATCGATACCAGCCTCGCCGTGACTGTCGGTCAAGATCTCGATCACGACCGGCCGCTGGCCCAGATCCCGCCGGTGGCCATGGGTCTTGGTCTGACCTATGACGGTGGCGGCTGGACGGTGGGCGGGCGGTTGCGCGGCGCCCTCGCCCAGGGCCGGGCCGATACCAGCACCCTGACCGGATCGGGGCGCGATGTCGATGACACCCCGGGCTGGGCGACCGTCGATCTCCACGCCACCCTGACCAGCTTTCAGCCCTTCGAGATCGGCGTCGGCGTGACCAACCTGCTGGACGCCACTTATGCCGAGCACCTCAACAAGGCCAATACCTTCGATCCGATGGCGGTGCAGGTGAACGAACCCGGACGGTCCTTCTATCTGACCGTCAGCGCCGCTTTCTAAAGCAAATCCCGAGCACCCTGTTCCAGAGTGCGACGACGATTTGCTCCCCTATCAGTTTATTAGCGGTATGCGCGAAGCAGGGTTTACGCGCACCGCTCCACCGTCGCGGCGGGAGGGCCCGGGATCCTCGCGCCTCCCCGCGCAAAAGAAGGCCAAGGGGGCCGGAAAACGCCCGATCCTCCGGCGTTTCCCGGATCCGCCCCCCTTGCCTGCTTGAAACGGCTTTCCCGCCCGCGTGGGCGCGCTCCCCGCCTCCTCGGGGAGCGTCGCTCCCTTCGCCCGAAAACGTCGCGCGCCGGTCTTTTCCCGCGCTTTCCCTTTGGCGAAAAATGCTCTAGGGTGCGGCCTTGGTCGCCCCACTGCCGTTAATTTGGGCGATACGCCCTCTTTTCCCCAATCCGCCCAAGGCGCGAGCATGACGCCCCATAATCCGTTCCGCCACCCGGAGCCCGTCGCCGGATCGCGCCCGCACATGGTGCGCGCGGATGGTCTTTGTCTGAGTTATTCCGGCACCGATGCCCCGGTTCACGCCCTGAAGGACGTTGATCTGACGATCGAAGCGGGGGATTTCGTCTCGCTGATCGGGCCTTCGGGCTGCGGCAAGACAACGCTGCTGCGCGTCATCGCCGATCTTGAACAGCCGACCGGCGGCAGCATCACCGTTGAGGGCGTCTCGCCCCACGAGGCCCGCGAACGCCGGCTTTACGGCTATGTCTTCCAGGCTCCAGCGCTGTTTCCCTGGCGCACGGTCTTGCGCAACGTCACCTTGCCGCTGGAAATCATCGGCCTGCCCAAGGACGAGCGCGAGGCGCGGGCCCGCGACAATCTGGCCCGCGTTGGCCTGACCGGCTTCGAGGGCAAGTTCCCCTTCCAACTGTCGGGGGGCATGCGCCAAAGGGTGTCGATCGCCCGCGCCCTGGCCCTGGCGCCCGATCTGCTGCTGATGGACGAACCCTTCGGCGCCCTCGACGAGATCACCCGTCACGATCTCAACCAGCAACTCACCGATCTGTGGCGCGAAACCGGCAAAACCTGCGTTTTCGTCACCCATTCGATCTCGGAGGCGATCTTCCTGTCGACCAAGGTGATCGTCATGACCCCGCGCCCCGGCCGGGTGATCGATGTCGTCGATTGCTCCGGGCTGCCCCGCGTGCGCACGGCGGCCCTGCGCGACGCGCCGGAGTTTCGCGCCCTGGCCGCCCGGGTGCGCCTGGGTCTGCGGGAAGGCCATGATGGCCACTAACGCCAAGGGACCGGCCGCTTGGGTCGGACGGGCCTTTCCCGTTCTCGTCGTCGGCGCGGTCTTGCTGTGCCTGTGGTACGCGGCGGCCCTTTTGCTCAATCAAGGGCTGGTCGACCAGGCGATGGTGCGCTCGGGCCAGCAGTGGTCGATCGGCCAGCGCCTGGAAGCCGCCGCCACCCACCAGCGGCCGATCCTGCCGACCCCGGTTCAGGTCGGGGCCGAACTGTGGAAAAGCGTGGTGATGACCAAGCCGACCAGCCCACGCGGCCTGCTGCTCCATACCGGGGTGACCGGGGCGTCGACCCTGGTCGGCTTCGTGCTTGGCACGCTGCTGGGCTTGGTGATCGCCGTGGGCATCGTTCGCTTCCGCGTGCTCGAAGCCAGCCTGCTGCCCTGGGTGATCGCCAGCCAAACCATCCCCATCCTGGCGATCGCGCCGATGGTGGTGGTGGTGCTGGGCGCCATCGGCCTGACCGGGTTGGTGCCCAAGGCGATCATCAGCATGTATCTGTGCTTCTTCCCCGTCACCGTCGGCATGGTCAAGGGCCTGCGCTCGGCCGACGCGCTGTCGATGGATCTGATGCGCACCTATGCCGCCCGGCCCTCCCAGGTGTTCTGGCGGCTGCGCCTGCCCGCCGCCCTGCCCTATCTGTTCGCCAGCATGAAGGTGGCGATCGCCGCCGCCCTGGTTGGCGCCATCGTCGGCGAATTGCCGACGGGGGCGGCGATGGGTCTGGGCGCCCGGCTGCTGGCGGGCAGTTATTATGGTCAGACCGTGCAGATGTGGGCGGCCCTGGTGATGGCCGCCGCGCTGTCGCTGTTCCTGGTTTTCCTGGTTGGACGGGCGGAATGGCTGGTGCGCCGGCTGACGGGGGGCTTCGTATGATCCACACCACCCTCGCCCGCCCCGGCGGACCGACGCGCACCCCCTGGCTGCTCGCCCTGGGCGCCCTGCTGGCGATGACCGCCGCCTTCCGCGCCCTTGAAGGCGGCGATCTCGGCGAGGTCGGGCTGTGGAGCGCCATCACCACCTTCCTCGCTTGGCATGGCATGGACCGTCTGGCCGGCCTGCCCGTTGGCGCCGGACAGCGCGCCGCCCGGCTGGCCGTGCCGCTGCTGTTTGGTCTGTGGCTGCTGTTTTGCTGGGAAATGGCCGTTCGGGTTTTCGATGTGCCCAAGGTGCTGTTGCCTGCCCCTTCGGCGGTGGCGCTGGCCCTGGCCACCCATGCCCCCACCCTGTGGGCCGATTTCGTCCAAACCGTGCTGCGCGGCGCGCTGGCCGGCTATGTGCTGGGCTCGCTGCTTGGCGCCCTGCTGGCCCTGGCCTGTGATCGCGTGCCGTTCCTGGCGCGCGGCCTTTTGCCGATCGCCAGCTTGGCCGGAGCCGTGCCGATCATCGGCATCGCCCCGATCATGGTGATGTGGTTCGGCTTCGACTGGCCGTCGAAGGCCGCCGTCGTCGTCGTGATGACGCTGTTTCCCATGCTGGTCAACACCCTGGCCGGCCTGCGCGCCGCCGAGCCCGAGCAGCTTGATCTGATGCGCAGCTATGCGGCGGGCTGGGGGCGGACCCTGGTGCTGCTGCGCCTGCCCGCGGCCCTGCCGTTTCTGTTCAACGGCCTGAAGATCAACGCCACCCTGGCGCTGATCGGCGCCATCGTCGCCGAGTTCTTCGGCACGCCGATCGTCGGCATGGGCTTTCGCATCTCGACCGAGGTGTCGCGGATGAACACCGATATCGTCTGGGCGAGCATCGCCGTCGCCGCCGTCGCCGGATCGGGGTTCTATGGCCTGCTCGCCCTTTTGGAAAAGCGCCTGACCCATTGGCATCCATCGGCCGGCGGGCGCTGACGCCGCGCCGGTTTTCCCAGATCAACCGGGAGCCACTTTTACGCTCGCCGCTCTAACGCAGCCCAACGTTCTCCGGGAGGGAGTCTTCCATGCTGTTCCGTCGTTCGCTTGCCGTCGGTCTGACCCTTGCCGCCCTTGGCGCCGGCCCCGCCTCGGCGCTCGATAAGCTGACGCTCCAGCTCAAATGGGTGACCCAGGCCCAGTTCGCCGGCTATTACGTGGCCGAGGCCAAGGGCTTCTATAAGGATGAGGGCCTTGATGTCACCATCCGCTCAGGCGGTCCCGACATCAATCCCAGTCAGGTGATCGCCGGCGGCGGCGCCGATGTGGTGCTCGACTGGATGCCAAGCGCCCTGGCGACCCGCGAAAAGGGCGTGCCGCTGGTCAATATCGCCCAGATCTTCCAGAAGTCGGGCATGATGCTGACCTGCCGCAAGGATGCCGGCATCACCAAGCCCGAGGATTTCAAGGGCCGCACCCTGGGCGTCTGGTACGGCGGCAACGAGCATCCGTTCTTCGCCTGGATGAGCAAGCTGGGCTATTCGACCAGCGGCGCCCATCCCGATGTGACCATCCTCAAGCAGGGTTTCAACGTCGACCCGATCTTGCAAAATCAGGCGCCCTGCATCTCGACGACCACCTATAACGAATACTGGCAGGTGGTGGATGGCGGCATTCCGGTCGATGATCTGCTGAACTTCAAATACGAGGATCAGGGCGTCGCCACCTTGGAAGACGGCTTCTGGGTGCTGGCCAAGGATCTTGAGGATCCGGCCAAGGTCGACAAACTGGCCCGCCTTGTCCGCGCGACGATGAAGGGCTGGCGCTACGCCCTGGAAAACCAGGAGGACTCGGTGGGCATCGTTCTTGATAACGACACCTCGGGCGCCCAGACCGAACAGCATCAGGCCCGCATGCTGGGCGAGGTTTCGCGCTTGATCGACAAGGACGGACGCCAGCCCGGCGTGCTTGACCCGGCCGATGCCGAGCGCACCGTCGATATCCTGCTGGCCGGCGCCTCGACCCCGGTCATCACCACCCGGCCGGTCGGCGCCTGGACCAGCGTCGTCACCGACAAGGCTTTCGGCGCGGCGAAATAGGCCACGGCCCGCCGCCGCCTTGACTTCGCCACGGACCGGCTCGACGATGCCGGTCCGTTTTTTATCACGATCAAGGATGCCGTTATGAAGCGCATGGGTGTGATCGCCGTTTCCGCCGCCCTCGCCCTCGGCGCGGTCGGCGCGGCGGGGTATTACGGCATCCGCTCGGCCGGCGAAAGCAAGGCGCGGCAGATGATCGCCGCCTTCCAGTCGTCGCTGCCGCCGGGAACCACGTTTGAGTACCGCGATCTGGTGGTCAGCCCGACGGGGCTGTCGCTGACCCTGTCGGATGTCACCTTCGCCAATCCGGCCGAGCAGATGACGGCCAGCCTCGCCAGCTTGGCGCTTTCCAACCCGGGGTTCAGCGGCACCAAGGTCCAAACCATCGATATCGGCTTTTCCAAGCTTGATCTGGCTTTGACCCGCCCCGACGCCACCCTGACCACCACCGTGCGTCAGGCCTCGTTCGACGATGTCGATATCGCCAATTCCATCGCCTTCGCCAAACGGATGAAGGGGGCTGCGACCCTGGCCGATATCGAGCCGGCGGCTTTTTCCGCCCTCGATGCCGGACCGGTCGATCTGCGCGACTTCAGCCTGAGCGTGCCGGCGACCGGGGTGAACGCCACCCTTGGCAAAATGACCCTTGAGGGCATCACCGCCGGGCGGATGGGCAAGCTGGCCTATGAGGATTACGACCTGCGGACCAGTGACGGGATGCTCCATATGGGCTCTTTGGCCCTTGATGGCCTAGATCTGTCGCGCGCCCTGCGCTGGGCCCAGCAGACCCAGGCCCAGCAGGCGCGCGGCGAGCCGCCGACCTTCGACGTTCTTGGCCTGCGTTCGATCGAGGCCAAGGGGCTGGCCTTGACCAGCCGCGAGCGCAGCGTCGCTCTTGATCGCTTCGCTTTGGCCGATCTGGAAAGCGACCGGGGCATGCTGGTGCGCGCCACCCTGGCGGTCGAAGGCTTCCAGGTTCCCGCCGCCCAGGTCGCCGAGCCGACGCGGAGCTTTCTCGAGGGCCAGGGGCTCGACCGTCTGGCCGTCGATCTAGCCTTCGCCCATCGGCTTGATGGCGCCACCCAGTCTTTGTCCCTGGGGCCGCTGGCCATCAATGGCGGGCCGTTGGGCAAGGCTTCGGCCAGTCTGTCCCTGACCGGGCTCGACGCGCCGATGCTGCTGGCCGCGGCGCGGCGGCCCGAGGCGCTGCTTGATTCGGCCCGGCTCGACGGTTTTTCGATCGCCTCCACCGCCGGCCCGCTGACGGCGGCCTATGCCGATCTGCTGCTGGCCCAACAGGGGCTGACGCGGGCCGATCTGGCGGCGATGGTCAACGCCCAGGGCGGCCAGGAGCTTGGCACTATTCTTGGCCCCGATCTCGGCGGCCGGCTGGTGGGCGCGCTGACCGCCTTCATCGAAAACCCCAAGGCGTTTTCCCTGTCGGTCAAGGCCAAGCAGGGGCCGATGAACCTGACCCAGTTGGGCATGGGGCTGGCGCTGGTTCCCCAGCGCGTTGTCGCCGCCTATGACATCACGGTCGGACCGTGACGGCGGGGGTCATCGTCCGCCAGCCCTTAGCCGGCGACCGCGAGGCCTTCCTGGCACTGTGGCGGGGCTATTGCGCCTTCTATCAGGCCGAGGTGCCCGAGCGGGCAACCCAAACCCTGTGGCGGCGCGTGCTTGATCCGGCCGATACCGGCCTGCGCGGCTTGATCGCCTGCGTCGGGGACGCGCCACTGGGCTTTGCCACCCTGGTCACCCATCCCGGAACCTGGAGCGACCGGCCGGTGGGCTATCTGGAAGATCTGTTCGTCGACGGGGCGACCCGGGGGCAAGGCCTTGGCCGCGCCCTGATCGCCGGCTGCGCCGAGTTGGGACGCGAGGAGGGCTGGCTGCGGCTGTACTGGCAGACCGGCCGCGACAATGTCGCCGCCCAGGCACTGTATGATCGGGTGGCGACGCGGACCGACTGGGTGCGCTATGAGCTGCAGCTCAATCCGCGCTGACCGCTCGCCCCCCGTCCCGCGCCCCCCTCCCCGTCCAATGCCCGCGATCCTGAAAGGCCAAGCATGTCCCAGCCCAGCTACTTCGACGAAATCAACACCTTGTTCGGCACCATCGCCGAGGCCTTCGGCCTGGAGGGCGAGGCCCTGGCCCGCGCCCTGGAAGACGGCTCGATGACCCTTGAGCGCGGCGAGGATCAAGACGGCAACCGCTTCGTCGCCGCCACCCTGGAGCGTGACGGCAGCCGCCGCACCGCCCGCATCTTCAAGGACGCCATCCACCATGAGGGCGAGGGAACGGAGGGGGAAACGGGCGGGGGCGCCGTCTGATCGGGACGCACCGCGCGGACCCTTTCGGCGGAAAATCCCTTTGTCTGCAGGGCCGGATGGCTTACACCCTGAAGGGTAGTCCTCTCCGCGACCCCGATGCCGACGGGAGCAGATGAAACCCGGGTCCAGCACATATAGCGACGGCGCCGTGATCTTCCGCGAGGGCGACCGGGCCGACAGCGCCTTCTTCATCGTTGAAGGGGACGTTGCCCTTTACAAGACGGGCGAGCACGGCGTGGTGCGGCTGGCGACGCTGGGCCGTGGCGCGTTCTTTGGCGAATCGGCCATTCTTGACCGGGCGGCGCCCCGCGCGGTGACCGCCATCGCCCGGGGAGCGGTGACGCTGAAGCCTTTGGCGCGCGGCGCCCTGCTCAAGCGCATCGCCAATGATCCCCAGGTCGCCCTGAAAATCATGGCCCGGCTGGCCCAGCGCCTGGGCGAGATGGAAAGCCGCGTCGCCGGTCTTGGGCAAAGCGAAGCCCTGCCCGCCCCGGCGATCGCCCTGCCCGTTCCCGTGGTCACCGGCCTGCCCGAGGCGCTTGACAGCGAGCCCGAGGGGCCGGGAATGATCGGCCGGCTGCTTGGGTTGATGCGCCGGCGCGGCTGGTCGGAGGGGCGCGACGCCGCCCCCGGCCCGGCCCCGGCCGCTCCCCCGGCCCCGGCCCGGCCCCTGCTGGTCGTCGTCGCCGCCCTGCCCCACGATAGCGGCGATGCCCAGCGCGCCGGCGTCGCCGCCTGCTTCCAGAACCTGCCCGGGGTGGTGGTGCGCACGGTCGGCCGGGCGATCGAGGTGGCCGGGGGCGATGGACCGCTGGCCGCCCTGGCCCAGGCTGGTACCCAGGCCCGCCAGATCGTTCAGCGCGAGGATGCCGATCTGCTGATCTGGGGGCTGGTCGACGGTCCGGCCGGCATCGTCGAATTGCGCTTCACCAATGCCGCCTTCGTTGAAGACGAACGCCCCGGCCTGCCGACGATGATGACCTGGCTTGGCCTGCCGCTGGGGTTCGGTGAGGATTGGGGCCACCTGCTGCGCGCCGTGGCCCTGGCCTCGCTGGAGCCGCGCACCGAGGCCCACGCCCAGACCCTGGCTGCGCTTTTGGCGCCAATGGTCGAGGCCGCGCGCGGATTGGGGCTTGATCCGCCGGTCAGCCTGGGGGCGATGGAACAGGCGGCCATTCTCGCCTGCTATGGCAATGCGGCGGCGGCTTTGGGCTATTACACCCGCGATGTCGGCTGGCACAAGGTGGCGGTCGAGGCCTATGGCGGCGCCATCGGCCTGTTGCCGCGCGAGGCCGATCTGGAATGGGGCTTGCTGCACCGCTCGATCGGCATCGTCTTGCAGGCCATCGGCGAGCGCAGCGGCGATCCGGCCTTTCTCGCCCAGGCGATCGAGGCCTATCGGGCGGCGCTGGAAGCGCTGCGCCGTCCCGATTGTCCGCGCGAATGGGCCAGCGTGCAAAACCGCCTGGGCTTGATGCTCTATAAGGTCGACTTGCTTGAAGGCAAGCTTGAGAGCCTGAAAGAGGCTTTGGGCTGCCTGCAGGCGGCGATGCAGATTTTCGGGCGGAGCGATTATCCCGCCAAATGGGCCGAGATCATGAACACCCTGGGGCAGGTTCTGCAGGTCTATGGCGACCATGCCCGCTCGGTCGATATCCTGGAGCGCGCCGTCGAAGCCTGCCGTCAGGCGCTGGAGGTGCGCACCTTCGAAGCCGCGCCCTTGCTGTGGGCGGGTGGGCAGAACAACCTGGGGTCGGCGTTGTTCCTGCTGGCCAAGCATTCCCAGCACCGCGACGTTCTGGAAGCCGCCGCCGAAAGCTTTCGCTCGGCTTTAGGCACCTATCGCATGCATGGCATGGACCTGCTGGCCGAAATTCCCGACAAGAACCTGAAACGGGCCGAAGAGATGCTGCGCCGGATCGGCGGGCCGCGCCCGCTGGTCGATCCGCTGTGGGTCGAGCGTCCGGCGACGGTCGGCGAGGAAGACGACTGGCCCGATAACGAAACCGAAGGCAAGGGACGGGGCACGGCCTCGCGAAGCGGATGAACGCGAAAGCGCGCAAGAAAATGATTATCCGCGATGACCTGATCCTGGCCATCGACCAGGGCACATCGGGAACGCGCGCCTTGTTGTTCGACCAGCACGGGCCGGTCCATAGCGGCGGCCGGCTGGCGCTGGCGCCCACCCATCCGCGCGACGGTTGGGTCGAGATCGATCCCGAGGATATCTGGCTCGACGTGCTGACCGCTTGGCGTCAGGTCCTCGAAGGCAGCGGCGCCGATCACGTCACCGCCATCGCCCTGGCCACCCAGCGCGACACCACCATCGTCTGGGACCGGCGTACCGGCAAGCCGGTCTATAACGCCATTTCCTGGCTTGATCGGCGGGGCGCGGCGCGCTGCCGGGAGTTGGTGGAGACCGGCTATGAAAGCTTGGTGCGGGTGCGCAGCGGTCTGGTCGTCGACAGCGCCTTTGCCGCCACCAAGGTGGCCTGGATCCTTGAGAACGTCGAGGGCGCCCGGGCGGCGGCCGAAGCCGGCCATCTCGCCTTCGGCACCGTCGACAGCTTTCTGCTGTGGCGATTGACCGGCGGCGCCGTTCACGCCACCGACGCGTCGAACGCCAGCCGGACGATGCTGTTCAACATCCATAGCCAGCGCTGGGACGCCGATCTGCTGGCGTTGTTTGGCGTTCCCTGGCAGATGATGCCCGAGGTGCGCGACAGCGCCTGCGTTTTTGGCCATACGGACCGCGCCGGCTTCGGCCGGCCGATTCCGATCGCCGCGATGATCGGCGATCAAAGCGCCGCCCTGATCGGCCAGGGCTGCCTGACGCCGGGCATGATCAAGGCCGGAATGGGGGCGAGTTGCGTGATGATCGCCAATACCGGACCGACGGCGCTGGCCTCCCGCCACGGCCTGCTGACCTCGATCGCCTATCGGCTCGACGGCGAGGTCACCTATGCGCTGGAAGGGACGGTCTTCAGCGCCGGGGCGGCGATCGGCTGGCTGAGCGAAAGCCTGGGGGTGATCGAACGCCCCGAGATCACCGAGCTTCTGGCCCGCGGGATGAAAGGCAATCGCGGGGTGTACATGGTTCCGGCCTTCAGCGGCCTGGGCGCCCCCTATTGGGATCCGGGGGCTCGGGGGGCCATTTTCGGCCTGTCCCATGACACGGGGGTTCCCGAACTGGCGCGCGCCGCCCTGGAAAGCGTCGCCTATCAGGCCTACGACCTGCTCGAGGCGATGATCGCCGATGGCCTGCCCAGGCCAGCGGTGCTGCGGGTCGAAGGGGCGATGAGCGCCAATGACTGGCTGCTGTCGTTTCTGGCCAATATCCTTGAGGTGCCGGTTGAACGACCGGCCATCGCCGAGACGGCGGCCATGGGCGCCGCCCTGCTGGCGGGGGTCCACCTTGGGCTGTATGGCTCGCTCGACGCGGCCGGCAACGCCTGGGAGGGCAATGGGCGTTTTGACCCGGCGATCGATCCGGCCTATCGCCGTCAACTGCTTGACGGCTGGCGCAAAGCCGTCGGACGGGTTCAGGAGTCGGCGCCATGAGGGCCAAGGTGGCGTGGGAGATCTCTACCTAGAAGATGATTGCAAAAAAATTTTCAACCATCCAGAGGTTGGCTACCCCGGCGCGCAGTAGGGTTTTTCATTACAAACCAAATGCTTGCAGAAATCGCTGGTATTCGCCCGCCGATGAGCCTCAGATTTGACGCCAGCCGCCCGTGGTTCCCGCTTGGCCCTGTGCCGGGAAAGGGGTATCACCGGTGGTATAGGTGGGTCCTCTTGGGGTTAGTTGCGGATCATGCTGTCTCGTAGCACTGCCACGGTTAAGTGGTTCAACGCGACCAAGGGTTTCGGATTCGTTCGCGTCAGCGACGGTGAACCCGATGCGTTTCTTCACATCTCTGTCCTTCAACGGGCCGGCTATTCGGAGTTGCCGGAAGGCGCGACGATCGTCTGCGATCTCGCGCCTGGCCAGAAGGGTATGCAGGTCAGCGAAATCTACGAAGTCGAAGGCGGATCGCCCGGTGGCTTCGGCGGTGGCGGCTATGACCGGGGCGGTTATAGCGGCGGCTTCGACCGGGGCGGGTACAACGGCGGCTTCGATCGCGGGGCCGCCGATCGGGGCGGCTATGCCGGCGCCACCGACCGGGGTGGCTATGCCGGGGGCGCCGCCGATCGCGGCGGTTACGCCGGGGGAGCCGACAGGGGCGGCTTCCAGGGCGAGACCGAGATCGATGGGGTGGTCAAGTTCTTCAGCGCCGACAAGGGCTTTGGCTTCGTCGTCCCCGACGGCGGCGGCAAGGATGTCTATGTCGGATCGCGCACCTTGCAAGATTGCGGGGTCTCGGTTCTTGAGCAGGGCCAGCGGGTGCGCATGAGCATCCGCATGGGCAAAAAAGGGCCGATGGCCGGTAGTCTCGAACTGATCTGACGCTTTCCCCTGGTTTTTGACCCTATGGGTGGTGCCGGCGCGCGCCACCCATAGGGTTGTCCAATTTTGATCACGGCTGTCTTGCGATCTGACGGTCTTGACGGTGGCGACATCAGCGTCGACTCTGGGCTATCCCGGGCCGGCGGGCCGGTCCGCCCGAGATCACACCAGATTAAAGGGCGATCCTTTAACGCCGGAGCTTTGAGCGGGAACGTCGTGCGTGAAATCTGGTTCGGCGCCGCCGCTCTCGGGTCTTGATAGGCAAGCGAATCGTCATCGCGATATGGTCCGGGGCGCTGGAGATTCGCTTTTTATTCAATAGGTTGGGCGGTTAGGACACGAAAACCCGAAGTTCCCTTCTCCGCCCGCCGCTCTCGCCGACCACGCCGAACGACTCGGCCATGTCCCTTTTTCCCCCTCCCCAGACGATCCAAAAAGGTAGTCCGATGCAAAAGATCTTCGTGATGATCAAATGCGATCTTGGTCAAGCCTATGACGTGGCCTCGACGATCATTGAAACAGTCGAAGAAGTCTCTGAAGTAGATAGTATTTCAGGACAGTACGATCTGATGGCGAAATTCTATATCGCCAAGGGCGCCGATATTGGTCATTTCGTTACAGAAAAAGTACAGACTATCGGCGGTATCAAAGACACCTTCACGATCGTTGCTTTCAACGCCTTTGGGTAACAAAGTAAAGGCTCTGCAATTTATCGGTCGGTAGTCCTCCTTTTGTATCGGTACCCCAATAAGCATTGCAGTTGATAGCTCATCTGCTATGATCGGGGCGGATAGTGGAGGCGTAAGGTCGCCGTGGACACCCCAAGAAAAAGCGGGTCGGTCCAGGCCTGCCGGTGATCCTTTCAGGATCTCTATCCGTAATGTTGACAGGATTAAGCCTCTGTGCGGTTCCTGCGCATAGGGCTGAAAGGGTGTCCTTCGTCTCGAGGGCCCTCGTCCCTTGACCGGAGGCTTCATGGCCCGTCCCGTTATTGTTCCCACCGGAGTAGAGCGGTTTTTTGGAGAAGACGAGATTATCGTCTCCAAAACCGATCCTCGTGGGGTGATCGTTTACGCCAACAAGATCTTTCTCGATATCGCCGGATATTGCGAGAAAGAGGTCGTCGGTCAGCCTCATAATATACTGCGCCATCCGGGCACGCCGTCATCCATTTTCAAGCTGATGTGGGATCGCATCCAAGCGGGAAATGAGGTCTTCGCTTATGTTTGTAACATGGCAAAAAACGGCGATCACTACTGGGTTCTGGCCCATATCACCCCGTCTTTTAGCGCCGATGGCGCGATCACCGGTTACCATTCCAACCGCCGGGCGCCCGAGACGCGAATCCTTCCTGAAATAAAGGATCTCTACAACCGTCTGTTGACGGAAGAAGAAACCGCTGGATCCCCCAAGAATCGTATCTTCGCCGGAATGAACTTCATCGATCGCATGCTCGGTCAAAGGGGGGTGAGTTATGATCGCTTTATCCACAGTCTCTAAGCTCACCCTGTGCGGGGTGCTTACCGTGGTTTTGGGCGGGGCGGTGGCGAGCCTCGCCGTGGCCTCGAACGACTGGCTTGATCTTGGGCTGGCCGGCGGGCTTGTTTTGGCCGGCGGAATGGCGCTGATCCTTCTGCGTAGTCTGAAGGCTCAGATCGCCAAGGCCTCGGATGTGGCGGCGGCGGCGCGGGGTGACCTCGGCGCCCGCATCATGGGGATCGGCGGCACCGGGGAAATCCCCCGGATGCACTACAATATCAATCATCTGTTGGATGTGACCGAGGCTTTCGCCCGGGAATCGGGCGCGGCCTTGTCCTTTGCCAGCCGGGGCGAATACTACCGCAAGATCTTGCGGCGCGGCATGGTCGGCGATTTCGGTCGCTATGGCGACACGGTCAATGCCGGGCTGGAGGCCATGGACCGCAAGACCCGGGGCTTCCACGAGTCGGCTAGCGAGATGGGCGACAAGATCATGCATGTCGTCCATTCCGTCGCCAGCGCCGCCGCCCAGCTTCAGGCCTCGGCGTCGAGCCTGGGCGATATGGCGCGCTCGACCGATGACCAGTCGGTCCGCGTGGCCGATGCCGCCCGCGACGCCTCGGCCAATGTCTCCGGCGTCGCCGCCGCCACCGAGGAATTCTCGGCCTCGATCACCGATGTCGCCCATCAGGTGGAACGCACCTCGCAAGTCGCCCATAACGCGGTGGTGACGGCGGGCAAGGCCGAAAGCACGATCAATACCCTGGCCCAGGCTTCGGCCCGCATCGGCGAGGTCGTCGGCCTGATCAACGATATCGCCAGCCAGACCAATCTGCTGGCGCTTAACGCCACCATCGAGGCGGCGCGGGCCGGCGAGGCGGGCAAGGGCTTCGCCGTGGTCGCCGGCGAGGTCAAGACCCTGGCCCAGCAAACGGCGCGGGCCACCGACGAGATCGTCGGCCAGATCGAGGGCATGCGGACCGCCACCCATGAAGCGGTTCTCGCCATCCAGGGCATCGGCGAAACCATCCGCGAAATCAGCGAGGCCGCCCAGGCCATTCACCACGCCATCAGCGAGCAGCGCGCGGTGGTTGGCGAGATCGCCGGCAATGTCCACCGGGCGGTCGATGGCGTGCGCATCGTCGCCGAGGGCATCGCCACCGTGGCCGGCAGCGTTCGCGAGGCCACCGGCGCCGTCGAGGAGATCACCGGCGCGGCCAACGACCTGTCGTGCAACAGCGAAGGCTTGAGCGGCGATGTCGCCCGCTTCATCACGCAGGTTTCCGCCTCGCGCTGATCGGCGCCCCCCGCTCGCACAGCGAAAAACCCCCCGGCATGGGGGGCCGGGGGGTAAGGAGTCTTTGGTCTAGAAGATCAGGAAAAGCGCTTGGTTAACCGATGACCTCGGCGATCCGTTCCATCGCCCAGTCGATTTCTTTTTCGGTGATGACCAAAGGCGGAGCGAAGCGGATGATGTCGCGGTGGGTCTCCTTGCAAAGGATGCCCTTGTCCTTGAGCTTTTCGCAAAACGGCCGGGCGCCGCCGGCTTCGGGGGCGAATTCCACGGCCAGCATCAGGCCGCGGCCCCGCACCGCGCGGATCAGCGGATTGCCCAGGCCGCGCAGCTTCTCAAGGAAATAGGCGCCCTGGCGGGCGGCGTTGCCGATCATATCCTCGTCGACCAGCACCTTGAGCGCCATCCGCGCCACGGCGCAGGCCAAGGGATTGCCGCCGAAGGTGCTGCCGTGTTCGCCCGGGCGCAGCACGCCCAGAACCTCGGAATTCGACAGCACCGCCGACACCGGATAGAAGCCGCCCGACAGCGCCTTGCCGACCAGGGTCAGATCGGCCTCGATCCCCTCGTGCTCCTCGGCCAGAAGGGCGCCGGTGCGGCCAAGCCCGGTCTGGATCTCGTCGAGGATCAGCATGACGCCTTGGGCCGTACACAGATCACGAACCCGTTTCAGGTAGCCCGGCGGCGGAATGATCACCCCGGCCTCGCCCTGGATCGGTTCGATCAGCACGGCGACGGTTCTGGGCGTGATGGCCGCTTCAAGGGCGTCGCCGTCGCCAAACGGCACGCAGCGGAAGCCCGGCGCGAAGGGGCCAAAATCGCGCCGGGCGTCGGGATCGCTGGAAAAGCCGACGATGGCGATGGTCCGGCCGTGGAAGTTGTCGGAACAGACGATGATCTCGGCCTGATCCTCGGCCACCCCCTTTTCGCGATAGCCCCATTTGCGCACGCATTTCAGCGCCGATTCGACGGCCTCGGCGCCGCTGTTCATCGGCAGCACCTTGTGGCTGCCCGTCAGCGCGCAGATTTCCTCGTAGAAGGGGGCCAACTGGTCGTTATGGAAGGCCCGGCTGGTCAGGGTCAGCCGTCCGGCCTGGGCGATCAGCGCCTCGAGGATGCGCGGATGGCAATGACCCTGGTTGACCGCCGAATAGGCCGACAGGCAATCCAGGTAACGCCGTCCAGCGACATCCCACACCCAAACCCCCTGGCCCCGGGTCAGCACGACATCAAGCGGCTTGTAGTTATGCGCGCCCAGGCGATGCTCGACCTCCAGATAGTCGCGGAGATCCTCGGGGGTGGGCGAGGCGAGGCCGGCGGCGAGGGGCGGGGCGAGGGAGGTCATGGGGTGGACTCCTTTATTCGGCGGCGGCGGTGGCGCGGACGGCGGCCCGGGCCCGGCGATCAAGGCGCAGGGTCATGCAATAGGACCCGCCCCCCGACTGCATGAAGCGGCCAAGCTCAAGACCATGGACATGGTAGCCGCGCTCTTCGAGGAGGGCGCGCAACGAGGCCGGCGGATTGGCCATCACCACCTCGCGGCCATGGGCCACGGCATTGATGCTAAAGGCGCTGGCGGCGGCGAAATCGGCTTCGATCAGCATCTCGGGGGCGACGACGGCGCGCAGGCGCTCCAGCGAGGCGGTCGACAGCGCCGGGGTGAAGGTCAGAACCTCGCCGCCGGGCAGCACGCAAAAGCAGGTATCAAGATGATAGAAGCGCGGATCGACCAGTTCCAGGCGGACGATCTCCTGGCCGAAGGTCTCGGCGATCACCTCGATCGAGGCGCGGCTGGAGCGCGGGCCGTGGGCGGCGAAGAACAGCTGGCGGCTGGCGTCCCACAGGCAATCGCCGGCCCCTTCCTGGAACACGCCCTCGGGCAGGGAATGAACGGCGCTCAGCAGGCCGCGCTGGCGCAGGGCCTCGAAGGCGGCGTGGAAATGGGCTTCCTCGCCCTGACGCTCGGGATGGCGGAAGCGCGCGACCAGGGCGATGCCATCAAACACGATGGCCGCATTGGCCGGAAACACCATATCGGGCAGACCGGGCTGGCCGGGGAGGATTTCCAAAGCGAAGCCGACGGCGCCCAGGGCATCGGCCAGGGCCTGCCACTGGGTGGCGGCCTCGGCCAGCGCCACCGTCTGGTTGCCGGCCCAGCTTTCGGGAGTCATCCACGGATTAATCGCATAGGTGACCCCGTAATGGTCGGGGCGGGTCATCAGGATACGGGGGGCGGTGGGCATGGGGGCCTCGTTCGCGGGGGGTGTCGATAGGCAGAAGATGCGAAACGAGGGACCCAACGAAAAGACTAAAACTCGTCAGCGAAATGCCAGAAATAAAGCAGTATGCTAGGCATCCCGCGCAAACTGTCAGAGCCGCCGCGAAGATGGGCGCTGTGGGGTTGGCCGATAAGGAGCGCCCATGACCCTTGATGATCTTGATCGTCGGCTGATCGGCCTGCTGCGCGAGGATGCGCGGCTGCCGGTGTCCTCGCTCGCCCATGCCCTGGGGGTATCGCGCGGCACCGTGCAAAACCGCATCGATCGTCTGCGCGACAGCGGCGAGGTTCTGGGGTTTACGCTGCGGCTGCGCTCGGAAGCCGGATCGGGGGTGCGCGCGGTGTGCCTAGTCTCGGAACAAACCCGCGACGCTTCGGCCATCCTCGCCGCGCTCAAGCGCATTCCCGAAGCGCGCGGCGTGCATACCACCAACGGCCGCTGGGACATCATGGTCGATCTGGCCGCCGATACCCTGGAAGACCTTGACCGGGCGATCGGCCAGATCCGCGCCCTGGGCGGCGTCACCGATACGGAAACCCTGGTTCTGCTGACGCCGCACAAGGGGTAGAGCGGCGGGCGGAAAGGCAGACACCGGCCTTCCGCGCCATCGCCGCTCTACGATCTTGATCGTCGGGCAAATCGTCGTCGCACTTTGGTTCCGATCGCTCGGGACTGTCCCTAAACCCTTAGCGGGCCTTGGTGTCGCCGTACCATTCGCCGGCGCTTCCGCCGACCGAGCCGCCCTTCTGGACATAGCCGCCATTGGGGCTGCGCACCCAGAGGCTGCCGCTATCGGTGCGGATGGTCGGGTCCAGGCGGTTCAATTCATCCTGGGCCGAGGCGCCGGGTTGACGATGCTGAAGCGACGGACGGATGCCCTGGCTGCTGGCTTCCAAAGGCGTCGCGGCATTGGCCGCGTCTACCTGGGAAATCGCCGGGGTCGGCGTCGAGGGCAGCGGCGCGTAGGTCACGGTCGGGTTCGCCCCGGTGGGGGCGGGGGCGGGAGCGATGGTGGTGGTCGTCGTCGAGTAGCCCATGCTCCCCGTCGGAGCGGAATACCCGGTCCCCACCGTGGGGGGAGGCGCATAGCTCGGGTTTGACGGCAAAGGGGTGATCGTCGTCGTTGTCGTCGAATAGCCCGGCGTCGCGGACGGCACCGTCACCGAGCGGTAATGAACACCCTCGGCGGTGGTCGGGGCCGCCGGGCTCGTCGGGGCCCCATAGCCGGGTGCGGTCGTCGCCGGGGCGGTGGGGCTATAGGGCGACATGGCGCTATAGGGCGTGCTGCTCTCGCGCATGGGCGGCACCAGAATCTCGCTGGAGCTTTGGGCGTGGGCCTGCCAACCCAGCGTCGTTATCAGGGTCGCGGCCAGGGTCGCTTTGGTCAGGCTATGCATGGGGGTCGGTCCTTCCTTGGAACGGCTTCTTGCGGAGCCACGTCTGTTCCTCGCGGTGCGAACGAAAGGGCTCCCGGTTGCCCAACGCGCGATCGTCGGATTTGTTGCGCTGTCCCGGCGCGGCGCGGGGCGAAGAATCAGGGTTTGGTGGGCGCCTCGCCCATATCGATGCCCTGGGGGCCGGGGAAGCGCAGGAACAGGGCGCGGGCCAGCGGCACCAGGGCATCCATCAGGTCGCGGCCGTCATCGACCAGCAGGGCCCGCCCCTCGTAGACGGTGCGGCCCTCGGCGGTGATGGTGACCGAAAGCCGCTTCTCGATCATCGTCGGCGGGGCGCCTGGGCCGATATCGCCCGCCGGAGCCTTGCCCATCGCCAGCCCGCCCGGGGTGCTCCAGCCGAAGCGATAGCTGACCCCCGCCGCCGGCGCCATGTCGCTATACGAGGACATGGTGGTTTCCAGCCCCACCCGCCAAACGGCGCGACGGGCCTCGGTCCCGGTGATCCAGCGATGGCCATGGCGGGTGAGCAGCGGCGCGACCACATTGGCCGCCGCCTGGAAAGCCGGATCGGCGGCCTGGGCGCGGTCGCGCGGCGTGATAGCGAAGGTGGTAGGGGCGGGGGCGGGGGGCAATTGATGGGTGCGCTCGACGCGCACGGCGGCCTGCTTGGGCGTGGACGGGGCAGAGCCGGCGCAGGCGGTCACCAGGGACACCAGCAAGGCCGCGACAAGGGGAAGAAAGGGGAAACGGCGCATGGCGGGCTCTTTTGGCGATGGTCGGGGGAGGGATCGGCTCTGCCGCGTCCCGGCGGCGCGCTCAGGGGGCGCGATCGGACGGCGCGGTCAAACCGGGCGACGGGCGCGCAGGGCGGCGGTCAGGGTGCCATCGTCCAGATAGTCCAACTCGCCGCCCACGGGAACCCCCTGGGCCAATCCCGATACGGTTATTCCCTTTGGCTCGATAAGATCGGCGATGACATGGGCGGTGGTCTGCCCCTCGACGGTGGCCGGCAGGGCCAGGATGACCTCGACCACCGGGCCTTCGGCGACGCGGGCTGCCAAGCGATCAAGACCAAGATCCTCGGGACCGACGCCATCGATCGCCGAGAGCAGCCCGCCCAGAACATGGTAGCGCCCGGAAAACACCCCGCCGCGTTCAAGGGCCCAGAGGTCGGCGACATCACGCACCACGCAGATCAGCGTTCCGTCGCGGCGCGGATCGGCGCAGATCGAACAGGGCGCGCGGGTGTCGAGAGTGCCGCAGACCGGGCAGAGGCGGACCGAGGCGGCGACCGCGCCCAGGGCCTCCATCAAGGGGTCCATCAGGCTCTCGCGCCGCTTGAGCAGATGCAAAGCGGCGCGCCGGGCCGAACGGGGACCCAATCCGGGCAGTCGGGCCAGCAGGCCGATCAGACGGTCGATCTCTCCCGCGGACACCGGGACCCTCCGGACAAAAGACGTGGGATCAGAAGGGCAGGCTCATGCCCGGCGGCAGCTTCAGCCCGCCGGTCAGTTCCGACATCTTTTCCTTCACCATCTCGTCGACCTTGGCCTTGGCGTCGTTGAAGGCGGCGACGATCAGGTCTTCCATGACCTCGGTTTCCTTGGGATCGACCAGCGAGGGATCGATCTTGATCGAGCGCACGCCGCCCTTGCCGTCCAGGGTTACCACGCACATGCCGGCCGCCGACTGGCCGCTGACGTCCATCGCCTTCAGCTCTTCTTGAACTTCGGCCATGCGGGTTTGCAGCTGCTGGGCCTGCTTGAGCATTTGCCCGATGTTTTTCATGTCTCGTCGTCTCCGATGAATGGGTCGAACAGATCGTCTGGATCGGCGCCCGCCGGGGTGTCGAAGCCGGGCGCGCCATAAGCCTCGCCAGGATCGCCGAGGAGGTCGGGCGAATCGGCCTCGGCCGCGACGGCTCCGGGATGCTCGCGAATGGTTCCGATCACCGCCCCGGGAAAGCGGTCCAGCACCGCCTTGACCAGCGGATGGGCATGGATATCGGCCTGGGTGGCATCATGCAAGGTCGGCTGTCCGGGACGGTCGGTCAGCGTCACCATCCACCGCCGGCCGGTCCATTCGCCGAGCAGGCGGGTGATCTGGCCGGCCAGTTTGGCCGGCGCGGCGGGCAGGGGATGGATCTCCAGCAGCCCAGCCTCGGGATCATAGCCCACCAGTTCGACATCGCGATACAGATGGCCGGTGACCACGGCTTCGCGCTTGCGCCGGAACAGATCGACGAGCAGGGCGAAGCTGCGCGGCACCGGGTCGAAGGCGCCGGCCGGATCGGCGGCCGGTGGGGCCGGCGGGGGCGGGGGCGGGGGCGGGGGATCGGGGGCGACCTCCACCGGCGCTACGGCCAGGGCGCCGCCGCCGGCGTTCGATTGCGACGGGCGGGACGGGCGCGGCGGCTCGTCGGCCCGGGACGGCGGCGAAGGGGGAGGCGGCGCGGCGGGGGGGGGACCGGCGGGCGAGTGGGGGGCCGGCGGGCGGGGGGCGGCGGGCTGGGCACCGCCGGCGATCATCTTCAAGGCCTCCTCGGGGGTGGGCAGGTCGCTGGCATAGGCCAGACGGATCAGCACCATTTCGACGGCCTGAAGCGGCACCGGGGCGCCGCGCGCCTCGCCCAGGCCTTTGAGCAGGATCTGCCAGCAGCGGTTCAGCACCGCCATCGACAAGCGCTCGGCCATCGCCCGGCCACGGGTGCGCTCGGCCTCGGGAACGGCGGCATCCTCGGCCGAGACCGGCACCACCTTCACCCGCGTCATCCAATGGACGAGATCAAGCAGATCTTGAACGATGACCAGCGGATCGGCGCCCAGGGCGTATTGCCGATCAAGGAGGTCGAGGCTTTCGGCGATGCGGCCGGCGAGCAGGGCGTCGAGCAGGTCGAAGATGCGGGCGCGGTCGGCCAGTCCCAGCATCTCGGCGACCTGGGCTTCGGAAACCGTGCCGCCGCCATGGGCGATCGCCTGATCAAGCAGCGACAAGCCGTCGCGCACCGATCCATCGGCGGCGCGGGCGATCAGGGTCAGGGCGCTTGGGGCGATCTCGGCGCCTTCCAGCCCGGCGATACGCAGGAAATGGCCCGAAAGCTCGGCGGCGCTGACCCGGCGCAGGTCGAAGCGTTGGCAGCGCGACAGAACGGTGACCGGGACCTTGCGGATCTCGGTGGTGGCGAAAATGAATTTCACATGCTCGGGCGGCTCTTCGAGCGTCTTCAACAGGGCGTTGAAGGCGGCGGTCGAGAGCATGTGGACTTCGTCGATGATGTAAACCTTGGTGCGGGCCACCGCCGGGCGGTAGCGCACGCCATCAAGGATCTCGCGGATATCGCCAACGCCGGTGCGGCTGGCGGCGTCCATCTCCAGCACATCGACATGGCGGTCTTCGGCGATCGCCTTGCAATGCTCGCAGACGCCGCAGGGCGTGATGGTCACGCCCCCCTTGCCATCGGCGCCGACGCAATTCAGGGCGCGGGCGATCAGCCGGGCGGTGGTGGTCTTGCCCACCCCGCGCACGCCCGTCAGCATCCAGGCCTGGGCCAGTCGCCCGCTGTCGATGGCGTTGGTCAGGGTGCGGACCAGGGCTTCCTGGCCGATCAGGGCGTCAAAGGACGCCGGGCGATATTTGCGGGCGAGAACACGGTAGGGCGCGGACGCCGGGGTGGCTTTTGAACCGGCAGGCTTCTCGGAGGAGGGGGCCTCGGAGTCGGGTGTCACCTGATCGCTCATACCGGGGGCCGGGTCAACGGGGCGCATGGGAGACCCCGGAAACACAAGGGGGCCGACGGGCGACCCCGGAAAACAGGGGAAGAAAAGGTGGAAGACTGGACGCGACCCGCGACGAACTCGTTACGGCTGCTTCCTTCCGGACCTGACCGGGTTGGCGAGAGCCACGCCCACGCCAGCCTTCCAAGGACACTATAAACCGTCTTTCCCCTCGGCGCGCAAGGGGGCTTGAGCAAGAAAGACGACATTCCCGCGGCCGCCCCAGGGGAGCGCCATGCCCTCACCCGCCCGATCAGGCGGCGACGGCCGGATCCATTTGGGCCTGCAGATAGTTTTGCAGACCGGTCAGCTCGATCAGCCGCAGCTGCTGTTCCAGCCAATACAGGTGATCCTCCTCGGTGTCGTTCAGCAAAGGCAGCAGCGCCTGACGGGTCACGTAATCCTTTTCGGCCTCGCACAGCTTGATGACCCGGCGCAGGTTGGTGACCACCGTGCGTTCGGTATCGAGATCAAGGGCGAGCATCTCGGGGACATGGCGGCTGGTCGAGGTCGGCGGGCGCTGGCCAAGATCGGGGGTGCCCTCCAGGAACAAGATGCGCTCGATCAGCACCCGGGCATGCTCGAGTTCCTCTTCCTGCTCGTGCTTGATCCGGGCATGGAGCCGGGGCAGGCCCAGGTCCTTATAGACATGGGCATGGACGAAATACTGATCGGATGCGGTCATTTCATAGGCGAGCAGGGTGTTGAGCTCGGCCAGGATCGCGGCGTTGCCTTTCATGTCCCCTCCGGTGGGCTTAGGGTGAAAACAGGGCCAGGATCCTTAAGTGGGCGACGGCGGCCCGGGCTTACAGGGCCCAGGCGGAAACCATCGCCTTTTCGGGTCAAAAATCCTGGCCGGGGTCCGGGGAGCGGGTATAAGGAAAAGGAAACCAACGACCGCCGCTTTGGCGCGGTCCGGTGTGGGATACAAGATCCTTGAGCGACATGCCGCAGATGACCCTGGACGATCTGGCCGAAAATTTCGCCCTGTTCGACGATTGGGAAGACCGCTACCGCTACATCATCGATCTGGGCAAGAAACTGCCGCCGATGCCCGAAGCGGAAAAGACCGAGGCCTCGAAGGTACGGGGCTGCATGAGCCAAGTGTGGCTGGTCGTCCTCCCCGATCCCGGCCCGCCCAAGCGGCTAACCTTCCATGTCGATTCCGACGCCCACATCGTGCGCGGATTGGCGGCGGTGATGATGATCATCTTTTCGGGCCGCACCCCGGAAGAAATCCTGGCGATCGACGCCGACGGCATCTTCGCCCGGCTTGGCCTGGACAGCCACATCAGCCCCAACCGCCGCAACGGCGTGGCCAGCATGATCGCCACCATCCAGGCGATGGCCCGCGCCGCATAAAGCGGATTGGCCTAAGCCGCCGGGCGCAAGGCCCCTTCCAGGGCCTGGATGAAAACCCGCAGCTTGGGCAGGACGAACCGGGCGCTGGGATAGACGGCCCAGATCGACAGATCAAGGGCGGCGGCGTCCTCCAGGGTGATCCGCACCAGCCGACCCGCCGCCAGATCGTCGCCGACGTTCCACAAAGCAAGCAGGGCGATGCCGGCGCCACCCAGGCAGGCGCCGTGCAGGGCTTCGATGCCGTTCGCCGAAAACCGTCCGTTGACCCGCGCCTTGAGATCGCGGCGGTCGGCCTGGAAGGGCCAATGGGTGGTGCCGGTTTGGGTCAGGCAGTCGTGGCCGGCCAGATCGGCGAGCAGGCGCGGGGTGCCGCGTTCGGCGAGGTAGGCGGGGGCGGCGCATAACACCCGGGGGCTGGCCGCCACCTTGTGGGCGATCAGGGCGCTATCGCGCAAAACGGCGATGCGGATCGCCAGATCGGCGCCGGTGGCGACGATATCGACAACCGCGTCATTGAGATCAAGATCGATGCGCAGCTCGGGATGGGCGCGCAGCAAGCCGGGAATCAGCGGGGCGATGATCTTGCGGCCAAAGGCCGCCGGGGTGGTGACGCGCAGCAGTCCCGAAACACCGATGGCCGCCGAACGCAGCATCGCCCGCCCGGCGGCTTCGCTTTCCACCATGGCCTGGGCATAGGGCAGGAAAGCCTCACCCTCGGGGGTAAGCGACACCGCGCGCGTGGTGCGCTGCATCAGCCGCAGGCCAAGCACCCGCTCCAACCCGGCAAGACGGCGCGTCGCCGTCATCGGTGTGATCGCCAGCCGGCGGGCGGCGGCGGACAGGCTGCCGGCCGCGGCGGCGGTGACGAAAACGGTGACGGCCTCCGTATCCATTCTATCACTTTCCGATATACAGGCTGCTCACTTCCACCACCTACACGAAAACCGTTGAGGGGGCTATCACTTCGGCATCCCAGATCCCGCCAAAAAGGTCGCGCCCCATGTCCGAACCCGCCGTATTCCCCTCTCCCCGGCCCGCCCTTGGTCGCGGGGCGACCTTCGCCATGGCCGCCGCCGCTGGGCTGGCCGTCGCCAACATCTACTATAATCAGCCGATGCTCGGCCTCATCGAAGACGCCTTCCCCGGCTCGGCCAGCCCGGGCCTGATCCCGACGGTGACCCAATTGGGCTATGCCCTGGGTTTGTTTCTGCTGGTGCCGCTGGGGGATCTTGTCGACCGGCGGCGTCTGATCATCGGCCAGTTCCTGGCTTTGGCCGCGACGCTTTGTCTGACGGCGCTGGCGCCAACGGCCGGGGTGCTGGTCGGCGCCTCGCTACTGGTTGGCGCCGGGGCGACGGTGGCCCAGCATATCGTGCCGTTTGCCGCCGCCCTGGCGCCCGACGGCCAGCGCGGGCGGATCATCGGCACGGTGATGGGCGGGCTGCTTTGCGGGATCTTGCTCAGCCGGACCCTGGCCGGCGTCGTCGCCACCCATCTGGGATGGCGCGAGATGTTCTGGCTGGGCGTGCCGCTGGTCCTGGCCGCCGCCGGGTTGATGGCCGCCGTGCTGCCGCGCCGGGTCGTTCCGCCGCAGGGCCTGCGCTACGGCCAAGCCTTGCGTTCGCTCGCCCATCTCTGGCGCGACGAACCGGCCCTGCGGCGGGCGACGCTGACGCAGGCCGCCCTCTTTGGCTCGTTCTCGGTCTTCTGGACGGTTCTGGCGCTTCATCTGCAAGAGCCCGCCCTGGGGCTGGGCGCCGATGTCGCCGGCCTGTTCGGGGTTATCGGCGCGGTCGGGGTGGTGGCGGCGCCGCTGGCCGGGCGGCTGGCCGATCATCGCGGACCGGGGCCGGTGATCGTCCTCGGCGCGTCGCTGGTTCTGGTGTCCTGGGCGATTGTCGCCCTGTGGGCAAGCGTCCTTGGGCTGGTGGTCGGCGTCATCGCCCTTGATCTCGGCACTCAAAGCGCCCTGGTGTCCAATCAGCATGTGGTCTATGCGCTGCGCCCCGAGGCGCGCAGCCGCCTCAACACCGTATTCATGAGCGGTATGTTCCTGGGAGGCGCCGGCGGATCGGCCGGGGCGACCCTGGCCTGGAGCTTGGGCGGCTGGGCGGCGGTCAGCGGCTATGGCGCCGGGCTGGCGATCCTCGCCCTGGGGATCTTGCGCCTTGGCCGGCCGATCAGGTCGGAGTGTGCGGCGGCGGCAGCGACAGACTGAAGCGCCCCTTGCCGCCGTGTTTGGCGGCATACATGGCCATATCGGCCCGCGCCGTCAGATCCTCCACTCCCTCGCCCGAGGCCGGATCATGGATGGCCAGCCCGATCGACAACGACAGCGGTCGGTCGGGCGAGCCGTCGAAGGGGCGCAAGAGGGCGTCTTCGGCCAAGATCTCGGCGGCCTTAGCGCTGGCCGCCTCGGCGTCGGCCCCCTCGAGCCAAATGGCGAATTCGTCACCGCCCAGGCGGGCGACGATATCGGTGGCCCGGGTATGATCGGTCAGGATCTTGCGCACCGTCATCAACGCCTCGTCACCGCGCAGATGGCCATGGGCGTCATTGACCCATTTGAAGTTGTCCAGATCGATATACAGCAGGGCCGAGCGCGCCGGCCGCTCGGAGCGGCGGGCCGCCTCCTCGCCGGCGCGGCGCTCGACCAGCCCGGGAGGCCCTTTCAGCCGGCGGTCCATGTCGTCGAAAAACGCCCGGCGGTTGAGCAGGCCGGTCAACCCGTCGGTGCGCGACATGGAGATGATGCGGTCGTGCTGACCGATCTGTTCATTGGCGCTGCCGATCTGATTGGCGACATCGACGATCAGCAGATGATCATCCTCGCTCCACGCGCCGCGTTCGATGCGCCGCCACAGCACCACCGCGCCGTTGATCTGGCGGCGATAGCGCGACGCCGCGACCAGCACGGTCCACTTCCCATCGGGGGTGGTCTGGGCGTGGGCTCCCTCGCCTAGGGCCTCAAGGGTAAGGACGACCTTTTCGTCACCGCCTTCGCCGAAACGTCCGCGCGGCAGGAACGGCCGGTCGGGGCCATCATCAAGCGCCGCCCGATAAATTAGGCAACCATCACCGCCTACGCTGCGGGCCAGGGCTTCAGCGGCGACATTGAGCATATTGGAGGGGTCAATCTCGTCGCGGAAGGTGCGCTCGACATTGGCGACGACGCGTTGGCGGTTGAGCGCCCGGGCCAGCGCCTTGTCGCGGTCGTGCTGTTCGGTGATGTCGTGGCAGACGCCCCGGCCGCCGCTCCATTCGCCGCTGGCGTCGAAAACCGGCATCGAGGAGGTCTTGAGACAAGCCAGAGTGCCGTCGCGGCGGCGGACCCAGATATCGACATCCTTGACCCGGACCGGCGAGTTGAAGACCGTCGCCCCCGATTGGGCATCGGTGATGTCCATCAAGGTCCAGGGCAGGGCGCCCACCAGATCGCGGGCGGCATAGCCAAGGGCGCCATCGGGGGAAACGAAAACGAAGCGGCCGTCCGGTCCGGTTTCCCAGGTGAAGTCGATCGACAGATCGACGAAATCCTTATAGCGCTGGCGGCTGTCGGTCAGCGCCTTGCGCAGGGTTCTTTCCAAGGTGACGTCGCGGCCGATCACCACCACCCGGCCCGGCTCGGCGGTGGGCAGGATGATCAGGTCGAATTGGGCGGGCAGGCCGTCGCGCCCGACATCCACGACCTTTTGCTGGGGAACGCCGGTTTCCAGGGCGCTGCGGATCTCCGGCAACAGGCTGTCGGCGGCTTCCGGCGAAAACAGCGGGCGCAGGGGTTCGCCCAGGGCGTTGCACAGGGCCTCGCCGCCGCCCAGCGCGACGATGGCCGCCGGGCCGGGGTGCAGAAGGATCGTCTCCGGCGCGATGGTGGCGGCCTGGGCGTCGAACCGCGGAGGCTCCTCGTCGTGCTCGTCGCGTGTCTTGACCTCGGCCACCCTGACCTCTCTCCTGTAAGGCTCCCGACCGCGCCCCTTGTTGGAAGGGTCGGAGTCGAAACGGGATGCGGTCGCACCTTACGAAGGGGCGCCCGTCGCGTCAACGGAAGGGCGGTCCGGCGCGTTTCCGGCCGGCAGGGCGATTGACTTGGACAACCGGCCGGCTATGGTTGACCACCATCCACGACTATCGGATCCTTTTCAACCGCCCCGACCGGGGCTTCGCCCAGGGACACCCGCGCGCCATGACCACGCCGAGCTTGCAGACCACCATCGAGGCCGCCTGGGAGAGCCGCGAGGGCGTGACCCTGGAGACGCGGGGAGCCGTGCGCGACGCGGTCGAGGCCGTGCTCGACGGCCTGGACGCCGGGATCTATCGCGTCGCCGAAAAGATCGGCGAGACCTGGGTTGTCCATCAGTGGCTGAAGATGGCGGTGCTGCTGTCCTTCCGCCTCAACGACATGACACCGGTTTCCGGCGCGCCGGGCGGCGCCACCTGGTGGGACAAGGTTCCCTCCAAATTCGCCGGCTGGGGGGAAGACCGCTTCCGCGCCGCCGGATTCCGCGCCGTTCCCGGCGCCATCGTCCGCCGCTCGGCCCATATCGCGCCGGGCGTCGTGCTGATGCCCAGCTTCGTCAACCTCGGCGCCCGCGTCGAATCCGGGGCGATGATCGACACCTGGGCGACCGTGGGGTCTTGCGCCCAGATCGGGCGCAACGTTCATCTGTCGGGCGGGGCGGGGATCGGCGGCGTGCTGGAACCCCTTCAGGCCGGTCCGGTGATCATCGAAGACAACTGCTTCATCGGCGCCCGCTCCGAGGTCGCCGAGGGGGTGCTGGTGGAAACCGGCGCCGTGCTGTCGATGGGCGTGTTCATCGGCGCCTCGACCCGCGTCATCGATCGTGAGACCGGCGAGGTCTTCATGGGCCGGGTTCCGGCCTATTCGGTGGTGGTGCCGGGATCGCTGCCCGGTAAGCCGCTGCCCGATGGCACGCCGGGCCCCGGTCTGGCCTGCGCGGTGATCGTCAAGCGGGTCGACGAGCGCACCCGCTCCAAGGTCTCGATCAACGATCTGCTGCGCGATACCCCGCGCTGAAGGCCCGCGTTGAAGGAACGTCCGCCCTTGTCTGCGCTTCCCCTTCGCTGGACTGCGGCCGAATTGGCCGATCCCTTGGCTTTGGCCCGGGCGCTGGTGGCTTGCCCCAGCGTCACCCCGCGTGATGCCGGGGCCCTTGATGTTCTTGAATCCGCCCTGATCGCCTTGGGCTTCCGCTGCGTTCGCCTGCCCTTTGGCGCCGAGGGCGGCGAGAGGGTGGATAATCTGTATGCCCGCCGCGGCGGCGCCGGCCCCTGTTTCGGATTCGCCGGCCATACGGATGTCGTGCCCGCCGGCGACGGCTGGAGCCGGCCGCCCTTTGGCGCCGAAGTGGTCGATGGTGCCCTGGTCGGCCGGGGAGCGGCCGATATGAAAGGCGGCATCGCCTGTTTCGTCGCCGCCGTCGCCCGGTTGATTTCCGGACCCGATTCCACGGGATCGATTTCCAGACACGATCCCACGGGATCGATCGCCCTGCTGATCACCGGCGACGAGGAGGGCCCCGCCCTTCACGGCACCCGCAAGGTGCTGGAGTGGATGGAGGGGGCTGGCGAAAGGATGGATCTGTGTTTGGTTGGCGAGCCGACCAATCCCGAAGGCCTGGGCGACATGATCAAGATCGGTCGGAGGGGCAGCCTGACCGCCACCGTCACCCTTCTCGGCCGCGCCGGCCATGTCGCCTATCCCCATCTCGCCGATAACCCCCTTCATCGGCTCTCGACGTTGACCGGCCTGCTGCTGGCCGAGACCCTGGACGACGGCACGGCGCATTTCCAGCCTTCTAGCCTGCAGCTGACCAGCATCGATGTCGGCAATCCGGCCGCCAATGTCATTCCCGCCAAGGCCACCTTGCGCTTCAATATCCGCTTCAACGATCGCCATAGCGGCGAGTCGCTGTCGGCCTGGATCCGCGCCCGCTGTCTGGCGGCCTGCGATGGCGACGAAAGCGGCTTTTCCCTGGTTTTGGAGCATAGCGGCGATGCCTTCCTGACGCCGCCCGGCCCGCTGTCGGATCTGATCGCCACGGCCTGTCAGGCGGTCACCGGCCGGCGGCCGGAGCTGTCGACCTCGGGCGGCACCTCCGATGCCCGTTTCATTCGCAGCCATTGCCCGGTGGCCGAATTCGGTCTGGTCGGGCGAACCATGCACAAGCCCGATGAACGGGTGGCGGTGGCCGATCTCGAAGCCTTAAGCGAGATCTACCGCCGGGTTCTGGTCGGTTTCTTCGAGGCCCCATGCTGAGCGCCCCCCAGGCGGCGAAGGTGCTTTGGGGGGTGGGCCGCCTGTTGCGGTTCGATCCCCAGGGACTGAAGGCCTTTGACGGCTCCCCCCAGGACGCCCTGCGCAGCTTCTGGGCGGCGCTCTATCTGCTGCCGTTGTTCGGGTTCTTCGTCATCGCCGATCGCCTGGGCGAAACCGACGAAGCCCTGGCCGATATCGGTCTTGGCACCCTGCTGCTGGTCAGGACGCTGCATTACGTGATCGGCTGGTGCCTGTTTCCGGTGGTGATGGATGGGGTCAGTCGGCTGCTCGGCCGCCATGACCGGCTGTATGGGTGGCTTGCCGCCTATAACTGGATGCAAGTGCCGATCATGATCGCCTTCGTCCCCATGGCCCTGCTGACCCTGAGCGGCGGCGATCCCCGGGCGGCCCTGTTCCTCAATGTCATCGCCTTCCTGGCCATGGTGCTCTATCTCGGCTTCATCGCCCGCCACGGGCTGGATCTGCCGCTGTCCTCGGCCATCGGACTGGTCCTTCTCGACCTCATCCTCAGCGAGGTTCTGCACGCTCTGGCCATGGGGGTTCTGGGCGGCCTGGGTCCCGAACCGGCCTAAACCGCCGCTTGGCGCGACTCCCCCATCCTTTTTCAACGATTATGACCACGGCGTTTCCCGGGCGGGCCCCGGGGAAAATCATCGCCCTGCCCTTGTGCCGGGGATCGATCGGGTTATATAGCTACACATCTGTTAGCTAGCTATCTAGATCGGTGCCATGTCCAAGCGTCTTTCCGATTCCGTACCCGGCCTCAATGCCGCCTTCACCTTCGAGCTGTCGACGGCGGGGCGGAAAATGCGGCGGCTTTTCGATGGGGTGGTGCGCGAGCACGGCTTGACCCTGTCGCGGGCCCGCGCCTTGCTGTTGCTGTCGGGACACCGCACCTGGACCCAGGCCGAACTGGCCGACGCCCTTGACGTCGAGCCGCCGTCGGTGGTGCGCCTGCTCGATGGCCTGGAACGCCAGGGCATGATCAGCCGCAGCGCGGTGGAGGGCGATCGCCGGGCCAAGCATATCGAATTGACTGAGCCGGCCCGGGTGCAGATCGGCCATATGGAAGAGATCAGCGCCACGGTCCGCAGCCGGCTGCTTGAGGGAATCGATCCCGAGGATCTGAAGATCGCGCTGGCGGTGCTGCGTCAGGTGGTCAGCAACGCGGAAGCGGCCCGCTCCGATGACGCCGACCTCACCGCGCCCCCGGCGGATGGCAAAGACCATGTCCGGGCCCAGTAGTCCTCCCGCTCCGCCCGCCGCTCCGCCGATGTCGACGGGGCGGTCAACCATTTATATCGCGGCTTCGGTCCTGCTCTGGATGACCCAGGGCCTCGGCATGAACCTGATCGCCGTGAATACCTTGCAGATCCAGGGGTCTCTGGGGGCGACCTTGACGGAAACATCCTGGCTGATCGCGGCCTATATGGCGCCCAATGTCAGCTTGACGATCTTGCTGACCAAGATCCGCATTCAATTCGGCCTGCGCCGGTTTGCCGAACTCAGCTTGATTATTTTCGCCGTCACCTCGCTGCTTCATCTGGTCATCTTTGATTTGTGGACGGCCCTGCCCATTCGGTTTCTGGCCGGCATGGCGGCCGCGCCGGTTTCCACCTTGGGCTTTCTTTACATGCTGGAGGCCTTTCCCCCGGCCAAGAAACTGACCTGGGCGGTTAGCCTGTCGCTGACCTGTTCGGCGGCGACGCCGATGGTGGCCCGGGTGATCTCGCCGGTTCTGCTTGATCTCGGCCAATGGCAACAGCTTTACACCCTGGAACTCGGTCTGGCCCTGCTTGCCTTCTCCGTCGTTTTCCTGCTGCCCCTAACCCCCTTGCCTTATGCCAAGGTCCTGCATTGGCGCGACTTTATTACTTATCCCTTGGTTGCCATCGGCTTTGGCCTGCTGGCGGTGGTGCTGGCTTTGGGGCGCTTTTACTGGTGGTTCGAGGCGCCGTGGATTGGCATCTGCTTGGCTATCGCCGCGCTGTGCATCGGCGGCGCGGCGGCCGTGGAACTGCACCGCGACACGCCGCTGCTGAATATCCGTTGGTTGACCAGCCCCGAAATCGCCACCCTCGCCCTGACCTTGCTGATCTTTCGCATCGTGCTGGCCGAACAGACATCGGGCGCCATCGGCCTGTTCCAGACCCTTGGTCTGCTCAACGAGCAAAGCAGGACTCTTTATCTCATCCTTCTGGCGGCGACCCTGGCGGGTGGACTGATCTGCGGCCTCACCCTGACCCTGGCCCGCGTGCCGCTGTTTCATGGGATCGCTTTGATCTGTATCGCCGGCGGCGCGGTCATGGATGGCCATGCCACCGCGCTCACCCGGCCCGAGACCATGTATTTCAGTCAGGCCCTGATCGCCTTCGGCGGTGCCCTGTTCCTGCCCCCGGCCATGCATTCGGGGCTGGTCAAGACTTTCAAGCAAGGGCCGATGTTCATCACCAGTTTCATCGCCGTCTTTTTGTTTACCCAAAGCATCGGCGGGCTGATGGGCTCGGCGTTGTTTGGCAGCCTGGTTACCCTGCGTGAGAAGGTCCATTCCGCCCATCTGGTCGAGCAGATCCAACTGACCAATCCGATCGTTGCCGATCGTCTTCATACCTTGGCCGGGGCCTATCATCCCCTCCTGAGCGATCCGCAGCAGCTTATGACCGAAGGCATGGCCCTGTTGTCCCAGCAGGTCACGCGTGAGGCCACCGTTCTTGCCTATAACGATGCCTTCCTTCTGCTTGCCGCCATCGCCAGCGCCTTCCTGGCGGCCCTTGGTCTGCATATGGCCTATCGCCGCCTGCGCGGCCGTCTGGACCGTTCACGCGGCCCGGACGCCCTGATCCCCCAATCGAGACCCACCTGAACCATGTCAAAGGTCAAACATTTTTTCCCTGCCGGGCTCGCGCTGTCCATCGGCCTCATCGGTGCCCTGCTCGTTCTCTATGCGTGGCACCTGCCGCCCTTCCGCAGCGCCGTCGAAACGACCGACAACGCCTATGTGCGCGCTCAGGTCACCATGATCAGTCCGCAAAGCGCCGGCTATGTGACCGCGGTCACCGTCCATGATTTCCAGACGGTCAAGGCCGGCACGCCGCTGTTTCAGATCGATGACCGGATCTATGCGCAAAAGCTGAAGCAGGCCCAGGCGACCTTAGAAATGAAACGCGCCGCCCTGGAGAATTCCGAGCAGAGCGAGCGGGCGGCGCAGGCGCGGATCCGCTCCAGCGAGGCCGAGATCGCCAGCGCCATCGCCGCCCTGGATGTCGCCCGGTCCACCGCCCGCCGCACCGAGGCTTTGCTGGCGCGCGGCGTCTCGACGCAAAGCTCCGCCGATCAGGCCCGCTCCACCCTGGCCCAGGCCGAAGCCCTGGTACACAAAAGCCAAGCCGCCCTTGACGTTTCCCGCGAGGATCTGCGCTCGATCCGCGTTAATCGGGACTCGCTTCAGGCCGATATCGCCAATGCCCAGGCGGCGGTCGAACTGGCGACGATTGATTTGCACAACACCAGCATCGTCGCGCCAATCGATGGCACGCTGGGCGAGATCGGGGTGCGGTTGGGGCAGTATGTTTCGGCCGGAACCCAGCTCGCCGCCCTGGTGCCCGCAAGACGCTGGGTCATCGCCAATTTCAAGGAAACCCAGTTGGCCGGCATCCAGATCGGTCAGGCGGTGAGCTTTCGCGTCGATGCCCTGCAGGGGACGGCCCTGGCCGGGCATGTCGAAGCCTTTTCGCCCGCCACGGGCTCAGAGTTTACCGTGCTGAAATCCGACAACGCCACGGGCAACTTCACCAAGGTCACCCAGCGGCTTCCCGTTCGCATCGCCATCGATCCCGATCAGGCGCAGGCCGCCCTGTTGGCGCCGGGAATGTCGGTGGTGGTGCGCATCGATACCGCCCCATCCGAGAGGGACGGAAAGCACCCGTCTTAAAGCAGATCCCCGGGCGATCTAGGGGGAGTGCTGATCCAGGCGCTATTTATTGGCGCGCAGGGTTTCCAGGCGGAAGGTGGGGGGCAGGGGTTCCTTGCGGCCGACGGCCTTGGCCAGGGATTCGATTTCGTTCACCGTCTCCTCGATGAAGTGAACGATGTCGCGGGTATCCTTGGGATAGGCCGAAAACAGCGCCTTGGCCCGGTCCATCGGCAACTTGCCGCTTTTCACCGCCTGGGCCAGGGCGGCCTGGACCAGTTCGGGGCGGCAGGCGGTGGCCAGGGTCAGCCCCCAGATATTGGGAATCAGGCGGATGATGGCATAGGTGTCATTGGGGGTCAGGCCGGAAAAGAAGCCCTTGAGCGCCTGGAGATCGCCCGTCAGCACCGCCCGGTGCATCACCGTATTGCCTTCCTTGTCGCGCTGGAGCAGCAGCGACAGCAAGGGATTGGTCGGCGCCGGCGAGTTTTTGTCGACCGGCAGGTCCTTGCGCACCAATTCGCCGCGCACGGTGGTGCGGATCACCAGATCATCGTTGCGCAGCAGGCTGGTGATCTTGCGCAGATGGGTATGCTTGCCCGCCTTCAGGGCGCTGAACAGCACCCCGCCGCCGCTATGCTCGCGGCGCAGCAGCTTGCGCGCCAGATAGGCCTGGGCATAGGCCTTGCGCGTGGCGATATCGGGCACGCCCATCGCCACCACCGTTTCGCTGGTGTTGCGCATCAGCAGCCGCATCAGATCATCGAACATGGCGTGGTTGGCGATGGTCACCAGCTTGAAGAACGCGGTGCCGCCGGTCTTGGTGTCGACGTAATCGAAGAACAGCCGGCAGGTCGCCGCCCGCAGGGTGACATCGGCCTGGGGCTGGAGCGCCTGACGCAGCACATGCTGCGACAACATGGCCTGATTTTGCTCGATATCGCTGGAAAAAATCATCGACATCAAGGCGTTGCGCTGGTCCTCGTCCTTCGCCCGCTCGGCGATGGCCGCCTCGATGTTCTCGATCGACAGATGCTTGGTCTGGATCAGGGCGTTGATCGACTGCCAGCGCGGCAGCGGCACCAGCATCTTGTTCAGCGGCGACTGGCCGCTGCGATTGCGCTTGGAGAAATCGATGTCCATGGCCAGCAGGGTGCGGGCCATGCGCAGGGTCGAGGTTCCCTCGTGCTCGCGCAGGGTATCGGCCAGATAATGCCAGATGCCGTTGCCGTCGGTGTCTTCGTGGGTCAGATAGGAAAAGATCCGGTCCTCCTGCTCGCGTTCTTTCCAGAAGCTGAGCAGGGTCTCGAAGATCGCCGCCGACTCGTCCACGTGATTCAATCCGAGGCGGTACTGCAAATAGTTTTCGCCGGCCTCCCCACGGGCCGCATAAAGCCGATCATTGTGATCCATGAACTTGATCCATTGAAGGAAAAAGTATCCGAATCGCGATGGGGACTTGGCGTGCCGCTTCAAGATGTCGGCATGTATGTCGGCGACTGTCTTCATTGTCTGGTTTGTCTTAACCTATGACAGTCAAAAAGATAAAATTTTACTGACCGGGTCAGACCCTTTTTTAGCTGATTTCAGCCGATACCGCAAATAGTATGGATAAGCGTCACGCGACCCGCCCGCCGGCCCCCGTGGCGCAACCGCTTGGCTTGCGCCCCCCCGGGGGCTGACTGTAAGGTTCGCCGGCGTCGGGCCCTTGGAAAGCCCCCTTCTCCAGGCGTTCCCGAACGCGGTCGCCGCGCCGACACGCATCGTCATCGCTTTCTTTCTCACGCCTTCGGATACCGCCATGCAGACCCTGAGCGCCCTTCTGCCTATTTTCCTCACCGTCTTCCTGGCCGAACTTGGCGACAAGACCCAGCTTGCCACCATGCTCTACGCCTCGGGTGGCCAGTCGCGCCCTTTGGCGATCTTCATCGCCGCCTCGGCCGCCCTGGTGCTGTCGACGGCCCTGGCGGTTTTCGTCGGCGCGATGATGACCCGCTATGTCGAGGCCCTGCCCCTCAAGCTGATCGCCGGCGTCGGCTTCATCGTCATCGGCTCGTGGACCGTCTTCCAACACTACCGCGGCGCCTGACCGGGCCGCGCGCCCCGCGCCCCGCGCCGCCGACATCCCTGGCCTTCGGCCCGTAGGGGGCGATTTTGACCGAAAATCCCTAACACTTTTCGTTATCCCGCTCTAGAGTGCCCAATTCGATTTTCCCTGTTTCCGACAAAGGACCGTAAGACGATGGTCGCCATTTCCCTGCCCGACGGCAGCGTTCGCAGCTATGAAGGCCCGGTGACGGGTCGCCAGATCGCCGAGGACATTGGTCCCGGCTTGGCCAAGGCAGCGCTGGCGGTCACTATCGACGGGACTATGAAGGATCTGAGCGTTCCCATCACTACGGACGCCAGCGTCAGCCTGATCACGGCGCGCGACGCCGCCGCCCTGGAGCTGCTGCGCCACGACGCCGCCCATGTGATGGCCCAGGCGGTGCAAGAATTGTATCCCGGCACCCAGGTGACCATCGGTCCGGCGATCGAGAACGGCTTTTATTACGACTTCGCCCGGGCCGAGCCGTTCACGCCCGAGGATCTGGAGCGCATCGAAGAGCGCATGCGCGAGATCGTCGGCCGCGATTTGCCGATCGTCCGCGAGGTCTGGGAGCGCGACGAGGCCATCGCCTATTTCACCAAGCTTGGTGAAACCTATAAGGCCGAGCTGATCACCGGCCTGCCGGCGAACGAGGATGTCAGCGTCTATCGCCAGGGCGACTGGCTTGACCTGTGCCGCGGCCCCCATCTGCCGTCGACGGGCAAGCTCGGCACCGCCTTCAAGCTGATGAAGCTGGCCGGCGCCTATTGGCGGGGCGATTCGCGCAATCCGATGCTTCAGCGCATCTATGGCACCGCTTGGCCCGATCGCAAGCAGCTTGACGCCTATCTGACCATGCTGGCCGAGGCCGAAAAGCGCGACCACCGCCGCGTCGGCCAGGAAATGGACCTGTTCCACCTTCAGGAAGAGGCCCAGGGCGCGGTCTTCTGGCATCCCAAGGGCTGGACGGTCTATCGCACCTTGCAAAACTATATGCGCCGTCGCCTGGATCTGGCCGGCTACGTCGAGGTCAACACCCCGATGCTGGTCGACCGCGCCCTTTGGGAAAAATCCGGGCATTGGGAGAAATTCCGCCAGAACATGTTCATCAGCGAGGCCGAGGACAAGCTGCTGGCGATGAAGCCGATGAACTGCCCCTGCCATATCCAGATCTTCAAGCAGGGCATCAAAAGCTATCGCGACCTGCCGCTGCGCATGGCCGAATTCGGCGCCTGTCACCGCAACGAGGCCTCGGGCGCCCTGCATGGCCTGATGCGGGTGCGCGCCTTCGTTCAAGATGACGCCCATATCTTCTGCACCGAAGATCAGATCGTTTCGGAAACCCAGGCCTTCTGCGATCTTCTGAAAAGCGTCTACCGGGACCTGGGCTTCACCGAGATCAAGGTGAAGTTCTCCGACCGCCCCGAGGTTCGCGCCGGCAGCGACGAGACCTGGGACAAGGCCGAAGCCGCCCTGCGCGAAGCCACCGACGCCGCCGGCCTGGAGTGGACCCTCAACCCGGGCGAGGGCGCCTTCTATGGTCCCAAGCTGGAATTCGTCCTGCGCGACGCCATCGGCCGCGACTGGCAGTGCGGCACCTTGCAGGTCGATTTCGTGCTTCCCGAACGCCTGGGCGCCGATTATGTCGGCGAGGATGGCGACAAGCATCGCCCGGTCATGCTCCACCGCGCCATCCTTGGCACCTTCGAGCGCTTCATGGGCATCCTGATCGAGAACTGCGCCGGCCGTTTCCCCTTCTGGCTGGCGCCGGTGCAGGTCGTGGTCGCGACCATCACCTCGGATGCCGACGATTACGCCCGCACGGTGCTCGCCGCCCTCAAGGCCAAGGGCTTGCGCGCGGTCGCCGATCTGCGCAATGAAAAAATCAACTACAAGGTGCGCGAGCATTCGCTGGCCAAGGTGCCGGTCATGCTGGTGGTCGGACGCAAGGAGGCCGAAACCGGCGGCGTGGCCTTGCGTCGCCTGGGCGGTCAGAGCCAGGAAGTCCTTGCGCTTGATGAAGCCATTGCTACACTTGCCAACGAGTCGGTTGCTCCCGATCTGCGCGCCGCCCCCCAGGGGTAAGGCGCAAAGGCCGGAGACGGACTCGACCAGGGTGCCGCTGGACGGCCCGGGCCCCTTCGGGAGATCTCTCCCGGGGGCCGGAGCCGCCGCGGTCATCCCTGTTTTTGAAACCATTGGGAGATTGGAAACATAGCCAGGCCACCGATGCAGGCTCCGCCGTCCAAGGATGGACCGCGCGCCAACCGGGAAATCAGAATCCCCGAAGTCCGTCTCATCGACGAAAATGGCGACAACGTGGGCGTCGTGTCCACGCGGGATGCCTTGGCCCGTGCCGAAGCGGCCGGTCTCGATCTGGTCGAGATTTCGCCCAACGCCGAGCCGCCCGTCTGCAAGATTCTCGATCTAGGTAAGTTTAAGTACGAAGCCCAGAAGAAGAAGAACGAGGCGAAGAAGAAGCAGAAAGTCATCGAGATCAAGGAAATCAAGCTTCGTCCGAATATCGACGAGCATGACTACGACGTCAAGATGCGCGCCGCCAAGCGTTTCCTGGAGGAGGGCGACAAGGTCAAAGTGACCATGCGCTTCCGGGGCCGTGAAATGGCCCACCAGGATCTGGGCATGAACGTGCTGAAGCGGGTCAGCGAGGATGTCGCCGATCTCGCCAAGGTGGAGCAGCATCCCAAGCTCGAAGGCCGGCAGATGATCATGGTGATGGCGCCCAAATAAGGGCACCGTCTCCGGCTTCTCCTCGCGGGAAGCCACCCGATGTGACCGCGCTAAAAATACACGTGCCTAAAATACACGAGGGGCCGTCCCGCCAGGACGGCCCCTTGGTGTATCGGCAGCGACCGCCGTCACCCCGCCGAGCCAACCCCTCCCCGGGAGGAGGGGGCGGGGTCGAGCAGGGAATGAATGGCCCGTTCGTAAACGTGGTGGGGATCGGCGGTATCGCTGCCCACCGCCTGACCGCAGAGATTGGAATAGCCCAGATCAAGGGCGAGGCGGACCTCTTCCATGGTCCTGAGATCCCAGACATAGCTGGCGATGCCGCGTTCCTTGGCGAAGCGGGCGAGATCGGTCATCACCCGCGCCCGATTGGCCGGGTCGCTGCCATGACGGCCGATATCGTTGAGATCGATGCCGA
The DNA here is from genome assembly GCF_000013085.1 of Rhodospirillum rubrum ATCC 11170. Lineage (NCBI taxonomy): Bacteria > Pseudomonadati > Pseudomonadota > Alphaproteobacteria > Rhodospirillales > Rhodospirillaceae > Rhodospirillum > Rhodospirillum rubrum. The sequence continues at coordinate 4,015,377 of NC_007643.1, forward strand.
GCAGGCGCACCCCATCAAGAAAGCCGCGGATCGGTTCAAGCTGGTCGGGGGCGGCGCGCACGGCGACGAAGCGCGACAGCTTGGCCAGCCCGGCCACCACCTGGGGCAGGCGGTTCAAAGGCAGGCCATCGAACAGCCCGACCAGTTCAAAAGCCAGACCATCCTTGCGGCAATCCTCGACCAGGGTGGCGATCAGGCTGAACATCTCGTTGCGGTTCTGGCCGGTGAACGAGCGAAAATGCAGCGGCAGGATGATCACCGGCGGCGCCTTGGCGTCGCGGGCGGCGCGCAGGGGCTTGAGCGCCACTTCGATCACCTTCTTATCGACCTCGATGCCCAAAGGATCAAGATAGCCGCCATACAAGGTCCACTGCCCGGCGAACCAGCCATAATCGGTGGTGCGATAGGGTTGGCCTTGATAGGCGAAGACCAGACGGGTCGAGGGATTCCACACCGGGCGGAAGCCGACGGTCAGGCTGTCGTGGATGCGGTTTTGCGCCAACAGGGCGCGGGCGTTTGATCGGGCAACCAGACTGCGCACCCCGACCTCCTCGGCCAGACGCTCGTCCAGAATCCGGCTGATCGCCTCCAGGGTGGGCGGGGCGCCGCTTTCAAGCAGGTCCGAAACGGTGATCGCCGAGGCCTTGACCCCGAAATCGGGCAGGCCGACCGCCCGGTTGCCCAGCAGGCGCTTGCGCACCAGATCGGCGATCATCATCACCTTGGCCGCCGCCTCCTCCGCCTCCAGGCCCGAGAGCAACAACAAATAGGATTCGTCGTTTTGCTGCCAGTAGTAATCGCCATCGGCCATATGCTGGCGAATGATCCCTTCGGTTAGCATCATCGCCTTGCGCGATAACTTGGGCCACTCGTCGCCGAAGGCGGTTTTTATTTCTTCCAGGGTCAGAAGGTGAACCTTGGAGATCGCCGAATCCTTGCGCTCGCCAAGATAGGCCCGCAACATGCCATCCAGCGTCGCCTGGGGAGCATCCGACAAGCGGGGCTCGGATCCTTGCCCGCTCTTGCCCAGGCGTCCCGATCCCGCCGGGGCCAGCCGATCGGCAAGGCGGCGCAAAGCCTCGGCCACCCACAGGCCGAAGCGGCTTGGCCGGCGTCGCGCCGCCTTGTTGCGCGCCTTCTCCACGGTAAGCATCCCTCCCTTTCCCAACCAAACCGTCTCGCGCCCCCCGCCCGCCGGCGCGGCCTATACCCCGACCGTCGGCCGCTCGCCACCATAGGACCGGCGCTCCCCCGCGCCGATCGGCGAGACATGGGTCACCAGCAATCGCGCCCGCCCATCCCATCGGTGGAGTAGCAGAGCCGGGGGCTCCAGGGTGATCGCCGCCGGCGCCTTGTGGGCGAAATCCAGGGCGAAGGCGAAAGCCGGCGCTGGACAGACCGTCACCGCCACACCATGCCAGACGGTGGTAACATGGCGATGGGCATGGCCACATAACAGACGGACAACCCTTCCGGGATGACGATCGAGCAAAAGACCAAGGGTTTCGCTTTGATCAAGCCGCGCCGCGTCCAAATGATCGATGCCCATGGGAAAGGGCGGGTGGTGGAGAAACAGCACCACCGGTTTGTCGAGGAAGGCGGCCTCGCTCAGCGCCGAATCCAGCCACGCCTCCTGCGACGCGGAAAGCGCGCCGCCCGAGTGGCCGGACCGCAGGCTATCAAGACCGATCAGCCGCAGCGGTCCCAGATCGAAGGTGAGATCAAGCGTCGCCCCATCGGGGATCCCGGCGCCCGGCGGCTCGGGCCAAGGACACAGGCCATCGAGTCCGGCGCGCAGGGCGGCGCGGTCGTCGTGATTGCCCGGGCAAACCAGCAGCGGCAGATCCAAGGGCGCCAGCAACCGGCGCAAATGGGCGTATTCCTCGGGCCGACCTTGCTGAGTCAGATCCCCGGTGATCAGCAGCAGATCGGGGCGGTGGGCCAGGGCCTGAAGATGGGCGACGCAGGCCTCAAGCGCCGCGGCGGTATCGACCACGCCGCCAACGAGCATGCCCGGCGGGCGGATATGAAGATCGGAGGTTTGGGCGATCAGCATGGACGGGGCTCCGAACGGCGCGGGGAATCGGCCTCGCCTACATAGACCATTCGGTCCGGCGGAACAAAGCCCAGACAAAGGATAATTCCTGGTGGGAAGAAAAAATCCACAACTGTGATCGATCCCGTAACAAAAACGATAATCGCACCGTACGGTCTCTACAATTAAAAGGGGATCGCAGAGGCGATCCCCCAAAATACCTCATCCATTAGTCTAGATCCGCGACCCGAAAGGGAGGGTTGGCTTTCACCGCCATCGCCGTTCTAATCTATTGGATTTATATCAAAGTCTTCGCGTTAGAGGCGACTTCTTTAAGGCGATTTCTTGCGAAGAGCGTCATCCGGCCAGAACGGCGTAATCAACTTCGTAGCCCTTATGGGGTGGCTTGCCCCCGGTTTTCTTGACCAGGGCGATGACCTCGTCCAACCCGACGGACTCGGGCACGTTCAACACCTCGTAAATCACCGAAGAACCGGTGGTGGGGCCGGTTTCGGCAAGGCGGTGCGCCTTGTCGACGAGGCCCTCGCCGGCAACCTTGATCATGAACGACGCCATAAGCGTCCTCCTCTGCTGGGTCCGATGGAAGACCGGGGGGAGGTCGCCGCCCTTCGGCGACGCGGTCATCTTTTGAATACTCTAGACCCGCCAAGCCGGCAAAGGCGGTTTTCGCCAAGAAGACGCGTCCGCCCGCGTCTCGCGGTCAAAGCGGCGTGGGCGCCCGGGGATCGATGGAGGGCAGACCGCGATGACCGCGCACCTCGTCGGCCGCGGCCAGGGCCTGATCGGCCAACTTCCTGGCCTCGACGCGGATGGCGATGCCCGCCCCCCCGGCGAGATCGCCGCGCAGGCGCTGACAGAGGGTCGCCTCGGCCTCCATGCCAAAAGCCGCCAGGGTTCCGCGCAACCCGTGCAAAAGCTGCGAGGCCTCTTCGAAGGCGCCGCGCGCCAGCGCCTCGGGCAGGGCGCGGGCGCGGTGGCGCAGCGCCTCCTCGGCGGCCCGCAAATAGATCGGATAATCCTCGCCAAGCGAGGTGCGCAGTTGGGCCAGCGCCTCGGGATCGAGCAGCCGGCGCGGCGCCTCAAGGCTTTTGCGCGGCGACGGCGCGGCGGAGGACCGGGGGGTGAGGGGCCGACCGGCGGCGATATCGCCAAGCAGGGCGCGCAGCCGCCGGGCATTCAGCGGCTTGGCCAGATGCTCGTTCATTCCCGCCGAAAGGAACCTTTCGCGATCCCCGGGCAAGGCATCGGCGGTAAAGGCGATGATGGGAACCCCGGCGATCGGCCGGCCATCGGAAAAATGGACCTCGGGGGGCAGGCCGCGGATGGCCCGGCAGGCGTCCAGCCCATCCATCACCGGCATCTGGATATCCATCAGCACCACATCGACCGGATCGGCACCGCGCAGCTTGGCCAGGGCTTCGCGGCCGTTGGCGGCGAGGATGACGCGGTGCCCTTGCTTTTCCAGCACGGCCTGGACCAGGATCTGGTTTTCCAAAATATCCTCGGCGACCAGAACGACCAGTGCCCTCGAGGCCGCCGCCTCCGTCGGGACATCGGCGGCCGGCGGCTCCTCCCCCCTCTCGGCGTCCCCATCGCCCAGGGTGCCATCGGGCGCCGGCGTCCGCGACAGCGGCACCATCGGCACGACGACGCTAAAGACACTGCCTTCGCCCGGGGTGCTCGAGACGGTGATATCCCCCCCCATCAGCCGGGCGAGCTTGCGCGAGATGGCAAGGCCAAGGCCGGTTCCGCCGTGGGTCCGCGTCGCCGACCCATCAAGCTGCTGAAAGGCGGCGAACAAGTCGTTGAAGCGCTCGCGCGGGATACCGCAGCCGGTATCGACGACACGCAGGCGCAGCCAATGGATATCGTTCTCGATCTTCAGAACGTCCCCTTGCACGGTGACCATGCCCTTATCGGTGAACTTGACGGCATTGCCGACCAGATTGACCAGAATCTGACGCAAGCGCTGGGAATCGCCGCGATACCCCGGCGCCAGAGCGCGATCAAGATCGATTCGCACGCTCAGTCGCTTGGCGCTGGCCGCCACCCCGCACAGGCTGACCACCGCCTGAACTTCGTGGGACAGCGAGAAATCCCGGTCCACAAGGACCAGCCGCCCGGTATCGATGCGGCTGAAGTCGAGAATATCGTTGATCAACCCCAGAAGATGCTCGCCCGAGCGCTGAATGGTGCGGGCGTAATCGATCTGCCGGGGCTCGAGGGGGCCGTCGAGCAGCAGGCCGGTCATCCCGATCACCGCGTTCATCGGCGTTCTGATCTCGTGGCTCATCGTCGCCAGGAATTCGGCCTTAGCGCGGGCGGCGGCCTGGGCGGCGTCGCGGGCGCGCACCAGTTCCTCGCGATTGGCGATCAGCTCCTCGTTGGCCCGGCCCAGACGATCGCCCATGGCCGCCACCTCGCGACCGGTCTCGTCGAGTTCGCGCACGTCGAAGGCCGGAGCGGTCTGAAAATAAGACCCGGAGGCGATGCGCCGGATCATGGCGTTCAGCGCCGACAGCGGCCCCGACAGCCTGACGCTCATCTCCCTGACCCGGATGTAGAGAAAGGCGAGGAACCCCAGATAGAAGACCAGCAAACCGCCCGCCATCAGATAGCCGATGACGGTGAAGAGCCGGTCAAGCCGCAGGATATCGCCAAAAACCGTGTCGCGATCGGCGACCATCAAATACGTCCAACCGGTGCTCGCCACCTTGGCCCAGGCCACGACCTTTTGCTTTCCCGCCAGAGTCACCGGGCGTACGCCGTTGCTTTGGCTTTGCAGGGCGGCCAGCAGATCGGCCGGCTCGGCGCGGGCGAACAGATTGAAGGCGGGATCGACGAAGGTGTCTTTGGTGATCGCGCCGCCATAGGTCGCCTCGGTCAGCGGCTTGGCCCCCCAATCCTCGCCCGCGACCTTCGGCGCGCCCAGAATCCCGCCGTTCCGATCAAGCAGCAGACCATAGGCGTCGAACGGCAATTCGGCCGCCAGAACCCGATCGATAAAGGTGCCGACGGTCACGTCCAGCCCGACCACCCCTTCCAGGATCGTGCCACGATAGGCGGGCGCGATGGCCGAAGCGATCCACCCCCTGCCGGCCGGATCGAGATAGACGTCGGTCCACACCACCTTGCGTTCCGGGTTATGCTCCTGGTCGGCCTCATAGAAGAAATTGAACGACGGAATATCCATGTGCGGCGCGTATTGGCTGAGCACATCGATCGGGGGATAGATGCGGTTCATCGAATCCCAGGTGTTGACATAGATCTGATCGACCAACGGCTCCACGGCGCTGATGTCGCGCATCAGGGGATCGAGCGCGGCCGAGCACACCGCCTTGTCGATCTGGGCCGGTCCCACCGGAATGATTCCGGAATAGAAAAGCGCGGCGGACCCCTCGGGCGCACCGGTGCTGTACAACACGCCATTGGCCCCCAGCGCGAGACGGGCCCGTTCCCTGGGCGCGGGCTGGCACGGGGTAGACAAGACACGGGCCGCCTGGTGGGCGAAGACGCTGGCCGTGGTCCCAAGGGCGGCAAGGCGCTCCGACAGCAAGGCGGCTTCGCGCTCGGCGGCGCCGTAGAACTCGTTCTCGACGGCCGACCCAAAGCTCTCAAGCGTGCGACTTGTCGAGATCTGATGGGAAAGCAAATAGATGGCTAGAAACACCAGTTCGATGAAGACCAGCGGAATCAGGGCGCTGCGCAGATAGGACCGCCAGATCCAGCGAAAGATCGGCATGGATTGGCCATCCTCGGCCGGCCCCGGCACCGAAGGCGGAGCGGGAAGGGTTCCAGCCAGATCATTGGAGCGGTCCATATTCATTTGCCCTATCCGCCTCGCCGAACGACCCCTCGGGGTCGACGGAGCCCCCAGGCCTCCCCCTAGTCAAAGGCTTGATGCTGAGATGTGTGAGCAAGACTCATGCCGCGCCCCCCTTGGCGGCGGGCTTGCCAAAAGGACCTAAAAGGGTGCATACCGAAAGCTAGATCTTTTGATTTGACGCCCTCTCCGCCGCGGAACGCAACTGGCAAGGCGATCTGCAACAAAGCCGGTGATCGGCGCCTGGTCTTTCCCCCTTGTTCCCGCGCAGGGAGGACGCCTCCCAACCATGACCATGACCATGCTTGATATGGGGCTTTTGAACGAATTGAAAGAGGACCTCGGCGAGGAGGTCCTTGCCGGCCTGCTCGCCCACTTCATCGGGAATTCCAAGGCCCGCCTCACCCGCCTCGCCGCGGCATTGGAGAGCGGAGCCTTGCGGGAGGCGGGACGCGAAGCCCATTCCCTGAAAGGTATCGCCGCGTCGTTGGGAATGCCCGATCTTGCCGCCTTCGCCGGAGTTATCGAAGAGACTTGCCGTACCGGAGATCTGGACTCCGCCCGGGCACAAGCGCACGGGCTTCCCGAGCTTTTGGAGCGGACGGTCGTCAGCCTGGGGGACCATTACACCTTGCCAAACCGATCCTGACCCACAGCCCGGCCCCGCTCCGCAAGGGGCGCGGCCGTGACGGCTTCCCCAGTGGCTGATCCGAGGAACAAGCAGGCATGCCCGGAAGAAAACCCATCGCCTTGCTCATCGATGACGATCCGGAAATACGGGCCTTCATCCGCGCCGTCCTCACGCCGATGGATTTCTTCTGCGAGGAATTCGACGGCTTTGGCGCCTTGCGCGACCGCACGGAGGTCAATGACGCCGACGTCATCATCCTGGATCTATCGCTGGGCGAGGATGATGGGGTGGAGGTGCTGCGCTGGCTGGCCGATCGGCGTTGTCCGGCCGGAATCGCCCTGGTGTCGAGTTTCGACGAGCGCCTGCTGGCCACCGCCCTCAAGGTCGGGCAATCCTATGGGCTTTCGATGCTGAAGTGCCTGCGCAAACCGGTCAAGCCCGTCGATCTGCGCGAAATGCTGGCCAATCGCCCGCGCCCGCAAAGCGCGATCGCCCGCGAAGAACTGGCCCTCGGCATCGAGGCCCGGGAACTGGTTCTTTTCTACCAGCCCAAAATCGAGGTGGCGACGGGGGCGGTCAGCAGCGCCGAGGCCCTAGTGCGCTGGAACAACGGTCGGCGCGGGTTGATCTTTCCCGGCAGCTTCATTCCTTTGGCCGAGACTTCCGGCCTGATGTCGACGATGACCGATATGGTGCTTGATCAAGCCCTCTTCGACCGCGCCGCCTGGGGAGCCCTTGGCTTTTCGCCGGCGGTCGCGGTCAATCTGTCGGCTTCGGCCCTGGTCGACCTTGATCTGCCCGACCGGGTCGGCGCCAGCCTTCATAAGCACGGGGTACCGGCCAGCGCCCTGATCTTGGAAGTGACCGAGGCCAGCGCCATGCGCGACACCCGATCAAGCATGGATGTGCTGACGCGCCTGCGCATCAAGGGGGCGGGGGTTTCGATCGATGACTTCGGCACCGGCTATTCCTCGCTGGCCGAACTCCACCGCCTGCCCTTCACGGAGCTGAAGATCGACCGCTCCTTCACCATGGAGATCCACCACGACAAGGATTCCCGCATCATCGTCGACGCCATCATCCGCATGGCCCACGCCATGGGCCTGCGCGTGGTCGCCGAAGGGGTGGAAACCGCCGAACAGCTGCGCATTCTGGCCGATATGGAGTGCGATGCCGCCCAGGGCTACCACTTCTGCCGAGCGGTACCCTATGACAAGTTCATCGCTTTTCTGGAAAGCCGCGAACCCGCCTTCGCCGATCGGGTGATCTCGCCCTAGAATCGGCGACCTGTGGATCGGCGATAATGGTGCCCCCGGGGAGAGTCGAACTCCCACTCCCTTACGGGAAACAGATTTTGAGTCTGCCGCGTCTACCAGTTCCGCCACAGGGGCACCGTGGGTCTGGGTAGGCGGGGGGGGATCATGCCGTCGGTCGGCGCCGCCGTCAACGGGGTTAAAGGGGAGATTTCGTCCTATCTGCATCAAAAGCGCCCGATCCCTGGCCGGGCGGGGGGCTTTGCCACAAGGAAATCACAATTTTCCCCTCCCTTGGCCGGCGTCCTGGGGTGTATGGTTCCCGCCCTTTCCTCCCCGCCTTCATCCCACAGAGTTTTCCGATGACACGTTTGCTGTCCCTTCTCGCGTTGCTCGCGGTGACGACTCCCGCCTTCGCCCTTTTCGCCATGACCGTTCCCGTCGAGGACGCCCGCCGCGAGGCCATCGCCGCCGAAGACCGGGGCGACCAATCCCAGGCCTTGGCGATCTGGCGATCCCTGGCCGACAAGGGCGATGACGAAGCCGAATATCAGTTGGGCCAACACCTGACCCGGGGACCGGCCTCCACCGCCGAACGCATCGAAGGCGCCCATTGGCTGACCCGGGCCGCCAGCCGCGGCCATCAGGGCGCGCTCGACGCCCTCTCAGCCCTGGCCGCCGGCACCGCGCCGGTCACGCTCTCGGCCAGGCGCTAAAGAAAATCCCGAGCGATCTGGACCGGAGTCCAGACACCGATTTGCCCCCCTATCAAGACGGTGGCGCGCCGAGCGGGAACCAAGCTTCCCGCTCGCTGCTCTTGATCACAATCCTGGCGCTCACGGGACCACCCTTTGACGCCACGGCTTTAATCGCATATTTCCCTTTTCGTTTGCACCCGTCCGGGTGCCTGAACCCCTTGTTGCAAAATGCATCTTGTTTTGCAAACGGGTTGCGAAGTGACGCTAATTCTCAACTTGTTCCGCGAATCCGTTCGAGAAAGCCATCGAGCTCGCGTTCCAGGCCGGCGCTCTGATCGGCCAACCCCTCGGCGGTTTCGCGCAGTTCCAGCGCCGAGCGGGCCGAGCGCGCCATCACTGCGCCCATGCGCTCCAGATTGCCCGTAACCGTCGTCATCGTCGCCGCCGTGCCGTCCAGGGCCTGGCCGATGCCGCCGATGGCCACCTCCTGGGCGCCGACCGCCGCCGACAGGGCCTCGGTCAAACCCGAGACCCGGCCGACCTCGCTGGAGATATGACCGATACCCTCGACCGTTCCGGCGATGGCTTGGCGGATATCCTCGACATGGCCGGCGATTTCCTCGGTTGCCCGGTTGGTCTGCTGGGCAAGGGTCTTGACCTCGCCGGCGACCACGGCGAAGCCCTTGCCCGCCGCGCCGGCGCGGGCGGCTTCGATGGTGGCGTTGAGCGCCAGAAGATTGGTCTGGGCGGCGACGCTGGTGATCAGATCGACCACCTGACCGATGCGCTCGGCCGCCGCCGACAGGGCGGCGACGCGGCTTTCGGCCTCGGTGGTTTCGGCAAGGGCGCCGGTGATGGCGCTTTGCGATTGGGCCAGATGATCGCGCGCCAGCCCGGCCGAGCGCACCAGTTCATGGGCGCTCGTCACCACCTCGGCCAGGGTTTGGGCGGCGGCGGCGATCAGATCGGCGACGCCGCGTCCGGCCTCGTCGGTTTCGCCGGCCTCGTCGGCCATGCGCCGCCCCTTGTCGGTGATCAGATGGGCCGCGCGGTCAAGATCGGTGGCGAGGTGGCGGACGCTGCGCTCGAAGCCATCGGCCAGATCAAGCAGGGCGGCGCGCCGGTGGCGTTCGGCCTCTTCCCCCTCGCGCCGGCGCTCGGCATGCAAGCGATCAACCTCGGCGGCGTTGCGCTTGAAAACGGCGACCGCCTCGGCCATGCGGCCGATTTCATCGCGACGCCCGAGTCCGGGCACCTCGACGTCGCTTTCCCCGGCGGCCAGGGCCAGCATCGTCCGTTCGATCCGCCCGAGAGGGCGATAGATCGACTGGCCGACCAAAGCGGAGGCCAGAACGAACAGCACCAGCAAGCCGCCCCCGCCCCACGACAGCAAGGTCAGCATATGGGCGCGGGTTTCCACGAAGCGCTGGCGGGCCAGGGTGGTTTCCTGATCGGCGAGGGCGACGATCTCGGCCAGATCGCGCTCAAAAGCGTCAAGGGCGGCGGTCAGGGTGGCGCCGGCGGCCTTGCTGGTTTCGACGGCGGCGATATAGCCGGTCAGCCCCTTGGTATAGGCGCCCACCGCCGAGGACAGCCGCGTCGCCGTATCGGCGTCAAAAGGCCCGCCCATCAGGGCGAAGTCGAATTCATTGGCGGCCTTGCGCAAGCGGCCCAAGGCGTCCGGCCCGGGGGCGATCAGAAAGCCCTGTTCAAAGCGCTTGACCTGGGCCAGCTTGACGGCGATCTGGCCGACATTGGGCCATTGGGCAAGCTCGCCCTCGATGCCGGCGATCACCCCGGACAAGTGACCGCGCAGCCCTTCGCCTTCGCCCACGCCCAGGGTTTCCTGGGCGGCGGCGGCCGTGGCCATCTTGGCCTCCAAGGCGGCGGCCCCGGTCATCAGGCGATCGAGCGTCGGCTTACCCGCCTCGCCGATCCCGGCGGCCGCCGCCAGAACGCCGACCCGGCCGAGATCGCCCCGCGCGGCTTCGGCCAGCGCGCGGAAGCGGGCCACCGCCTCGGCGCGTTCGGTGGCGTAGGACTGATGGGCCAGCCGCAGGCCGGCGACGTTGAGGGCGATATCCTTGACCCCAAGATCGATGTCGCGCAGCACGGCGCGGCGGTCCTCGATCTCGCGGCTGGCCGCCTCGCTGACGAAATGGATGGCGACGGCGCCGCCGAAAGCCAAAAGCCCAAGCAGCACCAAAATCACCATCCGCGCGCCGATCGGGATGGAAAACCCGGCCAAGGGTGAGCGGTTCAGCCGTGCCAGAAACCGGCCACGACCGGAAGAGGCGGCCGAGGGGGAGGGGGGAGAAGCGAAGGACCGCTCCATCCCCCCGGAAGGCGAATAGGCCGTGGCGAACGAGGCTTTCATGGGCACCCTATGGGGCAACGGGAAAATGAAACGACGCGCCCAGCGATACGCTGGCCATCGGGTTGGCGCGGACCGTAGCACCGGGGTTCGGAGGGTAATGGGACAGTTCCGTGAAAATGCCCCGTCCCGGGTGTCCCTTCTGGCAAAAAGGCCATACCCGCTTGCCGAGAGCGGGACCGGTGGCCGGCGACGGCGATGGTTGCCAGGGCGCAAGCGCCTTGCTAGATCAAGGCCGGTCCAAGCTCCCAAGGAGAACCCCCATGCCGCCGATGCCCGCCGCCTGTCCCTTCCGGGGGCTGCGTCTGCTGGCCCTGGCCCTGCTGCTGGTCAGTGGCGGAGCGTTGATGGCCGCGCTCTATGCCGAGTTCGCCCTTGGCTTGGAGCCTTGCGTTCTGTGTCTTTACGAACGCGGTCCCTGGGTTTTGGCCGCCCTGCTCTGCGCCATCGCCTTTCAGCCCGGGCTTGACGCGTCGTGGCGTCGCCGCCTGCTCGGCCTCTGCGCCCTGGCCTTTTTTGGCAATGCGCTGCTCGCGGGCTTTCATATCGGCGTCGAACAGCATTGGTGGGCGGGCACGGATGCCTGCGGGCCGACGGCGGCCGGACCGGGCGTCGGGTCCTTGGGCGATCTGCGGGCGGCGATGAGCGCCCCGGCCCCGGCCACGGCGCGCTGCGACACGCCGTCTTGGACCTTCCATGGGCTGACCCTGGCCGGACTCAACCTGATTTTATCGCTGATCCTGGGCGGGGTGACGGGTTGGCGGGTGCTGCGCCGCGACGATAGCCACCCCATATAAACGCCGGTCCGCGTTTTCTAGGAGCCTTCCCGCCATGACCTCGCCGTCCTCGCGCACCCCCCGGGGGTCCACTCCGCCCTTCGAACCCTCGGCCGACGAGCTGGTTCTTCACGCCAGCGGCCGCAAGACCGCCGAGGACCGCCTGCCCGGCGATCCGTCGCCCGCCGCGCTGATAGACCGCTTCCTGCGCGTCGATCAGGCCGGCGAGCATGGCGCCGTGCGCATCTACCAGGGGCAATTGGCCGTGCTCGGCCGACGTTCGGCCAATGTCGGGGTCTTGCGCCACATGTTGGCCCAGGAAGAGGTTCACCTCGCCACCTTTGACAAGCTGGTCGCCGACCGCCGGGCCCGCCCGACCCTGCTTGGCCCGCTGTGGCATGTCGCCGGCTTCGCCTTGGGGGCGGGAACCGCCCTGCTTGGCGAAAAGGCGGCGATGGCCTGCACCACCGCCATCGAAGAGGCGATCGACGGCCATTACAAAGATCAATACGACCGCCTGGGCGATGACGAACTGCCGCTGAAGGCCACCATCGACACCTTCCGCCGCGAGGAACTGGAACACCGCGATATCGGCTATGCCAATGGCGCCCGCCAAGCCCCGGCCTTTCCGGTGCTGAGCGGGGCGATCAAGGCCGGAGCCAAGCTGGCGATCTGGGTCTCCGAACGGGTCTGACGCCCCCGGCGACCGAGATTAGTTTTTGGCGCGGCGGGCGAGCAGCAGCGACGCCAGACCGACAAGGCCCAGGATATAGCCGATGCCGCCCAGGATATCGTGGAAGGCGATGCGGTCATCCTGGGCGTCAAGCTGGTCCTCGATCGGTCGCAGCTTGCGCGAGAGCAGGGCATCCAGGGCGGCGAGATCCCTGCCCGCGAGGGCGGCGAGATCATTGCCCGTCCCCCCTTCGCCAGTCGCCACCACGGAAGCCATCGCGACCGGGACGGCGGGGGCGGAATTCGGCGCGCCGCCGGGCAGGCCGGGGGGCAGATCGCGGGCGGGAACCGTCATCTCGGCGCGGTGACCATCGCCGGAATTGACGACAATAACGTGATCGACGCCTTCGCGGGCCAGGAACCGGAAGCCGCCATCGGCGCCGGTCACCGCCGTTCCCAGCTCGCGGCCATCGGGGGCGCTGAAACGCACCGTCACTCCCTGGGGATAGCGGCCGCCGCCGAAATAGGCGCTGCCGACGATCTCGGCGCCTTCGACGGTGGCGAACATCTTGAGCTTATGGGCGAAGGCCAGCGGCGGCGCGGCGCTTGCCAGAAGGCCGATCCCCAGGCAGAGGATCAGGAGACGAAGGATCCCGACCATGGGCGACCTCCCTGTCGCGGAAGCATCTCGGGACGGACACGGTGGAGCAGGGCGACGGCGGCGCCGGTAATCAGCGATTCCAGGCCGATCACCGGCAGATTGCCCAGCACCACCAACCCGGCCGCCGGCAGGAAGGCCTGATCGGACAGGGCCAAAACTCCGGCGACCAGCAGGGCGGAAACCAGCACCGCCAGCCCGCCGCAGATCGCCGCCAGCACCGGCGCCCGCGACGGCGCCAGCCGATCGGCCAACCCCCGGAAGAGCGCCCAGGCCAGCACCGCCGGGGCGGCCATGGTCAGGGTGTTGACGCCAAGCACCAGAAGGCCGCCGAAGCCGAAGAACACCGCCTGCAGGGCCAGTCCGACCAGAATGGCCGGAAAGGCCGCCCAACCCAACATCAGGCCGATCAGCCCGCTGAGCACGAGATGGGTGCTTGTCGGTCCCAGCGGCACATGGATCAGACTGGCGACGAAGAACACCGCCGAAAACAGGCCACAGGTCGGCAGACGCTCGGCATCGATGGCGCGCAGGCCCTTGGCGACGCCGGCGACGGCGACGACCGTCAGCGGCGCCGCCACGGAGAGCGGGACGATCCCCTCGGCGATATGCATGGCCTTGATCCTTTGGCTAAAACAAGAGTCTCGCCGGCCTTATTTGGCGGGCATATCGACCGTATGGACCCAGAGCAGGGCGCCTTCCTCCACCGGCACGCTTTCGCCCGTCGGACTGGTCATCGGCTTGGGCCCTTCAAGCAGGGCGGCAAAGCCCCACCAGCCGGCCTTAGGCATGGCGAAATGGAAGGTTCCGCCGCCATCGGCCTTGACCACCTGGGTGACGAAGACATCGTCGGGCGCGGTGATCGTGCCTTGGCTGCGGTATTCTACTTCGACGACGGCCCCGGGCACCGGCTTGCCGTCGCGGGTGACGACGCCCGAAAAGACGTTGCCGGTATAAAGCCCATAGGGGCGGGTCAGCGGCAGGATCTCGACGGGCAGGCCGACGGCGGCGTCCCACCCCTCATCGGCGCCGAAGGCATCGACCACCACCTTGGTGTAATGGACGATCATCACGCCTTCCGCCGGCTCCCAATAGGGGGCGGGCTCGATCCAGAAAATGTAATCGCCCGGCTTCTTGGCGGTGAACTCGGCGCGATAGGCCGCCTTGCCGTCGATGACGACCGGCGAGAGGCTGTTGAGCAACGAAGTGGTCTGACCGTCGACCGTCACCGCGAAGCGCGCCGGTTTGCCCATCGCCATCACCGGGCCGTTCTGCATCGGATGGGTGAAGGTCGCCGACAGCGTGACCTTGCCGCCCGTCACCTCGCCGACCAGCGGCGGATCGGGGATCAGTTCCTGGAAATGGGCCTGGGCGGGCAGGGCGGCGAAGACCGACAGGGCGGCAAGGGCGCAAGCGCGTAAAAAGTGGGAACGAAGCGAGACGTCGGGCATTGGTCTCGAGTCCTTTGAGCGCGAGGAGCGGAAAGGGATCAGGGTTGGCTCAGCTATATACCGCGTCGCATAATGTTTTGCGGCAGCGACCCTAAGGCGGCGCTCGACCCTTGTCCACTGTTCAAAACCACTCGGGCGGTAAGAAATAAGCGGGGGAGCCCGGTCCCGGGCGGCGACGGACCACATAAGTGACACACATCAATGCGCGCCGACCGGCGCTGACGTTCCCTTTCCGGTCGGAGGAAACGAACGGGACAACCCGTCATGCCAACACTGACCAAGGGACTCGCGGTTTTCGCCTTCCTGGCGATTCCGCTGTGCTTGATCATCGCCCTGTCGGAAGCCGACAGGCGAACGACGTTGTCTTTGGAGGCGGCGGAACGAACCAGTTTTCGTTTGGCCATGCGCAGCCATGTCATCGATCTCGACGAGATTCTGACGGCGATGGCCAAGGGCGATTACGACACGGCGGCGACCATCGCCTCGGACCGCATGGACAGCGCCGGTCAAAGGGCGCATCACCTGTCCGACATCATCCTTCCCGGTCCCGATACCCCGGCTTTCCGCGAGACCGAGCGCGCCCTCCATAACGCCGCCGACCGCTTCGGCGAAGCCGCGCGCGCCTCTCCGGGAAGCCCGGAAATGCGGGCGCGCTACCAGGAGCTGGTGGCGGTCTGCCAGGGCTGCCACACGTCCTTCCGCATCGACCCCGGCTTCTGACCCCCCGTCCGGCCAGCCCTGGGCCGGCCCTGGGCCAGCCGCCGCGCCGTTCTTTGGATGATTGCGCCAAAGGGCCGGCCGGGGCACTGTGCGCGGAGCAGTTCCCGCCTTCGGGCAGTCTCTTCAGGGCCGAGCGTTCCCTTGCCGACTACCCCGCGCGTCATCGCCATCAGCCCGATTCTCGCCGTGCGCGACGTCGCCGTCAGCGTGGCCTTTTATGTGCGCTATCTTGGCTTCCGCAAGGTCTTCGTCATGGAGGATCTGTCTTATGGGGTGGTGGCGTTTGATAGCCACGCCGTGCATTTCACCCGCAGCGAAGACAAGGCGGCGCTGCGGGCGACGCGGGGGCGCACCGCCATCTATATCCGGGTCGATCATATCGAGCCGCTGTGGAACCGCGTCTATCAGGCGGCGCCGCCCACCCCGGTGCGCAGCCTGGAAACCCATCCCTGGGGCATGCGCGAGTTCCACGTTCAAGATCCCGACGGCTGCCTGTTGCGTTTCGGCGAGGAAGCCGGCTGAGGGGGCCCTCAGCCGTAGTCGCGGGCGTCTTCGATCACTTTGCCGTCGTTGGGCAGGGATCCCGGGGTGACGAACCGCACCTCGCCGCGCAATTTGGTCACCACCCGCAGGCTTTCGGCCACCTGATCGGCCAGATCCAGGGTCTCGGTGGTTTCGCAGACCAGGGTCATGACGTCGCCGCCCTCGATCCGCGTCACGATCAGCCGGGCCTTGGCCAAGGCGTCATGGCGGCGGACCACGTCGGCCACCTGCTGGGGATGGACGAACATGCCCTTGACCTTGGTGGTCTGATCGGCCCGCCCCATCCACCCCTTGATCCGCATGTTGGTCCGTCCGCAGGGGCTGGGGCCGGGCAGGGTGGCCGAAAGATCGCCGGTGGCGAAGCGGATCAGCGGATATTCGGGGGTGAAGGTGGTGACCAGCACCTCGCCCACCTCGCCCGGCGCCACAAGATCGCCGGTCCCCGGGCGGACGATTTCCAATATCACCCCCTCATCCACCACCATGCCTTCCACCGCCCCCGAGTCGTCGGGGGATTCATAGGCGATCAGCCCCAGATCGGCGGTCGAATAGCACTGATAGGTGGGAATGCCGCGCTCGGCGAACAGGGTGCGCTGGGGCGGCAGATAGGCTTCGGCCGAGACCAGGCCCTTTTTCAGCGACGAAATATCGGCGCCAAGGTAATCGGCCTTGTCGAGCAGGATCGCCAGGAACGACGGCGTGCCGACATAAGCGGTCGGCCGCAGGGCGGCGATCGCCTGCAGCTGCTGTTCGGTCTGGCCGGTGCCGGCGGGAAACACCGGGCACCCCAGGGCCTGGGCACCATCGTCGAAGATCCAGCCGCCGGGGGTGAAGTGATAGGCGAAGCAGTTATGAACCAGATCGCCCGGACGGAAGCCGGCGGCGAACAGGGCGCGCGACAGCCGCCAGTAATCGCTGCGCTTGCCCTCGGGCTCATAGATCGGGCCGGGGGATTGCAGCACCCGGCTGAAGGCGCCGCGGCTGGTGGCGAAGCCGCCGAAGGGCGGGGCTTCGGCCTGAAGGCTGATCAGCGCCGATTTGCGGGTCACCGGCAAGGCGGCCAGGGCCTCGCGGCTGGTGATGGCGGGCGGATCGATATCGGCCAGCAGCCGGGCATAGGCCGGGGCATGGTCCTTGGCATGTTGGATCAGCCCGGGAAGGGCGGCCGCCTGCTCGCGGTCCCTGACCTCGGGCTCACGGGTTTCCAGGGCGTCGAAGAAGCGAACCATGGCCACTCCTTTTGGCGAGAGGGAAGGCGATAGGGAAACACCATTATAACCAACGCTTGCGGCGTTTGTAGGATTTCAGGTTCTTGAAAGACTTGCGGTGGTCGCCGCCGCCGCCAAGGTAGAATTCCTTGACGTCCTCGTTGGACATCATCTGATCGGCCGGGCCGTCAAGCACGACCTTGCCCGATTCAAGGATATAGCCGTAAGAGGCCGCCCCCAGCGCCATGCGGGCGTTTTGTTCGACGACCAGCAAGGTGATGCCCAGGGCCTGATTGAGGCTGCGGATGATCGAGAACACCTCTTTGACCAGCAGCGGCGACAGCCCCATCGAGGGCTCATCAAGCAGTATCAACTTGGGGCGCGCCATCATCGCCCGGCCGATCGCCAGCATCTGCTGTTCACCCCCCGAAAGATAACCGGCAAGCCCGGTGCGTTCGCGCAGGCGCGGGAAGTAATCAAGCACCATCTCCAGATCACGACGCACGGCGGGCGCCCCGTCGCGGCGGGTGAAGGCGCCCAGCCGCAGGTTTTCGATCACCGTCATATCCTCGATGATCCGGCGCCCCTCCATCACCTGGAAGATGCCCCGGCGCACGATCTTTTCGGGATCGAGGTTGGTGATGACCTCGCCCATGAAGCGGACCTCGCCGCGCGTCACCAAACCGTTTTCGGTGCGCAGCAATCCCGAGATCGCCTTGAGGGTGGTTGATTTGCCCGCGCCATTGGGGCCAAGCAGGGTGACGATCCCGCCGGCCGGAACATCAAGGCTGACGCCGCGCAGCACCAAGATGACGTCGTCGTAGACCACCTCGATGTTATTGACCGACAGAATCGGCTCGGCCGCGGAAGCAAGCGGCTCACCCGGCAAGGCCGCCGTCGCATCACCCATGATCGTCTCCTCGTCGCCAAGCGGGGGAGGCCGGCGGGGGATAAAAGCGCCCCCGCCGGGTCGCGGCCGTTGTTTCTAATAACCCAGCCAGTCGTCGCGCCGGGGCAGGTCGGTTTCGGCGATCTTGTGGATCTCGCTGCCGTTCTGCATCTGGTAGATGAAGACCTTGGTCATGCCGCGATGGTCCTCGGGCGTCCAGGTCGAGGGAATGCACACCCCTTCCAGGCCCTTGGGCACCCAGTCCTTGCGGGCGTACATGGCGTTGCGGATGGACTCGCCGGTCAACCCGCCATGGGCCTTGGCCCATTCCATCGCCTCTTTCATATAGAAGGTGGAACAGACGCCGCGAATGTAGTGATGGGTGCGCGGCGTCTCCGAGCCGGCGATCTCGCGCACCAGCGCCAGCCCCGGCGCATCATCGCCCCAAAAGGCATTGGCGGCGACGAAGACATAGCCATCGCCATCGGCGCCCAGGGTCTTCTGGGTTTCCGAATCTCCGCCCCAGATATTGGCCATGTATTGGGCATCGGTGCCCACCGTCTTGCACGATTTGACCAACGAGACGACCGAGGGACCGAGATTGGCGACATAAACGTAATTGGCCCCGCTTTGCTTGATGGTCAGGCATTGGGCCTTGAAGTCGCCGGGCTTGAGCGACACCACCACCGGCGGCAGCACCTCGAAGCCCAGTTCCGTAGCGAAATCGGCGCAGGCCTCCTTGGGGGCGTTGGGATAGGGGTGGTTGTCGCCGGCATGGATGAACTTCGGTTTGCCCTCCTTGCCCTTGGCCTTCCAATCGCCCTCGGCCCATTGCACCAGGGCGCGGCAGGCGTCGGAATAGCTGGGACCATAGAAGAAATTATAGGGGGCGGGCTTCTGGGTTTTCGGGTTCTTGCCGGTGGGATCGGTGAGATGGCCGGAATAGGAGCCCGAGAGCACCGGGATCTTGTCCTTGGCGACGAAACTGATCAGCGCCTCCGTATCGCCCGTACCCCAGCCCTGCAGGGCGACCATCTTGTTCTGGCTGGTCCATTTCTTGTAAAGGGCGATGGCGCGCGGCACCTCATAGGCGTAATCGACCGATTCGAAATCAAGCCGGGTGCCGTCGATGCCGCCATGGGCGTTGATCCAGACAAGGGCGTCGTTGACCCCCTCGCCATAGAGCTTGCCGACAAAGCCGGTGGCTCCGGTCACATCCTTGAGATGGCCAACGAACACGCTGTCGTCGGCCTGGGCCCCGCCAAAGGGGGAGAGCATCGCCAGCAAGGCGCCGGCCAGGGTCGCGCTTAGCACCGTCTTCATGGTTTGTGTAACCTCCCGGAACGGACCCTTCGGGCCCTTTGGTTTTTTTAAAAAAAAGCGAGGGGATAAAAAAGGTTAGTGAGAGAAGGGGTAGAGCTTCCAATAGGTCTTGATCAGCCGCCAGCGGTGGGCGAGGCCATCGGGTTCAAAGATCAGGAACAAGATGATCGCCGCGCCGATGGCCATTTCGCGGAAGAACGGCAGGCCGTTGATCACCGCCGGCCGGTTGCCCCATTGGGTGGTCTGCAAGGCGGCGATCACCGCCCCCATGACCTCGGGCAGGGCGACCATGAAGATCGTTCCCAGCATCGCCCCCATCACGCTGCCCAGGCCGCCGATGATGATCATGCCCAGGAACTGGATCGACAGCAGAATGGTGAAGGCCTCGGCCGAGACGAACATCAGGTAATGGCCGTAAAGCGCCCCGCCGATGCCGGCATAAAAGGCGGCGATGCCAAACGACATCACCCGGTAGCGGGTCAGGGCGATGCCCATCACCTCGGCCGATAGATAATGGTCGCGCAGGGCGACGAAGGCCCGGCCGTCGCGCGAGCGCATCAGGTTCGCCGCCATGACGAACAAGACGATGGTGAAGCTGAGCGACAGCAGGAAATAGCGGGCGTCGTTATCGAAGGCGAAGGATCCCAGCATCGGCGTATCGGCCATCGCCCCCGACGAGCCGCCGGTGAACCAGTCCATGCGAACGAACAGGTCTTCGATGATGAACTGGGCGGCCAGGGTGGCGATCGCCAGATAAAGCCCCTTGATCCGCGCCGCCGGCGCCCCGAACAGCAGGCCGGCGGCGGCGCTCATCAGACCGGCCAGGGGAATGCAGACCAGGACCGGCAAGCCGACGCGGGTGTTGAGCCAGGCCGAGGAAAAAGCACCGACCCCGAAGAAGGCGGCATGGCCCAGCGAGATCTGGCCGGTGAAGCCGACCAGGATGTTCAGGCCAAGGGCGGCGATGGCGTAGTAGCAGACCTGAATACCCAGCGAGAGGGCATAGCCATCGGCGAAAAGGCGCAAGACCGGCAGGCTTGCCAAAGGCGGAAAGGCCTGGGGCAGGATGACCAGCCCATAGAGCGCGCACAGGAACCCAACCATCGCCCAGCGGCTGGTGGGAGTGTCGAAGATCTTGGTATCGGCGCGGTAGCTGGTGCGGAAGTCACCGCAAGGCCGCAAGGACAGGGTCGCCATGGCCTTACACCCGCTCGATTTTCTTGGTGCCGAACAAGCCATAGGGCTTGATGACCAGGATGGCGATCAGCACCCAGAACGGCGCGATGGTCAGCATATTGCCCCAGTGCAGATACTGGCCGTCGACGAATTCCGCGCCGTTTTCCAGAACGCCGATGATCAGCCCGCCGACAATGGCGCCGATGATGCTGTCTAGCCCGCCCAGGATCACCGCCGGAAACACCTTGATGCCGACGAACGACAAGGCCGAGGACACGCCGTTGACCATGCCCATCACCACCCCGGCCAAGGCGCTGACCATGGCCGAGATCGCCCAGGCCATGGCGAAGACGCGCTTGACCGAGATCCCCAGGGATTGGGCGGCCTGCTGGTCGAAGGCGGTGGCCCGCATCGCCAGCCCGTGGCGCGAATAGCGGAAGAAATAGTAAAAGCCGATCATGATAATGATCGAGATGGCGAAGCTCATCAGATAGGCCGGCTCGACATTCAGGCCGGCGATAGTGACGGACTCGGCCTCGAAGATCTTGGGGAAGCTGCGGGCACTTTGGCCGAAGACCCAGTTGACCAGGGCGCGCAGGAAGATCGACAGCCCGATGGTCACCATGATCACCGAGATGATCGGCTCGCCGATCATCGGCCGCAGCACCACGACCTGGAGCAAGACGCCAAAGGCCATCATGAAAACCAGGGTGAACAGAAAGCCGAGAACGAAGGGAAGCTGGAAATCGGTCAGCAGCGAAAAACAGACCCAGGCGCCGATCAGCAGGAATTCCCCCTGGGCGAAGTTCACCACCTGCGTCGACTTGTAGATGAGCACGAAGCACATCGCCACCACGCCATAGAGCGTGCCGACGATCACCCCGTTCAGCAGAAGCTGGAACAGAAGCTCCCCGTTCATGCGTCGTCCTCCCTGTCTGCGCGCCTTGCGGCGGCGCCCGGAGCCTTTTTTCGGCTTCCTGGGCGGATTTTGAGGTGACTATCCGGTCATTCCGCGGCCTTTGACGCAATCGGGCCGTTCTCATCGGCCGAAATCAGGGTTTCCACCTTAAGACGGGTCTGGATGCGCGCCGTCGTGCCATCCTGGAAGGTGATATGGGTATCGATGTCGACGGCGTCGTCCCCCTGGTAAAGGGCGGTGATCTCCTTGGCGTATTTCTCGGCGACCACGCCGCGCCGCACCTTGCGCGTGCGCGTCAGCTCGCCGTCGTCGGGATCAAGCTCCTTGTAGAGCAGCAAGAACTTGCGCACGCGCTGGGCGGCGGGCAGGCTGGCGTTGACCCGCTCGACCTCGGCGCGCAGCAGGGCATACACCTCGGGCCGGGCGGCGAGGCTGGAATAGCCGGTAAAGGAAATCGCCCGCTGTTCGGCCCATTTGGCCAGGATTGACCAGCGGATGCAGATGATGGCGGCCAGATAGGGCCGGTCGCGCCCCAGGATCACCGCCTCGGCGATGAAGGCCGAGAATTTCAGCTTGTTTTCGATGAACTGCGGGCTGAAGCGCACGCCATTGCTCATCACCGCCAGATCCTTCACCCGGTCGATCACCACCAGATGGCCGTTTTCTTTTTTCAGGAAGCCGGCGTCGCCGGTATGGAGCCAGCCATCGCGCAGGTCATCGATCGCCGTGGCGTCGCCCGCTCCGAAATACCCGGCGAACAGCCCCTGGTCGCGGCCGAGGATCTCGCCCACCCCCTCGGCATCGGGGTTGTCGATGCGCACCGCCGATTTGGCGAAGGGCAGGCCGACGGTTTCGGGATCGATGTCGCCGGCGCGGTGGATGACATAGGCCCCGGCCAGTTCGGTCTGGCCATAGAGCTGCTTGAGCGGCACCCCCATGGCATGGAAAAACGAAAAGGTCTCCGGCCCCATCGCCGCGCCGCCGGTGGCGGCGCTGGTCAGGAAGGAAAAGCCCAAGCGGTCGCGCAAGGCGCGAAACAGCAGCGCCTCGGCCAGCCAGGAGCGGCGGTTGCGCGCCAGCGCCCGTTTGCCAAGGCCCATGCCGATCTCGAACATCGCCCGCTTGAAGGGGCTGGCGTCCATCATCCGCGCCCGCACATCGGCGGCGATCCCCTCCCAAACGCGGGGGGCGAGCAGAACGAAGCGCGGGCCGATCTCGCGCAGATCGGCCATGGTGGTCGCCTCCTCCTCGACGAAGTTGACGATGCCGCGCGCAATCAGCGCCTGACCGACCGCATAGACCTGCTCCATGATCCAGGGCAGCGGCAGCACCGAGACGTAATCATCGCCGGGATGGCGCGGATCGGCCTCGAGGTAATCAAGGCAATGGCGCAGGAAGGCCCCGGCCTGGAGCATCGCCAGCTTGGGCCGCGCCGTGGTGCCCGAGGTGGTGCACAGCACCGCCACGTCGTCGCCATGGCCCGCCGCCACCTCGCGCTCGTAAAGCCCGGGGTCGCGGGCGTCGAGGGCGCGGCCCCGGGCCTTGAGGTCGTCTTGCGAAATCAGCCGGGGATCGCTGTATTTGCGCAAGCCCCGGGGATCGCAATAAACGATATGGCGCAGGCTGGGCACCCGCGCCGCCAGGGTCAGCAGCTTGTCAACCTGCTCCTCGTCCTCGGCGATCACCGCCACGGCGCCGGAATGGGCCAGCAGGTAGTCCGCCTCGTCGTCGAGCACGTCCTTGTAGATGCCAAGCGAGGCGCAGCCCAGGGCATGGGCGGCGATCTCGCCCCAAAGCCATTCGGGGCGGTTGGCGCCAAGCAGGGCGATCACCTGCCCGCGCTCTACCCCCAGATCCTTCAGCCCCAGGGCGTAAAGCCGCACCATGAGCCCGTACTCGGCCCAGGTGACCTCTTTCCAGATCCCCAGATCCTTTTCCCGCAGTGCGATATCCTGGGGGAAGCGTTTGGCGTTGTCGGCCAGAACCTTGGGAAAGGTGTCGAGCCGGTGGACATCGGCATACTCGGGGGCGCGGCGGGAACGTCTGGATGCCATCAGGCGGTCTCCCCGGCGGTCTTGGCGGGTGGCACCGCCGCGTCGTCGTCGTTCTCGCCGAGATAGGCCCGGCGCACCTGGGGATGGGCCATGATCGCCGCTGGCGGCCCCTCGGCGATCTTCTGGCCGAAATCGAGCACCATCACCGTATGGCTGATATCCATGACCACGCCCATGTCGTGCTCGATCATGATCACCGTCATCCCCCATTCCTCGTTGAGATCGACGATGAAGCGGGCCATGTCCTCCTTTTCCTCCTGGTTCATGCCGGCCATCGGCTCGTCGAGCAAGATCAGGTCGGGTTTAAGCGCGATCGCCCGGGCCAGTTCGACCCGCTTGCGCAACCCATAGGACAGCGTGCCGGCGGTGGCCTTGCGGATGGCGCCGATCTCCAGGAAATCGATGATGTCCTCGACGGCGCGGCGGTGCTCCAGCTCCTCGGCCTGGGTCCCGCCCAGCCAATAGAGCGCCCCGCCGACGAAGCCGTTGCGCAGCAGGTGATGGCGCCCGACCATGATGTTGTCGAGCACGCTCATATGGCCAAACAGCGCGAGGTTCTGGAAGGTCCGGCCCAGGCCAAGCCCGGTGCGGCGATCGGGCGGCAGGGCGGTGACGTCGCGCCCCTTGAACAGCACCTTGCCCTGGGTCGGCCGGTAGCGCCCCGAGATGCAGTTCAT
Organism: Rhodospirillum rubrum ATCC 11170; assembly: GCF_000013085.1. NCBI lineage: Bacteria > Pseudomonadati > Pseudomonadota > Alphaproteobacteria > Rhodospirillales > Rhodospirillaceae > Rhodospirillum > Rhodospirillum rubrum. Next base: position 4,039,278 of record NC_007643.1, read on the forward strand.
CATCGAGGTCTTGCCCGCCCCATTGGGGCCGATGATGGCGAACAAGGCGCCGGCGGCGACCGTGGTCGAGACCATGGTCAAGGCCCGTACCCCCCCGAAATGAAGGGACACGTCGCGCACTTCCAGGATCGGCGAATCCTTGGACATCAACAGCGGCCTCCCTTGTCGGCCGCTCTTCCCCCCGGACTCGTTAGACCGGACCGGTTTTGGTGGTTGAGCGGCTTTCTCGACTACCGACTTAACGCAAACGTAAAGACCGGTCAAGCCGCCACCCCACCCCAAGACCTTCGGCCGCCAACCTTCCTGGGGTACCGGCGCCGATTTCGTCGGGTTGTGACGGCGGTTCCGTGCTATGAGAAAGATTGGTGGTGGAGGGTGCCAGAGGGTCAAAACCGGCGAGAATTCTGGACAGCGGGGCGCGGATGTGGTGTATGGCGACCGCGCCCCGGGCTCGATCCTTGACGGAAAACGACCCCGGCTCACCAGTCGGCGGGGCCCCAATCAACGCAGCCAAGGAGTCCATCCATGCCCTTGTGCGGTCACGATACCCTCAAAACCCGCAAGACCCTTTCCGTCAATGGAAAGGACTACGACTATTTCAGCCTGGAAGCGTCCGGCCTGGGCGACATTTCGCGCCTGCCCTATTCCCTGAAGGTCCTGCTTGAAAACCTGCTGCGCTACGAAGACGGCCGCAGCGTCTCCACCGACGACGCCAAGGCCGTTGTCGACTGGCAAAAGGACCGCCGGTCCGACCGCGAAATCGCCTTCCGTCCGGCCCGCGTGCTGATGCAGGACTTCACCGGCGTTCCCGCCGTCGTCGATCTGGCCGCCATGCGCGAGGCGGTGGTCGCCCTGGGCGGCGACCCCAAAACCATCAATCCGCTGTCGCCCGTCGATCTGGTCATCGATCATTCGGTGATGATCGATCACTTCGGCGCCGCCGATTCGATGAAGCGCAACATGGACCTGGAGTTCGAGCGCAACGGCGAACGCTACGCCTTCCTGCGCTGGGGTCAGAAGGCCTTCAACAACTTCCGGGTCGTGCCCCCCGGGGTCGGCATCTGCCATCAGGTCAATCTGGAATATCTGGCCAAGGGCGTGTGGACCGGCCGCGAGGGCGATCGCACCCTGGCCTATCCCGATACCCTGGTGGGAACGGATTCGCACACCACCATGGTCAATGGCCTGGGCGTTCTGGGCTGGGGCGTCGGCGGCATCGAGGCCGAGGCGGCGATGCTGGGCCAGCCGATCTCCATGCTCATCCCCGAGGTCATCGGCTTCAAGCTGACCGGCAGCCTGAAGGAAGGCACCACCGCCACCGATCTGGTGCTCACGGTCGTCGAGATGCTGCGCAAAAAGGGCGTCGTCGGCAAGTTCGTCGAATTCTTCGGCGACGGCTTGGATAACCTGCCGCTGGCCGACCGGGCGACCATCGCCAATATGGTGCCCGAATACGGCGCCACCTGCGGCATCTTCCCGATCGATGCCGAAACCCTGCGCTATCTGCGCTTCACCGGCCGCGACGAAGACTCCGTCGCCCTGGTCGAAGCCTATGCCAAGGCCCAGGGGATGTGGCGCCAGACCGGATCGGCCGAACCGCTGTTCACCGATACCCTGGCTCTCGACATGGGCACGGTCGAGCCCTCGCTCGCCGGTCCCAAGCGTCCCCAGGACCGCGTGGCCCTGTCGGCCGCCGCCCCCGCCTTCAAGCAGGCGCTGAAAACCCTGGCGCCCGAGGCTCCGGCCGACCGCTCCATCCCGGTCGCCGGCACCGATTACACGCTGAACGACGGCGACGTGGTCATCGCCGCCATCACCTCGTGCACCAATACCTCCAACCCCTCGGTGCTGATGGCCGCCGGTCTGGTGGCCAAAAAGGCCGTCGAACGCGGGCTGACCAGCAAGCCCTGGGTCAAGACCTCGCTCGCCCCGGGGTCGCAGGTGGTGTCGGATTACCTGAACAAGGCCGGGCTGCAGACCTATCTCGACCAGCTTGGCTTCAACGTCGCCGGCTATGGCTGCACCACCTGCATCGGCAATTCCGGGCCGCTGGCCGATGGCATCATCGATGCGGTCGACGATAACGGTCTGGTGGTCACCGCCGTTCTGTCGGGCAACCGCAACTTCGAGGGCCGCATCAGCCCGCAGGTCAAGGCCAACTATCTGGCCAGCCCGCCGCTGGTCGTCGCCTATGCCATCGCCGGCAGTCTCAAGGCCGATATCACCACCGCGCCGCTCGGCAAGGACGCCGAGGGCGTCGAGGTCTTCCTGCGCGATATCTGGCCGACCGCCAAGGAGGTCGCCGACGCCATCAGCGCCTTCATCAGCCCCGACATGTACCGGGCCCGCTACGCCAACGTCTTTGACGGTCCGGCGGAATGGCAGGCGGTGGCGGTGGCCGAGGGCGAGACCTACGCCTGGGACAGCCGCTCGACCTATGTCCAGCATCCGCCCTATTTCCAGGGCATGGACGCGACGCCGAAGCCGCCCCAGGACATCCTGGCCGCCCGGCCCTTGGCGATCCTTGGCGATTCGGTCACCACCGACCACATCTCGCCGGCCGGATCGATCAAGGCCACAAGCCCGGCTGGGGCCTATCTGAGCGAGCATGGCGTCGACCAGAAGGACTTCAATTCCTACGGCGCCCGCCGGGGCAACCATGAAGTGATGATGCGCGGCACCTTCGCCAATATCCGCATCCGCAACGAAATGGCCCCGGGCACCGAAGGCGGCGTGACCAAGCATCAGCCCTCGGACGAGGTGATGGCGATCTATGACGCGGCGATGAAATACGCCGCCACCGCCACGCCGCTGGTCATTCTGGGCGGCAAGGAATACGGCACCGGATCGTCGCGCGACTGGGCGGCCAAGGGTACCAACCTGCTGGGCGTCAAGGCGGTCATCGTCGAAAGCTTCGAGCGCATCCACCGTTCCAATCTGGTCGGCATGGGCGTCTTGCCCCTGCAGTTCAAAGAGGGAACGGATCGCAAGACCCTGGGCTTGGATGGCACGGAGACCTTCGAAATCCGCGGCGTGGCCGCTCTCAAGCCGCGCCAGGACGTGAGCGTCGAGGTGACGCGGGCCGATGGCACCCGGCTTTCCTTCGACGCGCTCTGCCGAATCGATACCCTCGATGAACTCGATTACTTCCGCAACGGCGGTATCTTGCAATACGTGCTGCGCAATCTCGCCAGCGCCTGAGACGACGACCCGCTAACGAAGGGCCCCCTGAGCGCGGGGCCCTTCGCTCTTTTTTTCCCGCTGGCCGGACCGGGTATGCCAGACCGGGTATGAAAGGGAGGAGACCGTGATGAAATCCTGTGTGGCACTGCGCCATGTGGCCTTCGAGGACCTGGGCGCCTTCGCCGAGCCGCTCAAACGCGCGGGCTATCAGGTGAGCTACCGCGACGCCGGCGTCGATTCCCTCAAGGACCTCGATCCCGACCTTCTGATCGTTCTGGGCGGACCGATCGGCGTTTACGACGAGGCGATCTATCCGGTTTTGAGCGAGGAGATCGCCCTGCTCACCGATCGGCTCAAGGCCCGCCGGCCGACGATGGGCATCTGCCTGGGGGCTCAGTTGATCGCCCGCGCCCTTGGCGCGCGGGTGTATCCCTCCGGGATCAAGGAAATCGGCGTCTTGCCGATTTCCTTAAGCGCCGCCGGGCAGAAATCCTGCTTGGCGCCCTTCGCCGAAGATCCCTTGGCCCTGCATTGGCATGGCGATACCTTTGATCTGCCGGCCGGAGCCACCTTGCTGGCCTCGACCCCGGCCTGCGCCCATCAGGCCTTTTCCCTAGGCCGCTCGATCATCGCCTTCCAGTTCCATCCGGAAGCCGGGGCGCGCGGCTTCGAGCGCTGGCTGATCGGCCATGGGCTGGAAATCGCCAGCGCCGGGCTGTCGGTTCCGGCGCTGCGCGCCGATATGGCCCGCCATGGCGCGGCGTTGGAGGCCAAGGCCGCCCGCACCCTGGCGCTGTGGCTCGACGGGCTGGTGGTCGCCGAGGCCAGCACTCTGCCGATCGCCGGCCTGTAAGACGGAGGCCGTAAAACGGGGTGGCCTCAGGCCTGTTTGACCTCGCCCAGGAAATCGCGCACGGCGGCGTCCAGGGCGGCGCCATCGGCCTGCAGGCGAGTGGCCGACCGGGCGACGGCGCCGGCCAAAGCCCCGGTTTCCTCGGCCCCGCCATTGACTTCGGCGATGGTGCGCGACACCGCCCGGGCGCTGTCGGCGGTCTGGGCGATGCTGCGGGCGATTTCGCGGGTGGCGACATCTTGCTGGGCGACCGCCGCCGCCACGCCGGCGACCAGATCCTCGACCCGGGTAATGGCTTGACCAATGCCGGCGAGGGCGTCGACCGCCTCGCGGGTTTCGGCCTGGACGGTGGCGATATGGGCGGCGATGTCGCCGGTCGCCCGCGTCGTTTGTCCGGCCAGGGTTTTCACCTCGCCGGCGACCACGGCGAAGCCCTTGCCGGCCTCGCCGGCGCGCGCGCTTTCGATGGTGGCGTTGAGCGCCAGAAGATTGGTCTGGCTGGCGATATCGGTAATCAGCCCGACGACGTCGCCGATCCGCCCCGCCGCCTCGGTAAGGGTCTTCACCCGCTGATTGGTCTGCTCGGCCTGACGCACGGCGCCGCGGGCGCTTTCGCTTGAGGTTTCAACCTGCCGGGCGATTTCGCTGATCGAGGCGGTCAACTGGCTGGTCGCGGCCGAGACGGTTTCGACATTTTCCGAGGTGGTCGCCGTCGCCCCCGACACCGTGGCGGCGCGGACCCGGGTCTGCTCGGCGGTCGCCCCCAGGGTATCAGCCGCCCGATGCAGACCGCTGACCCCCTCGGCCATGGCGGTGACCAGACCGGCCACCCGGTCCTCGAAGCGGGCCGTCGCCGCCATCACCCGCTGCTGACGGGCGTCGCGGGCCTGACGCTCGCGCGCTTCGGCGGCGCGCCGCCGGCTTTCCTCGACCAGGGTGGTCCGCCACTGCTCGATCGCCCCGGCCAAAGGGGCGATTTCGGTGCGCGCCTCGGTCCCGGGCACCGGCGTCGCCGTCTCGCCGGCCGACAAGCGGGCGACGGCGGCGTTGAGGGCGCCGAGCGGCCGGGTGATCGAGCGCAGCACGGCAAGGCTGAGCACCGCGCCGACGGCGACGGCGAGGGCGATCAGGGCCAGCATCGCCAGGGTGGTGGTCTTCTGGCGGACGGCGCTCTCGGCATAGTCGCTTTGGGCCAAATCAAGCTGAAGCGAGATCAGGGCGCGCAGGCCCTCGGTCACCGGATCGATCGCCTTGGGCAGCTCGCGGTTGGCAAAGCCGAGCAGCGAAATCTTGTCCTTCTTTTGCAGAAGGCCGCGCAGCTTGGCCGCCGCCGCGTCGGCTTCGGCCAGCAGTGGCGTCAGCCGCTCGCTCGCCTCGCGTTCGCCCAGTGCCTGCGGCTTGGCCTGATAGCCTCGCCAAAGCCGCCCGGCCTCGGCCAGGGCGCCGTCAAGCCGGGCGATCCCTTCGGCATAGGACACCGTGCCGCCAAGGATCCGATGGGTGTTGTCAACGACGTCGCGGGCATAAAGATCGGAAAGCTGCTTAAGCTCAGCCAGCGGGATCACGCGGTTTTCGTGGATGTCATCAAGCGCGCCTTGACCGCTTGCCATCCCCCACAGGCCCAGCCCGCCGACCCCAAGCAGCAAAAGCAGCAGCGCCCCGGTAACGCCAAACAACCGGGCCCGGATGGAAATATCGCGCAACATGATCGTGCCCTTTTCGCCGGCTCCGGGAGTCTCCTCCCCCAGGCGATCGCCCCGCTGGACTGATCGCCCCGACCCCACGATACCCCCAAATTCCCGAGGGACAAGGCGCAAAAAGGCGCTTGATGGCCGGGAGGGGACCCAAATCCCACGCCGACATTGCCTCGCCCGGGGGGGCTGCCTATTCTGCGGCTTTCCGTCCTGACGCCTGGAGCACCCGATGACCGAGCCGAAGCACCTCTATCTTGTCGACGGTTCGGGGTATATTTTCCGCGCCTATCACAGCCTGCCGCCGATGACGCGGACCGACGGCACGCCGGTCAACGCCGTTTACGGCTTCACCGCCATGCTGATGAAGCTGCTGGCCGATATGGACGCCGACCATCTGGCGGTGATCTTCGACAAGGCGCGGGTCTCCTTCCGCAACGAGATCTACCCGCTTTACAAGGCGCAGCGGCCGCCGCCCCCCGAAGACCTGATCCCGCAGTTTCCGCTGATCCGCGAGGCGGTGCGCGCCTTCAACGTGCCCTGCATCGAGCGCGACGGCTTCGAGGCCGATGATCTGATCGCCACCTATGCCAAGCGGGCCCGGGCCGAGGGGGCGATCGTGACTGTCGTCTCGTCGGACAAGGATCTGATGCAGTTGGTGGGCGAGGGCGTCGCCCTGTTCGATCCGATGAAGAACCGCGCCATCGGTCCGGCCGAGGTGTTCGAGAAGTTCGGCGTGGCGCCCGACAAGGTGATCGACGTTCAGGCTCTGGCCGGCGACGCCGTCGATAATGTGCCCGGGGTGCCGGGCATCGGCGTGAAAACCGCCGCCCAGTTGATCGGCGAGTATGGCGATCTGGAAACCCTGCTGGCGCGGGCGGCCGAGATCAAACAGCCCAAGCGCCGTCAGTCGCTGCTTGATCATGCCGAGGCCGCCCGCATTTCGCTTCAGCTGGTGCGCCTACGCGACGATGTCGAGGTGAGCGAGACCCTGGCCGATTTCGCCACCGCCGAGCCCGATGCCGAGGTTCTGGCCGGCTTCCTGGCCGAGAACGGCTTCCGCTCGCTGCTCGCCCGCGTCACCGCCGTGGCCCATGCCAAGGCCGGCACCACCCCCCAGCCGGCCGCCGCCCCCGCCGACGACGACTATGTCCTGGTCAATACCCTTGCCGAGCTTGGGGTGTGGATCGCCAAGGCGCGGGCCGCCGGGCTGGTTGCCATCGATACCGAGACCGATTCGCTCAAGGCGCGGCGCGCTACCCTGGTCGGCGTTTCGTTGGCTATCACCCCTGGGCGGGCCTGCTATATCCCCTTCGCCCATGGCCTGCGCAAGGCCGAGGGGCTGGACTTCGACGGCGCCGCCCCGCCGGTCGCCAATATCGAAGACAAGGCCGCCGCCCTGGCGCTGCTCGGCGATCTGCTGCGCGACCCCGGCGTGCTCAAGGTCGGCCATAACCTGAAGTTCGACCTGCACGTTCTGGCCAATGCCGGGCTGAGCGACGTGGCGCCGGTCGATGACACCATGGTGCTGTCCTATGTGCTGGACGGCACCTTGCACGGTCATGGCATGGATGAACTGGCCGGGCTGCATCTGGGGCGCCGGACCATCACCTTTGAAGAGGTCTGCGGCAAGGGCAAGGGCCAGATCACCTTCGATCAGGTGCCGCTCGACAAGGCCGTCGCTTACGCCGCCGAGGATGCCGACGTCACCTTGCGGCTTTACCTGCTGCTGCGCGACCGTCTGCTCAAGGAGCATATGGTCCGCGTCCATGAAACCCTCGACCGGCCCATGGTGCGGATCCTCACCGATATGGAGGCGGCCGGCGTGCGCGTCGACGCGCTCCGGCTGAAGGCGCTGTCGGGGGATTTCGCCAAGCGCATGGGCGATCTGGAAGACCAGATCCACGCCCTGGCCGGCCATGCCTTCAATGTCGCCAGCCCCAAACAGCTTGGCGAGGTTTTATTCGAGGAAATGAGCCTGACCGGGGGCAAGAAAAGCCGCAAGACCGGGGCGTGGTCGACCGACGCCCAGGTGCTGGACCAATTGGCCGCCGAGGGCCACGACCTGCCCGCCCGCGTGCTTGACTGGCGCCAATACGCCAAGCTCAAGGGCACCTATACCGACGCCCTGGTCGCCGAGATCGACGAGCGCACCGGCCGCGTTCATACCACCTATGGGCTGACGGTGACGGCGACCGGCCGCTTGTCGTCCAACGACCCCAATCTGCAAAACATCCCGGTGCGCTCGGAAGCCGGCCGCAAGATCCGCGAGGCCTTCATCGCCGCCCCCGGCCACCTGCTGATCAGCGCCGATTATTCCCAGATCGAATTGCGCCTTGTCGCCCATGTCGCCGGCATCACCGCGTTGCGCCAAGCCTTCGCCGAGGGCAAGGACATCCACGCCATCACCGCCTCGCAGGTCTTCGGGGTGCCGGTGGAGGGGATGGACCCGATGGTGCGCCGTCAGGCCAAGGCCATCAATTTCGGCATCATCTACGGCATCAGCGCCCATGGTCTGGCCCAGCAGTTGGGCGTCGGCCGACCCGAGGCGGCGGCCTTCATCACCGCCTATTTCGCCCGCTTCCCCGAGATCCGCAGCTATATGGAAACCGTGAAGGAGGAGGCGCGCACAGTGGGTTGGGTCGCCACCCCCTTTGGCCGGCGCATCCCCATCCCCGGCATCCAGGACAAGAACCCGGCGGCCCGCGCCTTCGCCGAGCGTCAGGCGATCAACGCCCCGATCCAGGGCGGAGCGGCCGATATCATCAAGCGGGCGATGATCGCCTTGCCCCCTGCCTTGGAACAGGCCGGCCTTGCCACCCGCATGCTGCTTCAGGTCCACGATGAGCTGATTTTCGAAGCGCCCGAGGCCGAGGCCGAAACCGCCGCCGCCCTGGTCAAGCGGGTGATGGAAACCGCGGTCACCCTGACCGACGACCAAGGGGAAAGAACCGTCCCCCTGGAGGTCGACACCGGCATCGCCGCCTCGTGGGCCGAGGCCCATTAATCACCCGGGGCGGAGGGGCGATGGACGATTTTGCCTATAACTTGCGCCGGGCCGAAACCGGGGTTCTGCTGCTCGCCGATGATCTGACGGTCACGGCGGTATCGCCGGGCGCCTTGAGCCTGCTTGGCCTCGACAAGCCCGGGGCGCTGCTCGGCCGGCCGATCCTTGATCTCCATCCGCCACCGCTGCGCCCCAAGGTGGCGGTGCTGCTCAAAACCGCGCGCGGCCCCTCCGGCCCGGCGGCGACGGCGGTGCTGTCGCTGCGCGGCGGCCCGGTGCTGATCCGCGCCAGCGCCCTGACCGGCCAGGGCGAAACCGCCTTCGCCCTGGTGCTGACGGCGGTCGGCGAGAGCCGCGAGACCAAAGAGGGGCCAAGCGCGCGGCCGGCCCCGCCGGGGTATCTGCGCAAGGTGCCGCTGGGCCTGGGCGAGACCACCGAATTCGTCGATACGGCCGGCGTGATTTACCTTGAGGCCGATGGCCATTACAGCAGGGTCCACACCGCTTTTGGCCATAGCTTCTGTCCGCTGGCCCTGGCCGAGCTTGAGCGCCGCCTGGATCCCGACCAGTTCCTGCGCGTCCATCGCTCCTATATCGTCGCCCTTGCCCATGTCCGCGCCTTCCGCAAGCGCGAGAGCGGCGGGCTGCTGGTGATGGATACGGGTGCTGGCGATCTGGTGCCAATCGGCCGCGCCCAGGTCACCAGACTGCGCGGCCTTCTGGCCATCTAGGGCCCGCAGACCACCCTTCACGCAAAACGGCGGCGGTTGGTGAATGGCCGCTGACGGCGGCGGGGAGGATGGTCATTCTCATCCTCGCACCCAGTTTCTCTTCAGCGATTTCGGGGGATATCATGACCATGGACGGACCGGCCCACATGCCCCGGCGCTATGTGACCTTCCAGGGCGTCAATGTGGAAGGCCTCAGCCAGCAATTGATCGCGCGCATCTTGTTCCATGTCGCCGATCCGGCCAAAAGCAACGCCTTTTGGGAGCACTTCAAGGCCAAGCTCGCCGATGCCGACAAGACCCTGGCGCGCACCGCCGACAGCCTATGCCTGCTGTGCGGCGCCATCGGCTATATCGACGAGTTGTTCGAAGACAATGACGACGAGGAGGGGCTGACCATCCTGCGTCGCCTGGAAGACGAACTCTGCTGACCCGCACCTTGTCGGCTTAGGGTTTTTCCATCGCCACCCGGCCGATCGGCGTCTGGCGCGGTCCGCGACCGATGAAGACGACCAGCACCACGGCAATCAGACAGAGCAGACCGGCCGAGAAGAAGGCGCCGTCATAGACGCCGCTCGCCGTGCGCAGGGCGCCGGCCGCCCAGGCGGCGGTGGCGGCGCCGATCTGGTGGGCGGCGGCGATCCAGCCGAACATCAAGGCGGCGTTGCCTTCGCCGAAGGCCTGTCCGGCCAGCCGCACGGTGGGCGGAACGGTGGCGATCCAATCCAGGCCGTAGAACACCGCGAACAGCGACAGGCCATAGACATCCAGGTCGAAGGCATAGGGCAGGAACAGCAACGACACCCCGCGCAGGCCATAATACCAGATCAGCAGCACGCGGCTGTCATAGCGATCGGTCAGCCAGCCCGAGGCGGTGGTGCCCACCAGATCGCAGAGCCCCATCAGGGCGAGCAGGCCGGCGGCGGCGACCTCGGGAATGCCCTGATCAAAACAGGCGGCGATCATATGGGTGCCGACCAGACCATTGGTCGAGGCGCCGCAAATAAAGAAGGTGCCTGAGAGCAGCCAGAAATCCCGCGAGCGCAAGCCCAAGGCCAGGGCGCTGGTCGCCCGGCGCAGCGGATTGATCGGCACGCCGGGCGGCGGCTCCAGGGTGGTTTCGCCGTAGCGGGGCAGACCCAGATCGCCGGGCCGATCGCGCAGCAAAAGCCCGGCCAACGGCACCAACAGCAGGGCGGCGCCGGCCACCACCAGCGCCATCGTCCGCCAGCCCTGATCGACGCTGATATGGGCGAGAATGGGCAGGAAGATAAGCTGGCCGGTGGCGCTGGACGCGGTCAGCAGGCCAAGCACCAAACCGCGCCGCTTGCCAAACCAGCGTCCGGCCACCGTAGCGCCCAGCACCAGGGCGATCATCCCGCTTCCCGATCCGACCACCAGCCCCCACAACACGACCATATGCCAGGGCTTGCTCATCAGCGTCGTCAGCGCCACCCCGCCGGCCAGAACCAGCAGGGCGCCAACCACGCTGCGACGCAGACCGAAGCGCTCCATCACCGCCACGGCGAAGGGGCCGATCATGCCAAACAGGAAGATATTGACGGCGATGGCGGTGCTGATCGTCGCCGTCGACCAGCCGAAGTCCCGCTCGAGCGGCACGATCAGGATGCCCGGCGTCGCCCGGATCCCCGCGCCGACTAGCAAGACGAGAAAGGTGACGGCGGCGACGATCCAGGCGTAGTGCAGACCGGCGGGCGGGCGTTTGGTCGGCATCGGCGCTCTCCGCCCGGCCGCTTTGGCTGGGCATAGGGGGGGATCAGGATTGGCGGGCGCGGCGCGCTTCATAGGCGCGCAGATGGGCATGGGCGAGACGAAGCAGCGGCGCTGGACGATCGCCGGCCCGGCGCAGCATCTCGCCCTGGATGGCGTCGGCCTCCACCGGCCCGCCGCGCTCGATATCACGCAGCATCGAGGCCATGATCGGCGAGGTCGCGTCGGTAAGTTGGTCGCGGGCCCGCTTGCGCGCCGCCTCGCCCGGCGGATGACCGTTATCGCTGGCGATCGCCTCGCATTCCGCCAACAGGCCAAGCGTCACATCGCCGGCGCCGGCGCCGATGATATCGCCGATGGCGGCGCGCATCAGGCAGGTGGCGCTGGCCGTCGTGGCGATGAACACCCATTTCTCCCACATTTCCTGAACGATATCGTCGCTGACCGCGAAGTCGAAGCCGGCCCCGCCCAGCATCGCGCCGATCGCCCGCACGCGTTCGGACGGGCCGCCGGCGATCTCGCCCAGGCGCAGAACATCGGCCTGATTGAAGTGAGCGATGCCGCCCTCGCCATCAAGGGTGACCGAAATCAGGCAATAGCCACCCAGCACCCGTTCCGCCCCGAAGCGGGCGCGTAAAGTATCAAGATGACCAAAGCCGTTGAGCAGCGGCACGATGACGGTTTCGCGCCCGACCGCCGGGGCGATGGTGTCGATGGCGTTCTCCAGGTCATAGGCCTTGCACGACACCATGACCACATCATAGGTCCCGGTCAGGGTTTGGCTGGTGACCAGCGGCGGCGCCGGCAGGGCGAGATCACCGCGCGGGCTGATGATCCTCAGCCCTTGGGCCAGCCGGGCGGCGCGGGCCGGGCGAACCAGAAAAGTGACATCGCGGCCGGCGGCCAGCAGCCGTCCGCCGAAATAGCCACCAATGCCCCCCGCACCCAGAATAAGACAGCGCATCACGGTCTCCGTTTGTGAAAAAAAAGCCATGGTTAGGAAACGGCCGCCGAGGACGGGGCCGCAGGAGGGGGCCGAGGACAGGGGCCGAGATCGGTTTGCGCCAAGCCTGTCAGCAGGGCGCGCAGGGTCGCCAGCGCCTCGGCGCCAAAGACCGCCTCGATCCGGGTCTGGGCTTCTTGCCAGAGCGGCCGGGCCTGGGCCAACAAGGCGGCGCCGGCCGGGGTCAAGGCCAGCAGACGGGAGCGGCGATCGCTTTTGGAAATGCTCACCCCGATCAGTTCCCGACGCTCGAGCGGCCGCAGCAGATGGCCGAGGGTCGACCGGTCCATGACCAGGGCGTCGGCCAGAACGTGTTGGGGACAGGGCGCCAGACGGGCGAGACGGGCGAGCAGGGCGTATTGATTGACGCCCAATCCCGAGGGGGCGAGCATGGCGTCATAGAAGCGGCTGACGTGGCGGGTCGCCTGACGCAACGACGCGCAGGTACAGACGCTTTCCGATGCCCCCGCCATAGCCATAGCCATTCCCCCTCCCCATTTCCTCTCCCAAGGCGAGAGTCCAGCATTAGGGGCAATTGCCCCTAATGTCCAGCGCTCGCTGAGGAGGGGGGAGGGGGCGGCACTGGGGCCTATGCGCCGTCCTTGACCTGATCGGAAAACGGCCGGCGGGCCGAGAGGAACTCGCCGACCACGGCCAGTCCTTCGAAATGGGAACACACGACCTTGACGACGACCAGCAGCGGCACGGCGATCAGGGCGCCGACGATCCCCCAGAGCCACGCCCAGAACAACACGGCCAGCATCACCGACAAGGCGTTGAGCTCCAGCCGGCGGCCGACGATCGCTGGGGTAAGGAACTGCCCCTCGACCGAGGTCACCGCCAGATAGCTAAGCGGCGGGATCAGGGCTTGGCCCAGGGAATCGAAGGTGACGAAGGACACCAGGGCGACCAGGGAAATACCGATCATCGAGCCGATATAGGGCAGGAAGTTAAGCACCATGGCCATGCCGCCCCACAGGAAGGCGTTGGGCATCCCCGCCAGCCACAGGGCGCAGCCGACGGCCACGCCCAGACCGGCGTTGATCATCGCCACGGTCAGCAGATAGGACGACACCTCGGTCTCGATATCGCGCACGACGCGGAGCACGCGCAGCTTGTCGCGAAACAGCGGCATCACGTGAACGATCTTCTCGGTGAACATGCTGCCCGAGGCCAGGAAGAACAGGGTGATGACGATGGTCACGCCAAAGGTGGTGAAGCCCGAGGCCAGACTATCGGCGGCTTTGACCAGCAGACCGGGCTGGGCCATCACCACGCGATCGGTATTGTCCTTGGACGAGGTATCGGCCGCCTCTTCGACCTGACGGCTGGCATCGAGCACCACATCGAAGGATTCGCGCAAAGACGACAGCTTGTGGGCGATGCGCTTGCCGATCGAGGGCGCATCCTCGAGCCACGTCGCCACCGGACCGCTGATCGTGAAGCCGATCAGCAGCATGCCGGCGGCGAAGCCCAGGGTGACCACCACCGCCGCCACCCCCTCGGGCACCTTGCGCCGGCGCAGCAGGCGGACGATCGGACTCAGCATCAGGGCGAGCAGCAAGGCGAGAACGATCGGCATCAGCACGTCGCGGCCGAAGTACAAAAAGACCAGCAGCATCATGGCGAACAGGCCGGTCAACAGCCAGCGGACCGTTGTCAGTTGTTGGCGAAGGGTCAAAGGGGGGGGCTCCACTGTGGCCGAACCCCTGCGGTGCGGCCACGCCACAAACGATAGCCAAGCCCCTTGGTTGCGCCAGCTCCGGCGTCTTGCTTGCGCCCCGTCCGGCGAAGGATCAGGACTCCTGTTGCGCCCCGCGGCGCGGTTCTGTATAACCCCTGCTTCCGTGAAATCCGGGCGGCGCGGCTGTGGGCCCTTTTCGGCCCCGGGCATGCCCAGTCGCCCTTCAAGACAACCAGCCGTTCGCCCGCTTGCGGGCGCTCTTCGGCGGACAAAGGAACCCGAAATGCCCAAGTTGAAAACCAAGAGCGCGGTGAAGAAGCGCTTCAGCCTGACCGGTACCGGCAAGATCAAGGTCAAGGTCGCTTACAAGAGCCATCTGCTTTCCAACAAGGGAACGAAGATGAAGCGCCAGGCGCGCGGCACCTTCATCCTCTGCGACGCGGATCAGCGCATCGTGAAGAAGTTCATGCCTTACGGCTGATCGCCGTTCTTCTGGCATAAACACCGACGATAGCACGACCCGAGAGGCTTTCCCATGTCCCGCGCAACAAACGCCAAGACCAACCACGCCCGCCATAAGAAGGTCCTCGACCTTGCGAAGGGCTACCGTGGCCGTAATTCCACGAACTTCCGCATCGCGATCGAAAAGGTCGAGAAGGGCCTTCAGTACGCCTATCGCGACCGTCGCGCCAAGAAGCGCAATTTCCGCTCGTTGTGGATCCAGCGCATCAACGCCGGCGCCCGCGAACAGGGCCTGACCTACAGCCAGTTCATCAACGGCCTGATCCGCGCCGGCATCGAACTCGATCGCAAGATCCTGGCCGACCTCGCGGTCACCGAGCCGGCGGCTTTCGCCAGCCTCGTGGCCCAGGCCAAGGCGGCGCTCGACACGACGGCCGAACAGGCGGCTTGATTCGATCCCGGATCGTTCCGGGAATGGATCAGTTACGCTAACGGACCAAACGGGGGTCGCCACGGGGCGGCCCCCGTTTTTCTTGCGCCCGCGTCCGGCGGCCGTTCCCCGGGAGCGGACCATCGGGGGTGGGACGGCACCAGGACAGGACCAGGACAGACGTCATGGATAATGTGGAAGACCTGCGCGGCACCCTGCTTTCCGCCGTCGCCGAGGCCGGGGATCTGGACGCGCTCGACGCCATCCGGGTTTCCGCCCTGGGCAAGAAGGGCCAGATCACCGGGCTGATGAAAACCCTGGGCGCCATGGATCCCGAGGCCCGCAAGGCCGCCGGTCAGGCGCTCAATCTGGTCAAGGACGAGATCGCCGCCGCCCTTGACGCCCGCAAGGCCGATCTCGCCGCCGCCGCCCTTGAAGCCAAGCTGGCCCGCGAGCGCCTTGATGTCTCGCTGGCCCCGGCCCCCGAGGCGACCGGCGCCATCCATCCGATCAGCCAGACCTGGGAAGAGGTGGTCGCTATCTTCGCCCAGATGGGCTTCGAGGTGGCCGAGGGCCCCGAGATCGAGGATGATTTCCATAATTTCACGGCGCTGAATTTTCCGCCCGGCCATCCGGCGCGCGCCATGCACGACACCTTTTTCCTGCCGACCCGCGAAGACGGCAGCCGCCACCTGCTGCGCACCCATACCTCGCCGGTGCAGATCCGCACGATGATGGGCCGCAAGCCGCCGATCCGCATCCTGGCGCCCGGCCGTACCTACCGCTGCGATTCCGACATGACGCACACGCCGATGTTCCACCAGTTCGAAGGGCTGGTCATCGACAAGGCGACCCATTTCGGCCATTTGAAAGGCTGTCTGCACGAATTCGTCCGCGCCTATTTCGAGGTCGACGATCTGCCGATGCGCTTCCGCCCCAGCTTCTTCCCCTTCACCGAGCCCTCGGCCGAGGTCGATATCGGCTGTTCGCGCAAGGGCGGCGCGTTGAAGATCGGCGCGGGCGACTCGTGGCTGGAGATTCTCGGCTGCGGCATGGTCCATCCCAATGTGCTGACCGCCTGCGGCCTTGATCCCGAGGAGTATCAGGGCTTCGCCTTCGGCATGGGCCTGGAGCGCATCGCCATGCTGAAATACGGCATCCCCGATCTGCGGACCTTCTTCGAGTCCGATCTGCGCTGGCTGCGCCATTACGGCTTCGCCGCGCTTGATCTTCCCACCCTGCACGGAGGGCTGTCGCGATGAAGTTCACCATCGGCTGGCTCAAGGACCACCTCGACACCCAGGCCAGCGTGGCCGATATCGCCGAAAAGCTGACGGCGCTCGGCCTGGAGGTCGACGCCATCGAAGACCCGACAGCGGCGCTGGCGCCCTTTGTCGTCGGCCATGTCATCGAAGCCGGCCCCCATCCCGATGCCGACCGGCTGAAGCTCTGCCGGGTCGATAGCGGGACGGATATTTTGCAGATCGTCTGCGGCGCCCCCAACGCCCGCACCGGCCTGAAGGTGGCCCTGGCCCTGCCCGGCGCCGTCATCCCGGCCACCGGCGATGTGCTGAAGAAGGGCAAGATCCGCGGCATCGAAAGCCAGGGCATGATGTGCTCGACCCGCGAATTGGGCCTGGGCGAGGATCACGACGGCATCATCGAACTGCCCGCCGACACCCCCGTCGGCGTGCCGCTGGTCGATGTGCTGGCCCTTGATCCGGTGATCGACATCGCCATCACCCCCAACCGCGCCGACGCCCTGGGCGTGCGCGGCATCGCCCGCGATCTGGCCGCCGGCGGCCTGGGCGGGGTGATCGCCGACACGCTCACGGCGATCCCCGGCCGCTTCCCCAGCCCGATCGGCGTGGCGATCGACCCGGAAACTCTGGCCAGCGGCGCCTGTAGCCACTATGTCGGGCGGTACTTCCGGGGCGTGCGCAACGGCGAAAGCCCGGCTTGGCTCAAGGACCGGCTGAACGCCATCGGCGTGCGGCCGATCAGCCTGCTGGTCGATATCACCAATTACGTCACCTTCGACCGCGCCCGGCCGCTGCATGTCTTCGATGCCGACAAGCTGACCGGTACGACGATCACCGCCCGGCCGGCGCGCCAGGGCGAAATCCTGCGCGCCCTTGATGGCCGCAGCTACACGCTTGACGCCCCGGTGGTCGCCATCGCCGATGGCGCCGGTCCCCAGGGGTTGGGCGGCATCATGGGCGGCGAGGACACGGGCGTTGACGAAAACACCGTCAATGTTTTCCTGGAATCCGCCCTGTTCGATCCGGCCAATACCGCCGCCGCCGGGCGCTTCCTCGGCATCGACTCCGACGCCCGCTATCGGTTCGAGCGCGGCGTCGATCCCGAAAGCTGCCTGCTGGGCGCCGAGTTGGCGACGCGGATGATCCTTGATCTGTGCGGCGGCGAGGCTAGCGAGCTGGTGATCGCCGGCGCCCCGCCGGTTTGGCGGCGCACCATCGCCCTGCGTCCGGCCCGCGTCGCCCGCCTGGGCGGCGTCGCCGTCGAGCGCGCCGAGATGGTGGCGAAACTGCGCGCCCTGGGCTGCACGGTCGAAGACGACGGCGCCGAGGCCCTGCGGGTCGACCCGCCGTCGTGGCGGGTCGATATCGGCGCCGAACATGATCTGATCGAGGAAGTCGTGCGCCTGCACGGCTTCGATCTGGTCCCGGCCGTGCCGTTGCCCCGCGATCCGATGCCCAAGGCCGTGCTCACCCCCGGCCAACGGCGGATGATCACCGTGAAGCGCACCCTGGCGACGCGCGGCATGCTTGAAGCGGTGACCTGGTCGTTCCTGCCGCGCGCCGTGGCCAAAGGCTTTGGCGGTGGCCAGGACGCCTTGGTGCTGGCCAATCCGATCAGCAGCGATCTCGACGCCATGCGGCCGTCGATCCTGCCCAATCTGATTGCCGCCGCCGGCCGCAACGCCGCGCGCGGCTATGGCGACCTCGGGCTGTTCGAGGTTGGTCCGCGCTTCCATGGCGGCGAGCCCGGCCAGCAGACCCTGGTGGCCGCCGGCCTGCGCGCCGGCAAGATCGCCCCCCGCCATTGGTCGCGGCCGGCGCGCGATGCCGATCTGTATGACATCAAGGCCGATGTGCTGGCCGCGATCGAGGCCGCCGGCGCGCCGACGGCTTCGCTTCAAGTCAGCGCCGACGCCCCGGCGTGGTTCCATCCCGGACGGTCGGGGCAGATCCGCCTGGGCCGCACCGTGCTCGCGGCCTTCGGCGAGATCCATCCGGCGGCCTTGGCCCTGCTCGACGTCAAGGGGCCGATGGTCGGCTTCGAGCTTGATCTTGATGCCCTGCCCTTGCCCAAGGGCCGGCCGAGCAAGACCCGGCCGCCGCTGACGCTGTCGCCCTTCCAGCCCGTCGCCCGCGACTTCGCCTTCGTCGTCGAGGCCGGGGTCGCCGGTGACGCGGTGATCAAGGCGGCGCGCGGCGCCGATAAGGCCTTGATCACCGACGTGGTGATCTTCGACGTCTACCAAGGCGATCGCCTGGAAGCCGGGCGCAAATCCCTGGCCCTGTCGGTCACCTTGCAGCCCACCGACCATACCCTGTCGGACGAGGAGATCGAGGCGGTCTCGGCGCGCATCGTCGGCGCCGTCACCAAGCTGACCGGCGGCAGCCTGCGCAGCTAAAACCAAGGAAGCACCCGGATCGGAGAGGCCCTTAGAGGGGTGTGGGTGACCTATGTCGCTCACACCCCTCTTGGATTTTCACAGGGGAGCAAATCCCGAAGCGGCCTTTTCAGGGCGGATCGCCGGCGCGCAGCAGGTCGTCATAGCCCTCCCCGCCCGGCTCGGCCCCATCATGGGGACCGGCGGCAAAGCCCGGCATATCGCCATCGGGGGGACGTCCCAGGTTATCCCTTTCGCGCGGACCGGCCGGATCATCGACCAGCGTGGCGTTGGCCCGCCGCGCGCCGCGCCCATTCTCGCCGTGGCTGACCAGCACCCAGGCCTTGGGCTTGGTGATGCCCGGGCGTGGCCGAACGATCACCGCGCCGGCCGCGCCGCCGGTCCAGCCGCCGGGGCGGGCCAGGGCCGTGGTAACCCCATAGGTGAACAACCGCCCCCAGGCGTCGCGGCCGGCCGTGGGATCGAGGCCGAGACTTGCCGTCGGCACGCCGCCCAGGCTGACGACGGCGTCTGCGCAAGGCGCCTCGTCGCCCTGGGCGAGGGCGGCGGGGCAGGGCAGGCGGCCCTGAAGGGCGGCGAAGGTGACAAGGGCGCGCTCCAGCGCCGCCATCTTGGCGTGGGTCAGCTTGGCCTGACGCAGATCATCGGGGGACCCCGGCGCCAGACGGGCCAGCACGATAACGCCGGCCAGGGTGACCATCAGCAGGGCGAGCGGCACAGTGGCGAAGCCGCCGCGACCGCCGCCCATGCCGGGCCTACAGCCGGGGCAGGCTATCGACCCAGGCGACCAGCCTGGGGGTGAGCAGGGCGGGCTCGCCGCTGATCTCGATCACCTTGCGGCGGTCGGTCTGGCCGTGAACCACGGCGAGGCTGCTTCTGGGCAGCTTCCATTGGCGGGAGAGCAGCTTGAGAAGGGCGGCATTGGCCTTGCCGTCCTCGGGTACGGCGGTGACCGAGGCCTTGACCACCAGCGACCCGTCGGCCTCGGCGACCACGCCGCTCACCCCGTCGCGCCCGGCCTTGGGGGTCAGACGCAGGGCGAGGCGCAGACCGCCGGCGCAGGGCGTCAGCGGTCCCTGGGCCAGGGCCTCGGACACGGGTCGGGTCCTAGAGCATACGGATGGCGAGGCCGGCGATGACGCTCTGAATGAAATAAAGAAGAAGGATCAGCACGATCGGCGACAGGTCGATGCCCCCCATATCGGGCAGGATGCGCCGGATCGGCCGCAGCACCGGTTCGGTCAGGCGATAGAGGAAATCCCCCACCGTATAGACGAAGCGGTTGCTGGTGTTGACCACATTGAAGGCGACCAACCAGCTTAGCACCGCCGAAGCGATGAGAAACCAGATGAAAATATCAATGGCGATGGAGATAACCTGAACCAGCGGAATGATAACGACGTCCATGGAGGTTCCCGGTTGTGGTCGTTGATGAAGCTTTCGACCTTAATGCCCGCAGGGGGCCGGCGCAAGCGCGTCAACCGCCCGGCCCGGCCCCCCGCCCGGCCCGTCTTCGCTGCAGCGGAAGCCTCGCGTCGCTTTGACCTTGACAGCCGCCGTCGTCGCCGCCAATATCCGCGCCCTGTTCCCATGGGGGGCCGTAGCTCAGTTGGGAGAGCGCAGCAATCGCACTGCTGAGGTCAGGGGTTCGATTCCCCTCGGCTCCACCACTTTTCCGGGACGCGCCATCAAGGCGCTGTGTTCCGATAATTAAAGAAAACCCGCCCCGGGATCCGGTGGCGGGTTTTCCGTTTTTATCCGACCGTCCACCCCCCTGGGGGAGCCGGGGGTGGGCCGCCGGGCGGTCTCTCGCCAGGGGGCGGAGGCGGCGCCGTGGCGAAAGAAATCCCTATCGGGCGGCAACGTTCTGCACCGGGGTCCATTCATCGACCCGCCCGCTGGTGAAGATCTTCACCAGCTTGTCGTCGCGCTGGAACATCGTGCCGCATTTGGTGCCTTCGTCGCCGGTCCCGCAAAGCTGCTCGTTATTGGCGATCGTCCATTTTTCCTGGAACTGACCGGTCATCCCGGTTGGATGCTTCCAATTGGCCTCGGTCTGCCCATTGGGGCGGAAGGTCATGGTGATCTCGGCGCCCCGGGGATGGGTGAAAGAGTAGCTTTTGCCCGACACCAGGGTCTTGAGCTGCTCGCCCCGGATCTGATGGAAGCCCTTTTCCTCGGCCTTGGCCTCCTGGGAATCCTGGATCGGCGTCGAGTCCGTCGCCGAGGGATCGCTGGCGGACGAGTCGGCCGATGCCGGCGAAACCGCCGCCGTCCGCGCCATCGCCCCCTGATCACCGCTGTCGTTGACCGACGCCAGACTCCGCCCGGCACCGGGCGTGGAGGTCTGGCACGCCGTCAGAGCCAAGGACAAAAACACCGCTGTGGGGACAAGGGAGCGAACCGTCTTCATCATCGTTTTCCTCCGGCGTTGCGACGCCTCTGAGATGTGGGACCGTCTGTTGCTATTTTAACGCCCCCCCGAGGAAAAAGATCCTAAATTTTATTTTTTCATTGACAGAACATGAAGTGCGTTTGCCGCAACATCAGGGCCGGAGCACCCGGTCGGGCCGCTCGGCAAGTCCGACCAGCCCCTGGGGACGCAGCACCAGGGCGGCGGCGAGCAGGGCGAAAACGGCGACATCGCGCCAGGCCATGTCGAAATAGGCGGCCCAATAGGTCTCCAGGCCGCCGATCACCACCGCTCCCAGGATGGCGCCCTGGATGCGGCCGATCCCGCCGACCACGGCGGCCGTCAGCGCCTTGAAGCCGAGCATGGCGCCCATGAAGGCATTGGCCAAACCAAAGCGCAGCAGCACCACCACGCCGGCCAGCCCGGCGAGGGTAGCCGCCAGGGCGAAGCAGATCGCCCACAGCCGGGTTTTCGACACCCCGCACAGGGTTGCCATCTGCGGATCCTCGGCCATCGCCCGCCAGCATCGGCCAAAGCGCCCGCGCCCCATCCCCCAAACCAGGGCGCCAAGCACAATGCCGGCGCCGCCAACCAGAACAAGTTGGAAATCGGTAACGGCGACGACAAACTCGCCGGCGCGGGCCAGCACATGGGTCCGCCCGGGAAGGGTGGGCAACAGCCGGTCGCCGGCGTCTTGCGACAAGCGGACATAGTCCTGAACAACGATGGCCAGGGCGAAGGAGGCGACGAGAAGGGCAAGCGGCGTGCGCCCGGCGGCGGGCTGAAGCACCAGACGGCGCAGGGCGTCGCCGTGAACGGCGCTGGCGAGCAGGGCGAAGACCACAGCGCCGCCCACCACCCCGGCGGTCCCCAGCCCGCCCAGCCCCGAGAAAAGCGCCACCCCGGCGAAACAGGCCATGGCGCCGATCATCGCCAGTTCACCAAACACCAGCAGGATCGTCCGGCCCAGGGCATAGATCAGGGTGTAACTGGCGGCCAGCAGGCCATAAAGCGCGATCACCGGCAGGGCGTTAAGGGTTTGCTGGAGGAAATAGGCGAGATCGATCGGGATCTCGGCCACCACCGCCAGGGCGCCGTCGGCCAGCCGCGCCGTGCGCTCGGCCCCGGCCTCGGGCCGATCAAGCCAGAAGCGTTTGAGCATATGCAGCCGGGCCGCCGATAAGGGCCCACGCCCCTCGTCGACCACGGCACGCAGCTCCAGGCGGTTGGCATCAAGGCCTTGGCCGGCGAACAGGCAGGTCAGCGCCCCCGTGGATTCCCCCGATCCCAGTTGATAGGTCAGGCGCAAACCGGCTCCGCCATCGGCGGTGGAAAAGCTGGCGCGGTCGAGGATCGCCACCGGCGCCTCGGCCGGCACCAGGGCGAGCAGGGCGCGCTCGCATAAACCGGCCTGAAAGCTGTCGATGGGGGCGCAGGCGCCGACCAGAGACACGACCAGCCACGACACCAAAACCGCCAAAGCCCGCATCCAGGCCATTGCTTCCCCCTCTGTCTCCCCTCTCCGGGCCCTTCGCCCCGCCCGGGCGGGTCACGGAATCATCGCCGGGCGGCCCGCTCTTCCGCCATAAGAACATTTAGGGTACATTGGCGGACCCCGCCCCGGAAAACCAGCGGATTTCCCCATGACCGGCCTCTGTCGCGACTGTCTATGCGAGGTGCTGACACCCAGCGGATGCTGTCCGGGCTGCGGATCGGCGCGGGTGGTTCGCCATCCCGGGCTCGCCCTTCTGGATATCGCCCATATCGACTGCGACGCCTTTTACGCCTCGGTGGAAAAGCGCGACAATCCCAGCCTGCGCGACCGACCGCTGATCGTTGGCCATCCCGGCGGCCGCGGCGTGGCGACGACGGCCTGTTACATCGCCCGGCGCTTTGGCGCGCGCTCGGCGATGCCGATGTTCAAATGCCTGGAGCTCTGCCCCGAGGCCGTGGTCATCCCCCCCGATATGGCGAAATACAAGGCCGTCAGCGCCCAGGTGCGGGCGATCATGCTCGAGGCGACGCATAGGCTGGAGCCGCTGTCGCTTGACGAGGCCTATCTGGATCTTTCCGAAGGCGAACACCGTTTCGCCCGGCCGCCGGCGGTCAGTTTGGCGACGATCGCCCGCCGGGTCGAGCGCGAGATCGGCATCACCGTGTCGATCGGGCTGTCCTCGAACCGTTTCCTGGCCAAGCTGGCCAGCGACATGAACAAGCCCCAGGGGTTCACCGTGATCGACGAGGCCGAGGCCCCGGCCCTGCTGGCGCCGATGCCGGTCAAACGCCTGCATGGGGTGGGAGCGGCGACCGAACGCCGGTTGGCCGAATTGGGCCTGCACACCATCGGCGATCTTCAGGGCCGGCCCGAGGCCGATTTGCTCGCCCGCTTTGGTAAGATCGGCCGGGCGCTGCACGCCCACGCCTGGGGGCGGGGCGGCCGGACGATCAGCCCCGATCGCGAAACCAAAAGCATCTCGGCCGAAACCACCTTCGAGCGCGATCTGTCGCGCCTGCCCGATCTCGCCCGCGCCCTGGGCCCGTTAAGCGAGCGCGTGGCCCGCGCCCTGACCCGCAACGCCCTGGCCGGGGCGACGGTGGTGCTGAAGCTCAAGACCCATGACTTCCGCATCCTGACCCGTCACGCCCGCTTGGGCGACCCGACCGCCCGGGCCGAGGTGATCGCCGGCGCCGCCCGGCGTTTGCTTGAACGCGAAACCGATGGCCGGCGCTTTCGCCTAATCGGGGTGGGCATGGCCGACCTGCGCCCGGGCAGCGAGGCCGATCCCCCCGATCTATTCGCCCGCTCCCCGCCGACGGCACGCGACGCACCGGCCGGCAAGGAGACGGGCGATGGCGGGTCGGAAAGCCCTCAGAGGACCGCTTCGACCGCCTCGACCTCGGGAATGTAGTGGCGCAGCATGTTTTCGATGCCGTGCTTGAGGGTGGCGGTGGAACTGGGGCAGCCCGAGCACGAGCCGCGCAGGTGCAGATAGACGACGCCATCCTGGAAGCGATCGAACACGATATCGCCGCCATCCTGGGCCACCGCCGGGCGCACCCGGGTTTCCAGCAGATCGCGGATCTGGCGGACGACCTCGTCGTCCTCGGCGCTTCCCGCGCTCTCGGCGGCGGTGCCGGCGATCAGCACCGGCTCGCCCGAGGTGAAATGCTCCATGATCGCGCCCAGGACCAGCGGCTTGATCACCTGCCAATCCTCGGCCTCGGCCTTGCTGACGGTGATGAAATCGGCGCCAAGGTAGATGCCGGTCACCCCGTCGATGGCAAACAGCCGACGGGCGAGCGGCGAGGGCCCGGCCGCGCCGACATCGGCGAAATCGCGCCCGCCACCGGGTAGAACCGCCTTGCCGGGCAGGAACTTGAGGCTGGCGGGATTGGGAGTGCGTTCGGTCTGAATAAACATCAGGGGCGCTTTCTAGAAAGACGACAAAGGAGGAAGGCCGGGGGAAAGGGACCGCGCCGGCGGGCCGCTCCCGCCTCCGAATTGGGCCGAAGCAGGCGGGCTGTCAAGCGAGGCGTTCAATATCCTCGGGGGTCAAACCGGCCGGCACGATGGTGACGGGCACGCGCAGCCGCGCCATCAGGCCACTGCCGCAGGCGGTGACCAGCGGCCCCGGCCCGTCCTTGCCCTTGCCCGCCGCCAGCACCAGGATCGACAACCCCGGCTCTTCGTCGATCAACGACAGCAGTTCGTCGACCGCCTTGCCCTCGCGCACATAGAGCATCGGCAGTTGGCCCGAACGGCGGTTGACCTCGGCGGCCATGCGCTGGAGCAGCTGTTCGGCCCGTTCGCGGGCCTCGTGCTCCATGATGGAATCGATAAAGGCGAAGTGCTGGAACTCGGCGGGTTCGATGACGCGGAGCAGGGCGACCCGGCCGCCGGTGACGCGCGCCCGCAGGCAGGCATAGGCCAGGGCGGCGTTCATTTCCTCGCTGTCATCGACCACCACCAGAAAGGTCCGGCCATGGGGATGGGTCTCATCGACGCCATCATGAACCCCCTCGGCGACGGAGGGGGGGGAGGCAAGGGGGGCGGAGTCGTCGGGCAGATCATCAGCATCCATAGGGTGGTTCCGATCAAAGCTCTGGGGGCGGGCCGATCAGGCCTTGCGAAAGGCGACGCCAGCCAGCCAGCCGGCGGCGATGGCGACGATCACCGCCGCCACACCATAGGCCAGCGCCCGATGCTTGGCGAAATCGAAGATCTCGGCGCCGATGCCGATCTTGCTGATGACCAGCGGCGTGATTTCGGCGCTGACCACCTCGCCATCACGAAACAGATAGACTTCAACGATATAGCTGCCAACCGGGACATTGGCCGGGAAATATAGATTGGCCCGGAACAACCGGTTGTCGAGAAGGGCGATGCGATCGTCGCCCGGAGCGGCCGAGTCCTCGCCCATGCCGCCATACAGCCCCTGCTGGCGCTTCAGCCGCAAAAAGGCGTCGCGGAACACCGCCCGCGTCGGCGCGTCATAGAAATCGGCGTCGCGCACCGGCAAGGCCAGATAGGCGGTGCCGATCTGATGGCGCGACAACACCGCCGGGGTGGTGAAGCTTTCCAAGGGCCGGTTCGAGGCCACCCGATAAAAGGTCGGCACCTCGTCGAAGACGACGCTTTCCTGATTGGCCCAGATGATGCCCAGCTTATCCTTGCGGCGGACCACATGGCTATCGCGCGGGCCGCGCACCACCATCACCACGTCGCCCGGGCCATCGGTGGCGCCGAACAGCAAAACATCGGTGCCCGAAAAGGCGGTGGTGATCGCCACCAGATGCTTGGACAAATCGGCGACCAGCGGCTGCACCTGGGCCTGGGCGGCAAGCCCCCCCAGCAGAAAAGTCGCCAGGGCGCAGACCCCGGCGGCGCGGCGGGCAAGGCGGCGACGGCCGGGAGAGGGCACGGGAAACAAGGCCAGCACGGGGTTAGGCATCGAACCTTCCAGGCCGGGAGACGGGCGACCCTGACGGCGGCCCCGATCACCCCCAGTGAACAGGGCCGCGCGCCAAATCGCAAGCCCGCGATTGCCGGGTCCCCACCGCGAGCCGCGATCGCCCGATCGCCACCGCGAGGCGGGATCAGCCACCCAGGGCGGCGATCACCGCGTCGATGTCGGCCTGGGCGCGCGCCAGCAAGAAGCCCTGGCTGGCCAAATGGTTGGGCACGATCAGGGCATCGGCCGCGCCGTTGGTCACCACCCAGGGCCGCAGGGTCGCCACCCTGTTCAGGGTCTCGACCATGCGACTCCAGGCCACCGGGACGGCGCCGGCCTCCAGGGTGGCGGCGCCGTCCCGGCCGAGGGCGGCAAGGCTCATCGCCCAGGCATAGGCTTGGCCCTTGGCGGTCATATAGACGTCGTCATTGGCGCGGTTGAAGGCGCCGGCGCTGGCGATCTGGCGATCGATACCCAGAAGGGTGGCGGCGACCTCCGCCCTGATCTGGACCAGGAAGGCGGCCAGGGCCGGGGCGCTCGGATCAAAAACCGCCTCGCCGGCGCTCGCCCGCCGGTCATAGGAAAGAAGGGCCTTGCGCGCCTCCAGATAGACCTCTTCGCTCGGCGGTTGGGTGGTCGGGGTGGTTTCGAAAAAGGCCCGCCAGCGATCGCCGGGATAGGCCAGACCGCCGACCGCCGCGGTGAGATCGCCATCATTCCCGGCCAGGGCGCCACCGAAGGCGCCGACCACCCCGTGCAGACCGCTGATCACCCCTTGCTGGAAATTGGCCATGTCATCAAGGGCGGAGGTGGCGAAGAACCACGGGCTGTCGGCAACCCAGGGCGTGCGCGCCACCTCGCGGTCGATCAGCCCGGCCGCCATCGCCACCGTTTGCGACGCCTCGGTCGGGGCGGGTTGATAAGCCAAGTCATCGTTGATGCGGTGGGTGATCGCCATGCCCACCGGGTAGTAAAGGGCGGCGGCGACAGCGAACACGACGACGATCTTGAGAAGAAGGCCGCCGGTAACCAGCCGATCGACACCGACGATCAGGCGGTCGAAGAAAATCCCCGTGGTCGATGAGGTCGTGGATGACATGACGCGCAAGCCCCCGCTGGAAGCGATGAAGTCTGGCGAAGCAACGTCGGCCAGACTTCATCGGTTCCGGAGAGCGGGGGGCGTTGGCGCAAGGCCTCAGGGGCGCAGGAAGCCGACGGTGTCATAAACCTCGGCCAGGATCGGCTCGGCGATCGCCCCGGCGCGTTCGGCGCCGTCGCGCAGCACGGCGTCAACCGAAGCCGGATCGGCAAGCAGCCGGGCCATTTCCGTGTTGATCGGCTGCAAAACCGAAACCGCCAGATCGGTCAGATCCTGCTTGAAGGTGCTGAACGGCTGACCGCCGACCTTGGCCAAAACATCGGCCTTCGACAGATCCGACAGCGCGGCATAGATGCCGACCAGATTGGCGGCC
Organism: Rhodospirillum rubrum ATCC 11170; assembly: GCF_000013085.1. Classification (NCBI taxonomy): domain Bacteria; kingdom Pseudomonadati; phylum Pseudomonadota; class Alphaproteobacteria; order Rhodospirillales; family Rhodospirillaceae; genus Rhodospirillum; species Rhodospirillum rubrum. Next base: position 4,066,548 of record NC_007643.1, read on the forward strand.
TCGGGCCGGCCGCTCAGGCCCTCGACGCTTTCGGGCAGCGGCTCGGGATCGGTCTTGGCCTTGCGCAGCTTCTGGGCGATGGCATCGGCGTCGTCGGTCATATTGATGCGCGAATAATCCGACTCGTCGGACTTGCTCATCTTCTTGGTGCCGTCGCGCAGGGACATCACCCGCGTCGCCTCGCCCAGGGTCAGCGGCTCGGGCAGCGGGAACAGCTCGACGCCGAAGTCGTTGTTGAACTTCTGGGCGATGTCGCGGGTCAACTCCAGATGCTGCTTCTGATCCTCGCCGACCGGCACATGGGTGGCCTTATAGAGCAAGATATCGGCGGCCATCAGGTCGGGATAGGCGAACAGCCCGACCGAGGCGTTCTCCTTGTGCTTGCCCGCCTTGTCCTTGAACTGGGTCATCCGGCTCAGCCAGCCCATGCGCGCCACGCAATTGAACACCCAGGCGAGCTGGGCATGGGCGGGTACGGTCGACTGGTTGAACACGATGTTGCGCTTGGGATCGATGCCGGCCGCTAAAAGCCCGGCGGTGACCTCGCGGGTGTGGCGGCGCAGGGTTTCGGGGTCCTGCCAAACGGTGATCGCATGCTGATCGGCCATGCAGAACAGGCAGTCGTATTCGGTCTGGAGCTTCACCCAATTACGGATGGCCCCCAGATAGTTGCCCAGATGCAGATTACCGGTGGGCTGAACGCCCGAGAAGATACGAGCCATGCGACGGCGCCTCGAGTCCTGGGAAAGGGATCGGCGCGGCGTAGACGATTCCCCCCCATCGGTCAAGCCTCTGGAATTCTGCAGGCCTTACGGGTAAGTTTCGGCCCATGCGCACCGGTCCCCTTTTCGATCCCAGTTTCCGCGACGGCCTCGACGCCCTGTTCCAGTGGCGGCGCGACGTCAGGCATTTCCGCAAGGACCCGATCGACGAGGAGACGGTGGCAAGGCTGCTCGCCTGCGCCGATCTGGCGCCCAGCGTCGGCAACAGCCAGCCCTGGCGCTTCGTGCGCGTCGACGATGGCGCCCGACGCGGGGTGATCATCGATGACTTCACCCGCTGCAACGCCGCCGCCCGCGCCCTGCAGCCCGAAGAGCGCCAGGACGCCTATGCCCGGCTCAAGCTCGAAGGCCTGCGCGAGGCGCCGTTGCAGCTTGCGGTGTTCTGCGACGAGGCGACCGACCAGGGCCACGGCCTGGGTCAGGCGACCATGCCCGAAACCCGGCGCTATTCGGTGGTGATGGCGATCCATACCCTGTGGCTGGCGGCGCGCGCCAGGGGCCTGGGGGTGGGCTGGGTGTCGGTGCTTGATCCCCAAACCGTCACCGCCGCCCTGGACGTGCCCGCCGAGTGGGCTTTCGTGGCCTATCTGTGCATCGGCTGGCCGCGCGAGGAACATCCGATCCCCGAACTCGAACGCCTGGGCTGGCAGTCCCGCCGCCCCCATCCGGTGGTGCGGCGTTAAGGCCCTTCAGAGGGCAAATCCCGAGGGTCTGGAATGGGTAATTTCCGGCCTACAGGCTGTTTCAGAGCGACGTATCGTTATCTTTTCTGGCGTGGCTGTCGCTGACATCCTGGCGCGCCCCCATCCTTTGGCCTCGACGTCACCGGTCACCATGACGGCCGCGCCATGCGGCATCCCCCCAATGCGTTATTGGCCGATTATGCCAATATGCGATGCTCTTTTCGGTGGTGATGTGAAAAGGGAGGGCGGAGATGCCGACGCGCACTGTCGTGCTCACCGAGCGCCATGAGAAGCTTATCGCCGAGTTGGTCGGCTCCGGCCGTTACCAGAACGCCAGCGAGGTTTTGCGCGACGGGCTGCGGCTGATCGAAGAGCGGGCCGCCCGGGAAGCCGCCAAGCTGAAGGCGTTGCGGGAGGCCGCGCAAATCGGACTTTCCGACTTGGACGAGGGGCGGTTCCGTGATGTCGCCGATGGCGATCTTGACGCTGTAATCGGCGACCTGGGGCGCCAAGCCGTGGCACGGGTGCGGCACCGACGAAACATCTAGCGCCGCCCCATCCCCCGGAAGTCGGCGATCCGCGCCGCGCGGAAGAGGAAAACGGCTAGGCCATAGGTGGTGGCGCCGGCGACGACGATGCCGGCCAGGGTCAGCGAGCGCAGCACCTGACCATCGGCCAAGGGTCCGTCAAACCGGGCCGCCAGCACCAGCAGCACCCCGACCATCGCCGCCGTCGCCAGCACCATGCGCGGCAGGCGCGAGATCATGCGCTGATCAAGATTGAGCTTGCCGCGCCGATGGAGGATGACGCCAAGCAGCAGGGCGTTCATCCAGCTTGAAAGCGCCGCGCCGATGGCGATGCCCAGATAGCCAAGCGTCCAGATCAGCGACAGATTGAGCACGATATTGGTCAGCATCGACGCCGCCGCCACCTTGACCGGGGTCGCCGTATCGTCGCGGGCGTAGAAGGCCGGCGAGAACACCTTGATCAGCACATAGGCCGGCAATCCGGCGGCGAAGGCGATCATCGCCTGGGACGTCGCATGGCTGTCGCTGGCGGTGAAGGCGCCGCGCTCGAACAAGACGGTGATGATCGGATGGGCGATGGCGATCAGGGCGGCGGCCGCCGGCAGGGTCAGCAGCAGCGAGAACTCCAGGGCGCGGTTCTGATTCCACCGCGCCGCCTCTTCATTGCCGGCCTTGATCTGGCGCGACAACAAGGGCAGCAGCACCGTTCCCACCGCCACGCCAACCACGCCCAACGGCAGTTGGGTCAGGCGGTCGGCGTAATAGAGGTAACTGAGCGCGCCATCGCTGACCATCGAGGCGAGAACGGTGCCGACCAGCAGATTGACCTGATAAAGCCCCGAACCGAACACCACCGGCAGCACCCGCCGGCCCAGCTGGCGGACCTTGGGCGACAGCCGGGGGCGGGTGAAATGGATCGGCATCCCCGCCCGCCGGCAATGAACATAAAGCCACAGGAACTGCAGCACGCCGGCCAGCGACACGCTCCAGGCCAGAACGTGGCCCGGGGTCTCGCCAAGATCGGCGAAGCCGAGCAGGGCGACGATCTGGGTGAGATTGAGCAGGATCGGCGCGGCGGCGGCGACGGCGAAGCGCCCCATGGAATTCAGCACGCCGGCCTGCAGCGCCGTCAGCGAAATGAAGAAAAGATAGGGGAAGGCCAGCCGCGACAGCTCGGTGGTCAGCTCCATCTTGCCGGCGATGTCATCGAAGCCGGGCGCTAGCACATACATCGCCCAGGGCATCACCACCTCCATGCCCGCGACCAGCACCACCAGGATCAGCGCCAGCACCGTATAGGCCTGCTCGGCGAAGCGATGGGCGGCCTCGCGGCCCTCGGTTTCCGAGACTCCGGCGAAGATCGGCACGAAGGCGGCGGTGAAGGCCCCTTCGGCGAACATCTGGCGGAACAGATTGGGGAAGCGGAAGGCGACGAAAAAGGCGTCCGACAGCGTTCCCGCCCCCAGATAGCGGGCGATCAGGATGTCGCGGACGAAGCCGGTGATACGCGAGAGCAGCGTGTAACCGCCCACGGTGGAAATCGAGCGCAGCAGGGACATGGGGGCGGTTCGGCCTTGAAAGGAAACGGGGGCGGCGGCAGGCGAGCCTGCCCCGGGAACGGAGTGTTTGCAAGGCGCGAGACGGGCGAAGGCCTCAGGCGGCGACGATCTCCCCGGCGTCGGCCTTTTCGGCCCCCTGCTCGGCCCCCTCTTCGACTTTGCGCGGCACGGTCTGGGTGATCGCCGCCTCCAAAGCCTCGCGGATCTGGGCCAGCTTGGCGCGGTGGACGATCTTCATGCCGAACACATCCTTGACATAGAAGCTGTCGACCACGCGCTCGCCATAGGTCGAGACCCGGGCCGAGGAGATCTGCACCGCCACATCGGTCAGCGCCCGGGTGACCGCGTAGAGGAATCCGGGGCGGTCGCGGCCGTTGATCTCGATCACCGTATGGGTCTTGGAGGCCTGATTGTCGACGATGACGCGCGGCGGCACGGTCAGGTGGCGGGTGCGTTCGGGCAGGCGCGGCGGCTGGCGGCGCAGGGCCTTTTCCAAGGGCAGATCGCCCGTCAGTACATCGCGCACGGTTTTGGCCAGCCGGGCGATGCGCTCTTCCTTTTCGATGGCGTGCCCTTCAAGGGTTTGGACGGTGAAGATATCAAGCGCCCCGCCATCGGACATGGTGGTGATCTTGGCATCTAGAATATTGACCCCGGCCAGGGCCATCGCCCCGGCGATCTTGGAAAACAGCCCCGGATGGTCGTCGGTGGCGACCAGCACCTCGGAAACCGCGCGCTCGGGATCGGGCAGCACCTCGACGGCCACGGTCAAGCCGGCGTCGCGGGCGCGGCGCAGCATGCGGGCGTGACGCAGATGGGTGGCGCTGTCGAAGGTCAGCCAATAGGCCGGATAATGCAGATCAAGGTAGCGCTCGCGCGAGGCCTGCGGCCAATCGGCCAGCGCCGCGGCCAGCTCCTCGCGCTTATGGGCGACGCGCTTGTCGCGGGCCTCGGCCTGGAAGCCGCTGGTCAGCACGTCCTTGGAGTGGGTGTACAACTCGCGCAGCAGCGAGGATTTCCAGTTGTTCCAGACCGCCGGACCAACGGCCAGGATATCGACCGTGGTCAGGGCGAGCAGCAGATGCAGGCGTTCGACCGATTGCACCAAGCCGGTGAAATCAAGGATGGTCTTGATGTCGTCAAGGTCGCGCTTGAAGGCGGTGCGCGACATATCAAGGTGATGGCGCACCAGCCAAGCGACGGTTTCGGTTTCCTCTTCGCTCATCCCCAGGCGCGGACCCAGGCGCATCGCCACCTCGGCGCCCAAAATCGAGTGATCGCCGCCCCGGCCCTTGGCGATATCGTGGAGCAGCACCGCCAGATACAGCGCCCGGCGCGACTGCACCTTGTGAACGGCATCGGCGGCGGCGGGCATGCGGTCGCGCAGCGCCCCGGTCTCCAGGCGATGGAGCAGGCCGATGGCGCGGATGGTATGCTCGTCGGTGGTATAGACATGGTACATGTCGAACTGCATCTGGGCGGTGACCCGCCCGAAATCGGGAATGAAGCGGGCGAGCACCCCCGATTCCGACAGCTGGCGCAGCGCCAGTTCCGGGTCCTTGCGCGAGGTCAGGATCTCCATGAACAGGGCATTGGCCTTCGCGTCGTTGCGCAGCAGCGTCACGGTGGGCAGATGCTCGGTGACCAGACGCAGGGTATCGGGGTGGATATCCAGGCCGTGGTCATGGGCGACCTTGAACAGGCTGATCAATTGCAAGGGATGCTCGCGAAAGGCGCCGCGCCCGGCCACCGCCAGCCGCCCGCCATCAAGCACGAAATCCCCCAGATTGCGCTTGCGCATCAGCAAGGTGGCGATCGACAGGATCGGCCGGCGCTTTTGCTGGTCTTCGAGCACGGCGCAGAAGATGCGGGTCAAATCGCCCACGGTCTTGGCCATCAGGAAATAATGCTTCATGAAGCGTTCGACGCCGCGGCCGCTGTTGCGGTCGGTATAGCCCATGCGCGCAGCGATCGCCGGCTGGACATCGAAGGTCAGACGCTCTTCCGGGCGGTCGGCCAGATAGTGCAGATGGCAGCGCACCGTCCACAAGAAGGCCCGGGCCCGGCCGAATTTGGTCGCAGCGTCGGCGCTGAGCACGCCCAGTTCCACCAGTTCGCGCATGTCGGAGACGCCGTAGATATAGCGGGCGATCCACAGCAAGGTATGAAGATCGCGCAAGCCCCCCTTGCCGTCCTTGATGTTGGGTTCCAGCACATAACGGCTGTCGCCCATGCGCAGGTGGCGCTCGTCGCGCTCGGCCAGCTTGGCCTCGACGAAATCGGGGCCGGTGCCGGTGACGACGCCGGTCCAGAATTTGGTTTTAAGCTGGCCGTACAACGCCCGGTCGCCCCACAGATAGCGGGTTTCGAGCATGGCGGTGCGGATGGTCAGATCGCCGCGCGCCTGACGGATGCATTCCTCGATCGAGCGCGTGGCATGACCGACCTTCAGCCCCATGTCCCATAGGGTATAGAGCATGTATTCCACGACCTGTTCATGCAGCGGCGTCGCCTTGTAGGGCAGCAGGAACAGCAGATCGACATCGGACTGCGGCGACATCTCGCCGCGCCCATAGCCGCCGACGGCGAGCACGGTCATCTGCTCGCCGATAGTGCGGTTGGCCCGGGGATAGACATGGGTGGTGGTGAAATCAAACAGCAGCCGGATGATCTGGTCCATCAGATGGCTGTTTTCGGCGAAGACCGCCGCGCCCGTGCCCTTTTCCTCGAGGAAACGCCGTCGCACCTCGGCCCGCCCATCGCCCAGGGCGCCCTTGAGCACCGCCAGCAACCGGGCGCGGCGCTCGCGGTTATCGGTCACCGTCGCCGCCAGATCCTCGAGAACGACGGTCAGCGCCTTGCGGTCGATAACGGCCCGGGGCTGCCGGATGCGGGGTATGGTCATGGGCTGACGTTCCGAAACGGGGGCCTCGCCGGATCAACCGCCCGGCACCCCCCACATATAAAACCCCCGCCCCCAAGGTTCCACAGGGATCGGGCGGTTGGCTTGGTTTAGGGGCGGGTGCGGACGAAGGTTTTGGGGTGGGAAGCCGTCTTGCTCCCCACATCAGAAGGAACCATGATAGATCCCCTACGAACCGGAGACACCGCCATGCCCCCATCGCTTTCGGACGTCGGTCGTGTTCTTGGCTTCGGCGAAGGAGAAAGCCGAGCGCTGTCGCAGCTCCATCTGATCACCTTGATCGAAGAGGGCCTTTCCATATCGGCGCTCGACCGCGTCTCCCGCTCCGTGGCGCCCGAGGACGCGACTTTCAAATACCGTATCGTCTCGCGCGCCAGGCTGGCGCGTCGTCGCAAGCCGGGACAGGACCGGCTTCACGGCGATGAAAGCGACCGTCTGGTCCGGCTGGCTCGCGTGTGGACTTTCGCCACGGCGGTTTGGGGCGACGAGAAGGCCGCCCGCGACTTCTTCTTTCGTCCCCATCCGCTTCTTGATGGTCGCCCCCCCATCGACGTCGTTCTTGCCAGCGCCATGGGGGCCGAATTGGTCGGCGACATCCTTGGCCGGCTCGCCTATGGCACCGCCGCGTGAGCGGGCAGATCCTTGATCGCGTCTTGACCTGCTATCGGATCGGCGACCCGGCCGGTATGGTGGGAAGCCCGCCTGTTCTAAAACGGGCTTGCCCATCCCGTTTCCCTACTCCCGCTTCATCACCGCCTTCAGCCGGTAAAGGGCGTCAAGGGCCTCGCGCGGGGTCATTTCGTCGGGGTTGATCGCGTTGAGGGCCTCGGCCAGGGGGTGGGGGCCGGGCGGCGGGGTGGGAAGGCCGGCACGCGGGCGGGCGGCGGCGAACAACGGCAGGTCATCGGCCAGCCGCGTCGCCGCGCTCGACGCATCGCCCTTTTCCAAGATCGCCAGCACTTGTTCGGCCCGGGCGATCACCGCGGCGGGCAGCCCGGCCAGCTTGGCGACATGGATGCCATAGGAGCGGTCGGCCGCCCCGGGCCCGACCTCGTGCAGGAAGACCACCTGATCCTTCCACTCCTTGATGCGCAAGGTGTGGCACGACAGCCGGTCAAGGCGCGAGGCCAGCGCCGTCAGTTCGTGGTAATGGGTGGCAAACAGCGCCCGGCAGCGGGTGGCGTCGTGGAGCGACTCGACCGTGGCCCAGGCGATCGACAGCCCGTCATAGGTGGCGGTGCCGCGACCGATCTCGTCAAGGATCACCAGCGAGCGTTCGGTGGCCTGATTGAGGATGGCGGCGGTCTCCACCATTTCGACCATGAAGGTCGAGCGCCCGCGCGCCAGATCGTCGGCCGCCCCCACCCGCGAGAACAACCGGTCGATCACGCCGATCTCGGCCGATTCGGCGGGCACGAAAGATCCCATCTGCGCCAGCACGGCGATCAGGGCGTTCTGGCGCAGGAAGGTGGATTTACCGGCCATATTGGGGCCGGTCAGCAGCCACAGCCGCTGGTCGGGGGCGAGGTCGCAATCATTGGCGACGAAGGCCGGGCCGGCCTGATCGGCCAAAGCCGCCTCGACCACCGGATGGCGGCCCTTGTGGATGCGAAAGGCGGTGGAGTTATCGACCACCGGCCGGGCATAGCGCTCGCGCGCCGCCAGATCGGCCAGGGCGGCGGCGACATCCAGGCAGGCCAGCCCGTTGGCGGCGCGGGCGATGTCGGCGGCGCAGCCCAGAACCTCGGCGCACAACGTGGCGAACAGCGCCTGTTCCAGGGCCAGGGCCTTATCGGCGGCGCCGCGGATCTTGTCTTCCAGTTCGGACAATTCCACCGTGGTGAAGCGCACCTGCGAGGCCAGGGTCTGGCGGTGGAGGAAGGGGCCGCCGGCGGCCATCAGCTTGTCGGCGCGACCGGCGGCGACCTCGATGAAATAGCCCAGCACGTTGTTATGCTTGATCTTCAGCGCCGGGATGGCGGTTTCGCTGGCATAGCGCGCCTGCAGACCGGCGATCAGCCGCCGGCCCTCGTCGCGCAGCGCCCGCAGTTCATCAAGCCCGGCGTCATAGCCCGGGCGGATGAAACCGCCATCGCGCGCCAGCAGCGGCAGGTCGGCATCAAGGGCCCGGCCCAGCAGATCGACCAGCCCCTCGTGGCTGCCCAGATCGATCAAGGCGGCGGTCAGTTCGGTCGGCGGCTCGCCCAGGCCGGCGCCGACCACCAGCACGCGCAGCGCCGGAATGCGCGACAGCGCCTCGCCGATGGCGGCGAGATCGCGCGGACCGCCGCGCCCCAACGACAGCCGCGACAGGGCGCGCGCGATATCGGGACAACCGCGCAAGGTGTCGCGCAGATCGCCGCGCACCCGCTCGGCGCTGACCAGGAAGCCGACGCCATCAAGGCGGGCGCCGATCTGCGCGGGATCGGTCAGCGGCGCGGCCAAGCGCTCGGCCAGCAGCCGCGCCCCGGCCCCGGTCACCGTGCAATCGATGCGGGCGAGCAGACTGCCCTTGCGGCCGCCGCCCAGGGTTTCGGTCAGTTCCAGATTGCGCCGGGTCGCCCCGTCGATTTCAAGGATGGCGCCAAGCGACAGCCGGCGCGGCGGCGACAGCCGGGGCAGGCGGCCGACCTGGGTCAGTTCGACGTAATCGATCAAGGCGCCGATCGCCGCCACCTCGGCCCGGCCGAAGCCACCGAAGCCATCGAGCGCCTTGACCCCGAACAGGCCCTCCACCCGCTTGCGGGCGTTTTCGCTATCGAAGCGGCTGGCCGGCAGCGGGCTGATCCGCCCGGCCAAGGGCGCCAGGATCTCGCGCAGCGCCGGATCGCCCGCCAGCTTTTCGGGCATCAGCACCTCGCCCGGGGCGAGGCGGGCCAGGGCCGGTCCGATATCGGCCTCGGCCAGCGGCTGGGCCACCAGATCGCCGGTCGAGACATCGACCCAGGCCATGCCGACCGCGTCGCGCAAACGGACGACGGCGGCCAGATAATTATGGGCGCGGGCATCAAGCAGTTCGTCTTCGGTCAGGGTGCCGGCGGTCACCACGCGGATCACGTCGCGGCGCACCACCGCCTTATAGCCGCGCTGGCGCCGGGCCTCGGCGGGATCTTCCATCTGCTCGCAGATCGCCACCTTGATGCCGGCGCGGATCAGCCGCGACAGATAGCCCTCGTGGGAGTGGATGGGCACGCCGCACATGGGAATATCCGCCCCGGCGTGCCGGCCGCGCTTGGTCAGGGCGATATCCAGCGTCTCGGCGGCCTTGACCGCGTCCTCGAAAAACATCTCGTAGAAGTCGCCCATGCGATAGAATAGCAAGCAATCGGGGTGGGCGGCCTTGACGGCCAGATACTGGGCCATCATCGGCGTGACATCGCCCTCCGTTCCGCTCCGGTCATCAAGGACGGCGGGGGAGGGCGGCGGGGCGGCGGCGGAACCGGTGGAACGGGGAGCGGCGGGCGTCACAGGCGCATATCCTGACAGAGGACGGACGAAGGGGCTTCGATCAGCGAAAAATAACACGATCCGCCCCGGCGCGGTCCAGGGGGGCGGGGGGAAAACCGCAGGCCGGCCATCCGGGGTTCCGGCGCGTCATCGTGTTGAATCCAAATCAGACATTCCGCGTTAAATGACTGTCATTTAACATCGTTTAATCTAGGCAGCCGCAACCGGGTGGGGCAGTATGGCCCTTCTGGCGCATGGCATCGAGATCCGCCGAGGGGGAAATCACCCCCGGGTCGACGGTTGAAACGGCCTTCCTTTCGCCAGCCTCATTCCACCGGAGCCGGCCGGCCGCCCGGTACCAGGTTCCATATCATTGCCGCCATCAGGGCGCTCCGCAACGGACCGTCCGTCGATAACAATCGGGGAAACCGTCCACCATGGCCGACGAAACCAACCGCAATCTCGATCGTGAGGCCCTTCTGTTCCACATCACCGGCCGTCCGGGCAAGATCGAGATCGCCGCCACCAAGCCGCTGACCACCCAGCGCGATCTGTCGTTGGCCTATTCGCCGGGGGTGGCCGCGCCCTGCCTCGCCATCCAGCGCGATCCCACCACCGCTTATGATTATACCGCCAAGGGCAATATGGTCGCCGTCATCTCCAATGGCACCGCCGTGCTCGGGCTGGGCGATCTGGGCGCCCTGGCCAGCAAGCCGGTGATGGAGGGCAAGGCGGTTCTGTTCAAGAAGTTCGCCGATGTCGACGGCATTGATCTTGAAGTCGATACCCGCGACGTCGATGAATTCGTCAATTGCGTGCGCTACCTGGGGCCGACCTTCGGCGGCATCAACCTGGAAGACATCAAGGCCCCCGAATGCTTCATCATCGAGCAGCGCCTGCGCGCCCTGATGGACATCCCCGTCTTCCATGACGACCAGCATGGCACGGCGATCATCGCCGCCGCCGGGCTGATCAACGCCCTTGACCTGTCGGGCCGCGATATCGGCGACGCCAAGATGGTGGTCAATGGCGCCGGCGCCGCCGCCATCGCCTGCGTCGAGCTGGTCAAGGCGATGGGCATGCGCTCGGCCAATGTCACGCTGTGCGATTCCAAGGGCGTCGTCCATCGCGGGCGCAGCGATCTCAACCAGTGGAAATCCGCCCACGCCATCGATACCGAAGCCCGCAGCCTGCAAGACGCCATGCGCGGCGCCGACGTGTTCTTGGGCCTGTCGGTCAAGGGCGCGGTCACGGCCGAGATGGTGGCGACGATGGCGCCCCAGCCGATCATCTTCGCCATGGCCAACCCCGACCCGGAAATCACCCCCGAAGACGTGCTTTCGGTGCGCGACGACGCCATCATCGCCACCGGCCGGTCGGATTATCCCAACCAGATCAACAATGTTCTCGGCTTCCCCTATATCTTCCGCGGCGCGCTTGACGTGCGGGCCCGCACCATCAACGACGAGATGAAGATCGCCGCCGCCCGCGCCATCGCCGCCCTGGCCCGCGAGGACGTGCCCGACGAGGTGGCCGCCGCCTATTCGGGCCGGCGCCTGCGCTATGGCCGCGACTATATCATCCCCGTGCCCTTCGATCCCCGGCTGATCGCCGCCATCTCCCCGGCGGTGGCCGAGGCGGCGATGCGCTCGGGCGTCGCCCGCAAGCCGATCATCGACATCATCGGCTACCGGCGCGAGCTGTCGGCCCGCCTCGATCCGACGGCGGCCAGCCTGCAGGCGCTGTCGGCCCAGGTCATCAACAATCCCAAACGGGTGGCCTTCGCCGAGGGCGAAGAGGAAAAGATGATCCGCGCCGCCCTGTCTTACCGCAATGCCGGCTATGGCACGCCGATCCTGATCGGCCGGGCCGAGAAGATCGCCGCCACCATGGCCGCGATGGGGCTGGGCGGCCTGGAGGGCATGGAGATCCAGAACGCCAAGCTCTCGACCCAGACCAAGCCTTACACCGATTACCTGTACGGCCGCCTGCAGCGCCATGGCTACCTTTATCGCGATGTCCAGCGGCTGGTGAACAGCGACCGCAATGTCTTCGCCGCGTCGATGGTGATGCTTCAAGACGCCGACGCCATGGTGACGGGCACCATCCGCCACTTCCACAGCTGCCTGTCCGACATCACCAAGGTCATCGATCAGACCCCGGGCGAGTTGGTGTTCTCGGTCACCTTGCTGATCGCGCGCGGCCGCACCGTGTTCATCGCCGATACCAATGTCCACGAGGCGCCCTCGGCCCAGGAACTGGCCGATATCGCCATCCAAACCGCCGCCCTGGCCCGGCGCATGGGTCACGAGCCGCGCGTCGCCCTGCTGTCCTATTCGACCTTCGGCGCGCCGCTCGGCCGCACCCCCGACCGCCCGCGTCAGGCCGTCGCCCTGCTCGAGGACCGCAAGGTCGAATTCGAATTCGACGGCGAGATCGGCGTCCATGTCGCGCTCGATCCCGATCTGCTCAAGCTCTATCCCTTCTGCCGGCTGTCGGCGCCGGCCAATGTGCTGATCATGCCGGGGCTGCATTCGGCCAATATCAGTTCCAAGCTGATGCAGAAGATGGGCGGGGCGACCACCATCGGACCGGTGCTGATGGGGCTGTCGCGGCCTTGCCAGATCGTGCCGATGGACGCCACCGTATCGGACATCGTTCACATGGCCACCCTCGCCGCCGCCGAGGCCGGGCGTTAAGCGGCGGGCCCACCCCCGGGGGATACCCGCCCCGGGGGCGGGCCTTCCCAGACGAAAGGACACCGCCATGGACCGCCTGACCCCCTCGCTCGGCCGATTGATCGGGGCGGCGATGCTGGTCTGCGTTCCGGCCACGGCGGTGCTTCTCGGGCTGACGCTTTGGGGGCGGCTCAGCGTCGGCGTCGCCCTGGTGGCGGGCGTTCTGATCTGGACCCTCACCGCCTTGCTGCTGCGCTCAATCCTGCGCGAGTTCATGGTGGTCTCGCGCCATATCCGCGGCCTGGGCGGCCGCTCGGAGGCGGGCGAGGGTGCCGCGCCGACGCCGCGCCTGGAGATCGCCCAGGGCCTGCTGGGCGCCGCCCAGCATCTCGATCGCGGCTGGCGCCGGCGCACCCAAGCCTTGCGCGACCAGTTGCGCTCGGATGAACAGGTGCTCAACACCCTGCCCGATCCCTTGTTGATGATCGCCAAGGAAGCGGTGGTCACCCGGGCCAACGAGGCGGCGCGCAGCCTGTTTGGCCGTGACCCGGCGGGGCAGGAGATCATCACCTTGCTGCGCGATCCCGGCGTTCTGGATTCGGTCGAACGGGTGCTGGCCGGCGGCACGGCGCCGCGCCAGACCATCTGGGTGATGCCCGGGGCGGTCGAGCGCGAGTTCGAGGTGCGGGCCACGCCCTTGCCCTCGCCCAGCATCGACGGTTCGGTCGCCCTGCTGGGCCTGCACGACATCACCGCCCTGCGTCGGCTCGAACAGATGCGCGCCGATTTCGTCGCCAACGCCAGCCACGAATTGCGCACGCCGCTCTCAAGCCTGATCGGCTTCACCGAAACCCTGTCGACCAGCGCCAAGAACGATCCCGAAGCCCGCGAGCGCTTCCTGGCAATCATGCTTGAACAGGGCCGGCGCATGCAGCGGCTGATCGAGGACCTGCTGTCGCTGTCGCGGATCGAAATGGAGGAGCATACCCCCCCCGACGAGGCGGTGGTCCTGCCCGGGCTGATCGCCAGCGTCACCCGTTTCCTGGAGATCAAGGCCCGCGAGAAAACCATGACGCTGTCGGTCGAAGCGCCGCCCGACCTGCCGCCGGCGATCGGCGACGCCGACCAGCTGTCGCAGATTTTCCAGAACCTGCTCGACAACGCCATCAAATACGGCCGGCCGGGCACCCCGGTCGAGGTGCGGCTGGCGGTGGTCGAGCGCGGACCGCCGGCGATGCCCGCCGGCTTGCGCGCCCCGTGCCTGCGCGTCAGCGTCATCGACCATGGCGAGGGCATCGCCAAGGCCCATCTGCCCCGGCTGACCGAACGCTTCTACCGGGTCGACAAGGCGCGCTCGCGCGCGCTCGGCGGCACCGGTTTGGGGCTGGCCATCGTCAAACATGTCGTCGTCCGCCACCGGGGGGCGATGACCATTGAAAGCGACCCCGGCCTTGGCACCACGGTCAGCGTCTTCCTACCCCTGCATGGCCCGCGCCCGCCGCGGCGGGCGGCCCCTTCGGCTTAAGGGGGCGAGGCTGGCGTCTTTTGCGTCGCCCGCCGTTCGATGCTATGAGAAAGACCCGTTGTCACTGCCCCGGATCAGCCCCCATGACCCCGACCCCCGATACCCATATCGTCAGTTCCTATGACGAGGAATTGCGCAAGCTCGATGGCCGTATTCAGCAGATGGGCGGTCTGGCGATCGCCCAGACCCGCGATGCCATCGAAGTGATTCTCGGCCGCCACCCCGATGTCGCGGCGCGCATTTTCGTCCGCGAGGACGAGATGAACGGTCTGGAGCACCAGGTCAACGAACAGGTGGTCCGCCTGCTCGCCCTGCGTCAGCCGGTCGCCGACGACCTGCGCACGGTGATCACCGGCCTCAAGGTTTCGGGGATGCTTGAACGGGTCGGCGATTACGCCGCCAATGCCGCCAAGCGGGGGCTGACCCTGCAGGACGCGGCGCCGATTCCGGTGCGCGGCCCGGTGTCGCGGATGGGCGATCTGGTGATCGCCATGCTCGACGACGCCCTCAAGGCCTTCCAGACCCGCGACGCCGACCTCGCCTGCCAGGTCCGCGACCGCGACGCCGAGGTCGACGAGCTGCATTCAAGCCTGTTTCGCGAATTGCTGACCTATATGCTGGAAGATCCGCGCAGCATTTCGGCCTGTTCGCAGTTGATGTTCGTCTCCAAGAACCTGGAACGGGTGGGCGATCAGGCGACCAATGTCGCCGAAGCCGCCTATTATCGCTCGACCGGGCGAATCCTGGCCGGCGAGCGTCCCAAAAGCGACACCACCACCCAGACCACCGAAGCCTCCCCCGGCCTTCCCCACTGATCGGGCCCACCCCGGTCGCTCCGGAGAGCCTAAGAACGGATAACCGAGACCTTGGAAACCATCACGGTCGTTCTGTTCTTGCTGTTTTGCGTGGTGGTCAGCGATCTGCTGGCCCGCACGCTGCCCATACCGGTGCCCCGCCCGCTTTATCAGATCGCCCTGGGCGGGGTGATCGGCCTGTTCGCCGATCTGCGGGTCGTCCTTGAGCCCGATATCTTCTTTCTGCTGTTCCTGCCGCCCTTGCTGTTTCTTGACGGCTGGCATATCGCCCGCGAAGAGGTTTTCAAGGACCGCTTCGTCATTTTGGAACTGGCCTTCGGTCTGGTTTTCCTCACCGTTCTGGGCGCCGGGCTGTTCATCCACTGGATGATCCCGGCCATGCCGCTGGCCGTCGCCTTCGCCCTGGCCGCCGTGGTGTCGCCCACCGATCCGATCGCGGTTTCGGCGATCGCCAAGCACGCGCCGATCCCCAAGCGGATGATGAACATCCTAGAAGGGGAATCCCTGCTCAACGACGCCTCGGGTCTGGTCTGCCTGCGCTTCGCCGTGGCCGCGGCGCTGACCGGCGGCTTTTCGTTGACGGACGCGGCGCTGGAGTTCCTGTGGGTGGCCCTGGCCGGCATCGCCGTGGGAATTTCCCTGACCTGGGCGGTGACGCGGTCGAAAAACATGCTGGCGCGCCGCATCGGCGAAAGCAGCGCCACCCAGACCCTGATCAGCCTGCTGATCCCCTTCGGGTCCTATCTGGTCGCCGAGCATCTCGACTGTTCGGGCATTCTCGCCGCCGTCGCCGCCGGTGTGACCATGAGCATCGAGGAATCCTCGGGTCAGGCCCAGGCGGCCACGCGCATTCGCCGCAATACGGTGTGGGATACCATCCAGTTCGCCGCCAACGGGGTGATTTTCGTCATCCTCGGCGAACAACTGCCGGCGATTCTCGAAAGCGCGGCCGAAACCGTGCGGGTAACCGGCCATCACGAGCCGTGGTGGCTGGGGATCTATGTGGTCGCGATCTGCCTGGGGCTGGCCGCCTTGCGGTTTTTGTGGGTCTGGGCGTCGCTGCAGGTGTCGTTGCTCCGCACCGGCCAGAAACGCCCCCCCCGTCATTGGCGGCTGATCACCGCCATGTCGCTTTCAGGGGTGCGCGGCGCCATCACCCTGGCCGGCGTGCTGACCCTGCCACTGACGATGACCGACGGCACGGCCTTTCCCGCCCGCGATCTGGCGATCTTCCTGGCCATGGGGGTGATCATCGTGACCATGGTCGTCGCCACCGTCTTTTTGCCGCTGCTGCTCAACGGCTTGGAGATGTCCCAGGATTCGACGGCCGACGATCAGGAGGCGGCCGCCCGCATCGCCGCCGCCGAAGTCGCCATCGCCGAGATCGAGCGCGTTCAGCACAGCATGGCCGAGGGAGCCAAGGACGCCGATCTGTTCGTGACCGTCGGCGCCAGCCTGATGGATGTCTACCGCGAACGCGTCCGCAGCCGCTCGCAAGAGGGCGAGGCCGCCGTGCTGGTGCGCCGCGTCGACTGGATCGAACGCGAAATGCGGCTGGCCGCCCTGCGCGCCGAACGGAGCGAGATCTTTCGCCGGGTGCGCAAATACCAGCTGGGCAGCGAAAGGGCGCGCAAGCTGATCCGCGAACTCGACTTGCTGGAAACCCGCTATTCGGCCGAACCCAAGGGTTGACGACACGCCCGGCGCGGCGCCATGGTTAGGCCATGGACAGCACGCGCCCCCCTCTCGCCGCCCTGATCGGCCGTTGGTGGTGGTCCCCGCCTTTCGCGGGTGACCTGTTGGCGCGCGCCTGATCCAATCACGCTTTGAGGACAGGCAGACCGGCAAGGGCTCTCGCGAAAGGCGGAGCCCCGAAGCCCCGGTGTCGCGCCCTTTCCCCTGATCCCCACCGGTCGCCCCCCCTCCGTCTCCTCGCCAGAGTCCGCCGTTGATCCAACGGAGAGGACCCATGCAAACATCGACCTTCACCACCGCCGGCGGTTTTACCATCAGCAGTTGCCTACGCCCGCTTGCCGGGGCGGATGGCGCCTTCGAGGCGCTGATCGACCGACTCGATCGCCATCGCGGCATGGTGATCGCCTCGACCTATGAGTATCCCGGCCGCTATCGCCGCCACGCCCTGGGGTTTTGCGATCCGCCGCTGGTGCTGGAGGGCAAGGGGCGCGAGGCCCATCTGCTGGCGCTCAATCGCCGGGGGCGGGCCCTGCTGCCGGCCCTGGCCGTTGGCTTGGAGGGGGCGGCCGGGCTGGAGGGCCTGCGCCGCGAGGCCGACCGGCTGGTCTTGCGTGTCAAGGCCATGGCGCCCTGGTTCCCCGAGGAGGAGCGCTCGCGCCAACCCTCGCTGATGTCGGTGGTGCGCGCCCTCGCCGGGCTGTTCGCCGCCGAAAACGACCCGTTTTTCGGGCTTGTCGGCGCCTTTGGCTATGACCTGGGCTTGGCTTTCGAGCGCCTGCCCCATGCCCGGCCGCGATCGGCCGATCACCGCGATCTGGTGCTTTACCTGCCCGACCGTCTGCTGATCGACGATCCCGAAGCCGGCGGCCTTGCCGAACGCCTTTACGACATCACCGCGGCCGATGGGGCAAGCACCGCCGGCTTGGCGCGGGAAACCGCCGCTTACACCGCCGACCACCCCGCCGGCGGCGTGCCGATCGAGGATGATATGCCCCCGGGCGCTTACGGGGCGATCGTCCGTGGGCTGAAGGAGGCCTTCGCCGCCGGGGATCTGTTCGAGGCGGTGCCCTCGCGCGCCCTGCGCCGGCCTTGCGCCGAGGCGCCGAGCCGTTTGTACCGGCGGCTGCGCGCGGCCAATCCGGCGCCCTATCTGTTCCTGGCCAATCTGGGGGCGGGCGAACATCTGATCGGCGCCTCGCCCGAAATGTTCGTGCGCGTCGGTGGAGCGCCGGGGGCGCGGCGGGTGGAAACCTGCCCGATCTCGGGCACCATCGCCCGGGGGCCCGACGCCCTGGGCGATGCCGAGGCCATCCGCACCCTGCTCAATTCGACCAAGGACGAGGCCGAATTGACCATGTGCACCGATGTCGACCGCAACGACAAGGCGCGGGTCTGCGTGGCCGGCAGCGTTACCGTCATCGGTCGCCGCCAGATCGAGCTATATTCCCGGCTGATCCACACGGTCGACCATGTGGAGGGCCGGCTGCGCCCCGAGCTTGACGCCCTTGACGCCTTTCTCAGCCACTGCTGGGCGGTGACGGTGACCGGAGCGCCCAAGCGCGCCGCCATGGCCGCCGTCGAAGCCGTGGAGCGGGCGCCGCGCGCCTGGTATGGCGGCGCCATCGGCCGCCTGGGCTTCGACGGTACCCTCGACACCGGACTGGTGCTGCGCACCATCCGCCTGCGTCACGGCGTCGCCGAGGTGCGGGTGGGGGCGACGCTGCTCCACCGTTCCGATCCCGAGGAGGAGGAGGCCGAAACCCTGCTCAAGGCCTCGGCCCTGCTCGCCCTGCTCGATGCCACCACCCCGGCCAAGCCGAATGCCCCGCATCTTCCGTTGCGCGGCCGGGCGCCGCGCGTGCTGGTCATCGACCACGAGGACAGCTTCGTCCATACCCTGGCGTCTTATCTGCGCAATGCCGGGGCCGAGACCACCGTGCTGCGCTGGGACGTGCCGGCGGCGGTGCGCGCCGGCGTCGAGGCCGATCTGCTGGTGCTGTCGCCGGGACCGGGCACGCCGTCGCGCTTCGCCCTGGGGGCCAGCCTGGACTGGGCGGTGGCGCGCGGCTTGCCGGTCTTCGGCGTCTGCCTGGGGCTGCAGGGCATCGTCGAACAGGCCGGGGGCCGCCTTGCCCGGCTGGCGGTTCCCGCCCATGGCATGGCCTCGACGCTGCGGCTGGTCGCCCCCGGGGACCCGCTGTTCGCCGGCCTGCCCACGACCATGAGAGTGGGCCGCTACCACAGCCTGCACGCCGAGCGCGCCAGCCTGCCCGACAGCCTGGAGATCCTGGCCGAAAGCGACGACGGGGTGATCATGGCGCTGCGCCACCGCCTGCTGCCCTTCAGCGCCGTGCAATTCCACCCCGAAAGCCTGATGACCCTGGACGGCGGCGCCGGACCCCGATTGATCGCCAATCTTCTGGAAACCCTAAGCGTCCCGCGAACGCGCCACGCCGCCTAAGAGTGTTTGCCCGGACGCTTGTGCACCCTTACATGGAGGAGGGGGCGGGGGGTACAACGGGCCCGCCCCGCCCGTCCTGGAGACGTCATGGAACCCAAAGACACCACGACCAACGACGCGTTCAAGGGATTTACCAATACCGCCTGTCCCTTCCTGCCCTGTCACAAGGGGGTGAAGCGCGAGTTCAACTGCCTGTTTTGCTACTGTCCGCTGATCGCCTATGAATGCCCGGGACCCTATCAGGTCTATACGGACAAGAACGGCCTGACCCGCAAGGACTGTACAAACTGCACCCTGCCCCATGACGGCTATCTAGCCTCGTGGAACTTCATCCAGAAATGGCTGGAGCGTCCGGTGATCTGGTCGGGCGCGGCGCAAACCACCCCGCCAACCCGCCGGCCGGGCCGCGCGCCGGGCGATGGGGACGAGGAGTAAACGCCAGAGAGGTGCCTCGCGGGGCGGGATATCAACCGGTGGTTTCTTAGCCCCGAAGGCCTCTGTCACGAAATGTTGACAGTTGAGTCTCTTGCAGGGTTGACAGTACTCGAAACTCCCGCGCAAAATCGCCCGACCGTGGAGACACGAAAAACGCTTGCCCCGCCCCCTTTCCTCGCCGGGAACGCGGCGGGAGATCCGTTGCGCGGGAGCCCTCTATGCGTATTCTCTTCGTCCATCCCAACTATCATTCCGGCGGCGCCGAAGTCGCGGGCAAGTGGTCCCCGGCATGGGTCGCCTATCTGGCCGGTTACCTGAAGGCCGGCGGCTATTCCGACATCCGCTTCGTCGACGCCATGACCGACGATATGACGGAAGAAGAGCTGCGCGCCATCTTCGCCGCCGAACAGCCCGATGTCATCGGCACCACGGCGGTCACCCCGGCGATCTACAAGGCCGAGCGGGTGCTGGAAATCGCCCGCGAGGAATGCCCCAACGCCGTCACCATCCTAGGCGGCATCCACGCCACCTTCATGTTCCAGCAGGTTCTGGTCGAAGCGCCGTGGATCGACACCGTGGTTCGCGGCGAGGGCGAGGCGGTGACGCTCAACCTGATCCGCGCCATCGACGAGGGCCGCTGGCCCGCCGATCGCGCCTCGATCAAGGGCATCGCCTATCTGGAAGACACCAAGGTCGTCGCCACCCCGGCCGAGCCGCCGATCCGCGACGTCGATTCCATCATTCCCGATTGGGGCGTGCTGGAATGGAAGAAGTACATCTACATTCCGCTCGGCGTGCCCGTCGCCACCCCCAATATGGCGCGCGGCTGTCCCTTCACCTGCAGCTTCTGTTCGCAATGGAAGTTCTGGCGCGATTACCGGGTGCGCGACCCCAAGAAGGTGGTCGACGAGATCGAGATCCTGGTGCGTCAGCACGGAGTCGGCTTCTTCATCCTCGCCGACGAGGAACCGACGATCAACCGCAACAAGTTCGTCGAGTTCTGCGAGGAGCTGATCCGCCGCGATCTGGGCGTGATGTGGGGCATCAACACCCGCGTCACCGACATCATGCGCGACGAGGATCTGCTGCCGCTCTACCGCAAGGCCGGCCTGATCCATATCTCGCTCGGCACCGAGGCCGCGGCCCAGCTCAACCTCGACATCTTCCACAAGGAAACCACGGTCGCCCAGAACAAGAGGGCGATCGAGCTGTTGCGCAAGCACGGCATCGTCACCGAGGCGCAGTTCATCGTCGGTCTGGAAAACGAGACCGCCGAGACCCTCGAAGAAACCTACAAGATGTGCATGGACTGGAACCCGGACATGGCCAACTGGTCCATGTTCACGCCCTGGCCCTTCTCCGATCTGTTCCATGAACTGGGCGACAAGGTCGAGATTTTCGACTTTGAGAAGTACAACTTCGTCACCCCGATCATGAAGCCCAACGCGATGGATCGCGCCGAGCTGCTTGACCGGGTGATGCACAACTATCGCCGCTTCTATATGCGCAAGTCGTTCCTGGGCTATCCCTGGGTGCTCAACCGGGTGCGCCGGCGCTATCTGCTGGGCTGCCTGAAGGCGTTCTTGCTCAGCGCCTTCCAGCGCAAATTCTATGACCTGGGCCGGGCCGGCTATTGGGGTCCGCAGTCCAAGAAGAAGGTCGATTTCCACTTCGACCACTCGCGCACCCTGGTCAAACCCCAGGAAGACAACTGGAAGAACGCGCCCAAGCACAAGCGTCCGGCCGCGGCGATGAAGGCCTGTGGTGGCGGCGACGAGCAGCTTGCCGAAAGCCTGACCCCGCCGCCGGTCAAGGTGAAGATCTAAGGACGGTCCCCGCCCCCCCGGCCTCGCCAAAAAAGCGGGCCGGGGGGGCGGGAATTTGCATGATCGCTTTTTCCGGGGCGGGCGGACCGCCTTGACGGGCTGGAGAGACCTCGGGGAAGATCGCTCTTTTCCACCCCCCCAATCCGCCAAGCCGTATCAAGGGCCCCGCCGTGACCGATCCCACCGCGCCGATCGATTTTCCCGCCCTGTCGCCCAAAGCTCCACGCCGGGCCAAGGCCCTGATGATCCAGGGCACCAGTTCCGATGTCGGCAAATCGTTGCTGGTTGCCGGCCTGTGCCGGGCCTATACGCGCCGAGGGCTGTCCGTGCGCCCGTTCAAGGCGCAGAACATGAGCAACAACGCCGCCGTCGCCGCCGATGGCGATGACGACTCGACCACCAAAGGCGAGATCGGCCGGGCCCAGGCCCTGCAGGCCCGCGCCTGCAAGGTGGCGCCGTCGATCCATATGAACCCGGTGCTGCTCAAGCCGCAGACGCTGATCGGCGCCCAGGTCGTGCTGCGCGGCCGGGTTCTTGGCAATTGTCCGGCACGCCAATACCACCTGATGAAGCCGCAGTTGATGCCGGCGGTGATGGACAGCTTCAACCGCACCGCCGCCCTGGCCGATCTGGTGATCGTCGAGGGGGCGGGCAGCAATGCCGAGGTCTATCTGCGGGCCTCGGACATCACCAATATGAAGCTGGCCGAGAACGCCGATCTGCCGGTGGTGGTGGTCGGCGACATCGATCGCGGCGGGGCGCTGGCCGCCATCGTCGGCACCCACGCCCTGCTGACCGAGGACGAGCGGGCGCGGGTGGTCGGTTATATCATCAACAAATTTCGCGGCGATCTGTCGCTGTTCGAACCGGCCTGCGCGGTGATGACCGAGCGCACCGGCTGGCCGTGGCTGGGCGTGGTGCGCTGGTTTGAAAGCGCCGACCGCCTGCCCGCCGAAGACGCCCTGGCCCTGGAACGCCCGGCCGAGGGGTCGGGCAAGGGCCTGCGGGTGGCGGTGCCCCAGTTGTCGCGGGTGGCCAATTTCGACGATATCGATCCGTTGGCCGCCGAGCCGGGCGTCGAGGTGCGCTGGATCCGCCCCGGCCATCCGATTCCGGCGGAAACCGATGTGGTCATCCTGCCCGGCTCGAAGGTGACGCGGGCCGATCTTGACGTGCTGCGCCGCGAGGGCTGGGATATCGACATCCTGGCCCATGTCCGCCGGGGCGGCCGGGTGGTCGGGCTGTGCGCCGGCTTCCAGATGCTGGGCAAGGTGGTGCGCGATCCCGAAGGCATCGAAGGGCCGCCGGGCGAGACGGCCGGGCTGGGCCTGCTCGATATCGAAACGGTGATCGGCGGCGAAAAGCGCCTTGTCGATATCGCCGTGACCGACCAACGCA
Organism: Rhodospirillum rubrum ATCC 11170; assembly: GCF_000013085.1. Lineage (NCBI taxonomy): Bacteria > Pseudomonadati > Pseudomonadota > Alphaproteobacteria > Rhodospirillales > Rhodospirillaceae > Rhodospirillum > Rhodospirillum rubrum. Next base: position 4,089,302 of record NC_007643.1, read on the forward strand.
GCGGCCAGCCGATCCGCGGCTATGAAATGCACATGGGCCGCACCACCGGCCCCGGGCTTGAGCGCCCGTGGTTCCTGCTCGACGACGGCGCGGGCGGGCCGGCGCGCCGCGAAGGCGCGGTTTCGGCCGATGGTCTGGTCAGCGGCGCCTATATCCACGGCCTGTTCGGCGGCGACGACTTCCGGAGCCACTGGCTGACCGGCCTGGGCGCGGCGGCTTCGGGGCTGGATTTCGAGGCGCGCACCGAAACCGCGCTCGAGGCTTTGGCCGACCATCTGGAGGCCAATCTCGACCTCGACGCCCTGCTTGCCTTCGCCCGCTGAGCGGAGGGGGCGATGACCGATGATCCGACGATCGCCTTTCAGCGGCTGAAAAACCCCCACCCCCTCCGGGCGCGCGGCCTGATGCTGCAGGGCACGGCCTCCGATGTCGGCAAGTCGCTGCTGGTCGCCGGGCTGTGCCGGGCCTATACGCGGCGCGGTCTGGTGGTGCGCCCGTTCAAGGCGCAGAACATGAGCAACAACGCCGCCGTGACCCTTGATGGCGAGCATCCGGGCCAGCGCGGCGAAATCGGCCGGGCCCAGGCCCTGCAGGCCCGCGCCTGCAAGGCGCCCTGCTCGGTTCACATGAACCCGGTGCTGCTCAAGCCCGAAAGCGACATCGATTGTCAGGTGGTGCTGCGCGGTCAGGTGCTCGGGCGCTGGTCGGCCAGCGCCTATCAGCGGCTAAAGCCCAAACTGATGCCCGCCGTTCTCGACAGCCTTGAGCGCCTGGGCGCCGAAGCCGATCTGCTGGTGGTCGAAGGGGCGGGCTGCGGCGCCGAACGCTATCTGCGCGCCCAGGACATCACCAATATGGCGCTGGCCGAGGCCGCCGATTTGGCCGTCTGCATCATCGCCGACGAGTCGCGCGGCGGGGTGATGGCGGCGCTGCTGGGCATGCACGGCCTGCTCGACCCCAGCGAACGCCAGCGGGTGATCGGCTATATCGTCAATAAATTCCGTGGCGATCCCCGGGTTTTCGATCCGGCGGCCGAGGAGATCACCGCGCGCTCGGGCTGGGCCAATCTGGGGCTGGTCGGCTGGTTCGACGCCGCCGGCCGCCTGCCGGCCGAGGATTCGCTGGCCCTGGCGCGCCCCCGCGCCGCCGGCGCCGGAGCGCTGACGCTCGCCGTTCCCCGGCTGTCGCGCATCGCCAATTTCGACGACCTTGATCCGTTGGCCGCCGAACCCGGGGTGCGGGTGATCTGGGTAGCGCCCGGTCAGCCGATCCCGCGCGACGCCGATGTCATCGTGCTTCCCGGCTCGAAGGCGACGCGCGCCGATCTGGCGATGCTGCGAGCCGAGGGCTGGGATATCGACATCCTGGCCCATGTCCGCCAGGGCGGCCGGGTCGTCGGGCTGTGCGCCGGCTTCCAGATGCTGGGCCAGGTGGTGCGTGATCCCCAAGGCATCGAAGGACCGGCCGGCGAGAGCGCCGGGCTGGGCCTGCTCGATATCGAAACGGTGATCGGCGGCGAAAAGCGGCTGGTCGATCTGGCGGTGACCGAGCGCCGGAGCGGCTGCGCCCTGACCGGCTACGAGATGCACATGGGCACCACCCGGGGCCCCGGTCTCGCCCGCCCCTGGCTGGTCTTCGACGATCACGGCGCCCCGCGCCCCCAGGGGGCGTGTTCGGCCGATGGGCGGGTGATGGGCGCCTATGTCCACGGGATTTTCGCCGCCGACGGCTTTCGCGCCCATTGGCTGGGTCAGGTCGGCGCCCCCCCCTCGTCGCTGCTGTTTGAAGACCGCATCGAAGGGGCGCTCGACGCCCTGGCCGACCACTGCGAGGCCGCTCTCGACCTTGATCGCCTGTGGGAGCTGGCCCGCCGATGAACCACGCACAGGTTTCTCCCCCCTCTCTTCGACGTGCCCCGTCTCAGCAAAGGATCCCTGCGCAATGATATTTCCCAACGCGAGCCAGTCGGGCTCCTTCCTGATCGGCGGCGACCTGCCGGTCAATCGCCTTGGCTTCGGCGCGATGCGGGTCACCGGCCCCGGCGTCTGGGGCGCCGGCCCCCAGCCGGTCGAAGCCCTGAAGACCTTGAAGATGCTGCCCGAGGTGGGCGTCACCTTGATCGACACCGCCGATTCCTATGGCCCGGGCATTTCCGAGGCGATGATCGCCGAGGCGCTGTACCCCTATGAGGGCGCCAATGCCGACCTCGTCATCGCCACCAAGGGCGGGCTGGTGCGCCCGGCTCCCGATGTCTGGATCCCGCTTGGCCGCCCCGAATACCTGCGCCAGCAGGCCCAGGTCAGCCGGCGCACCCTGAAGGTCGAAAAGATCGGCCTGTGGCAGTTGCACCGTATCGATCCCAAGGTGCCGCGCGATGAGCAGTTCGACGCCATCAAATCCCTGATCGACGACGGCATCATCGCCCATGCCGGATTGAGCGAAGTCACCATCGCCGACATCGAAGAGGCTTCGGATTACTTCCCGGTGGCCACCGTGCAGAACCGCTACAACATGCTTGATCGCGCCAGCGAGCCGGTTCTGGAGTATTGCGAGGCCAAGGGCATCGGCTTCATTCCGTGGTCGCCGCTGGGGGCGGGCGGGCTGTTCGACGCCGGATCGGAGCTGGCCGTGCTGGCCAAGCGCTGGAGCATCACCCCCGGCCAGATCGCGCTCGCCTGGTTGCTCAAGCGCAGCCCGGTAATCCTGCCGATCCCCGGCACCTCGAAGCGCGCCCATCTGCAAGAAAACATCGCCGCCGCCGCCATCGTGCTCACCGACGACGATTTCTCCGCCTTCGACCAACTGGCCCGCGATTACGCCCGCAAGATCGCCCAGACCGCCTGATCAACGCCAATCGTGTTAAAGGGGGCCCGCTTGCACGCCCCCTTTAACGCAAAGGTTTGATCCAGGCCAGGGGCAGCAGAGGAACGACGACCCGCGTGTTGAGATGACGCAGCAGATCGGCCTGGATATTGAGAAGGCCGCCCATACCATCGGGATTGGCGTAAACATCGAAGCGGGCCATCAGAACCGCTGATATTTGGCCAAAGGCAAACCATGCTCTTCGACGAAAGCATTGGAACTGGCCAGGGCCGTCCGGTTTTCCGCCAGCCAGAGGTCCGCGCGACGCTCGGCGATCGCCAAAACAAGCACTTTCTCGGCCGCCCGCGAGATATTCACCTCAAGCGCGCGCGCTTCAGCCAGGATCGGGGCGCTGATCGAAACATTGGTGGCCCGACGCGGTCCGCCGATGATGGACGGGCGATGTCCCATGGGCATCTTCCTTTGACAAGAGCGGCGAACGGACTCCAGACCGTGCCCATAAGCCAAGCCTTATCCATAAGAATGCCTATGGGTTATGCGCAAATCAAGCGGCGGACTATTTTCGGCCCTTTCTCTGGCCAAGATCGCCCAGACCGCCTGATCGAAACGCGACCGGCCCTCGCCTGGGCGGGCGAGAGCCGGTTGGTTTTATCAAAAAGGCCGGGGATCAGCCGGCGATGTCTTCCCAGAATTCCTTGACCTTCTTGAAGAAGCTCGACGATTCGGGGCTGTGGGCGGTGTCCTTGTCGCCGGCCTCCTCGAATTCGCGCAGCAACTCCTCCTGACGCTTGGTCAGATTGACCGGGGTTTCCACCACCGCATGAACGAACATGTCGCCGCGCGAGGCGCTGCGCAGTACGCTCATGCCCTTGGACCGCAGACGGAACTGATTGCCGGTCTGGGTGCCCTGGGGAATGGTCACCGCCGCCCGGCCGCCGTCGATCGTCGGCACCTCGATGGTGCCGCCCAGGGCGGCGGTGGTCATCGGAATAGGCACCTTGCAGGCGATATTCGCGCCATCGCGCAGGAAGATGCGATGGGGGGCGATGGTCAGGAAAATATAGAGATCGCCCGAAGGGGCGCCACGCAATCCGGCCTCACCCTCGCCGGCCAGTCGGATGCGGGTTCCTTCCTCGACGCCGGCGGGGATGGTGACCTCAAGGGTCTTTTCCCGGCGCTGACGGCCCGAACCGGCGCAGTCGGGGCAGGGGTCACGGATGACCTTGCCCTGGCCGTGGCAGGTCGGACAGGTGCGTTCGATAGTGAAGAAGCCCTGCTGGGCGCGAACCCGGCCGCTGCCATGACAGGTCGGACAGCCATCAGGCGCCGCGCCGCCCTTGGAGCCCGAGCCCCGGCAGGACTCGCACGACACGCTGGTGGGAACGTGGACGGTGGTCTTCTTGCCGGCGAAGGCCTCCTCGAGGGAGATCTCCATATTATAGCGCAGATCGGCGCCGCGCATGGCGGTCGAGCCGCCGCGTCGGCCGCCGCCCATGAACTCGCCGAACATCTCGTCGAAGATATCGGCGAATCCGGCGCCAAAGCCGAAGTCGCCGGCGCCACGACCGGCCCCGGCCTGCTCGAAGGCGGCATGACCGAAGCGGTCATAGGCGGCGCGCTTCTGCTCGTCCTTCAGAACCTCATAGGCGGTGTTGACTTCGCGGAAATTGGCTTCGGCTTCCGCGTCATTGGGATTGCGGTCCGGGTGATACCGCATGGCGAGCGTGCGGTAGGACTTTTTGATCTCGTCGTTCGACGCGCCCTTAGACACGCCGAGGACCTCATAGAAATCGCGTTTGGTCATGGCTGGCGCACTGGACTCCGCTACCGGCATCGGCCGTCGGGACGATCATAAGGAAAAAACGAAAAGTCGGCGGGGGGTCCGACGGCATCAAAGAAAGGCGGAGAAACGGGGACCGGAGGAAAGCTCCGGTCCCCGCCTGATATCCCCTTAGTGGCCTTTTTTCTCGTCGACTTCCTCGAAGTCGGCGTCGACCACCCCATCGTCGGTGCGGCTCTGGGCCGAAGCCTCGGCGCCGGCGGCATGGGGGGCGCCCTCGGCCGACTGGCCGGCGCTATAGGCGGCTTCGCCCAGCTTCATCGCCGACTGCATCAAGGCATCGGTCTTGGCCTTGATCGATTCGGCGTCCTCGGAGTCGAGAACGGCCTTGAGAGCCGTCAGATCGCCTTCGACCTTCGCCTTGTCCTCGGCCGGAATCTTGTCACCGTATTCCTTGAGGTTCTTCTCGGTGGCATGGATCAGACCATCGGCGTGGTTGCGGGCTTCCACCGCCTCCTTGCGCTTGCGGTCGGCCTCGGCGTTCAGTTCGGCTTCCTTGACCATGCGCTCGATGTCGTTGTCCGACAGCCCGCCCGAAGCCTGGATGCGGATCGCCTGCTCCTTGCCCGTCGCCTTGTCCTTGGCGCTGACATTGACGATGCCGTTGGCGTCGATGTCGAAGGTCACCTCGATCTGCGGCACGCCGCGCGGCGCCGAGGGCAGCCCCACCAGATCGAACTGGCCCAGCATCTTGTTGTCGGCGGCCATCTCGCGCTCGCCCTGGAAGACCCGGATGGTCACGGCCGTCTGACTATCCTCGGCCGTCGAGAAGGTCTGGGACTTGCGGGTCGGGATGGTGGTGTTGCGGTCGATCAGCCGGGTGAACACGCCGCCCAGGGTCTCGATGCCCAGCGACAACGGGGTCACGTCGAGCAGCAGCACGTCCTTGACGTCGCCCTTGAGCACGCCGCCCTGAATGGCCGCGCCCATGGCCACGACTTCATCGGGGTTGACGCCCTTGTGGGGCTCGCGGCCGAAGAAGTCCTTGACCACCTGCTGGACCTTGGGCATGCGGGTCATGCCGCCGACCAGGATCACCTCGTCGATCTCGCTGGCCTTAATGCCAGCGTCGGCCAGGGCCTTGCGGCACGGCTCGACCGTGCGCTGGACCAGATCATCGACCAGCGCCTCGAGCTTGGCCCGGGTCAGCTTGATGTTCAGATGCTTCGGACCGGCCTGATCGGCGGTGATGAAGGGCAGATTGACCTCGGTCTGCATCGAGCTCGACAGCTCGATCTTGGCCTTTTCGGCGGCTTCCTTCAAACGCTGAAGGGCCAGACGATCGGTCCGCAAGTCGATGCCCTGCTCTTTTTTGAACTCGCTCGCCAGATAGTCGATGATCCGGGCGTCGAAGTCCTCGCCGCCCAGGAAGGTATCGCCGTTGGTCGACTTCACTTCGAAGACGCCATCGCCGATTTCCAGCACGGACACGTCGAAGGTACCGCCGCCAAGGTCGAAGACGGCGATGGTTCCGGTGTTCTTCTTGTCCATGCCATAGGCCAGGGCGGCGGCCGTCGGCTCGTTGATGATGCGCAGCACCTCAAGACCGGCGATCTTGCCGGCGTCCTTGGTCGCCTGACGCTGGGAATCGTTGAAATAGGCCGGAACGGTGATCACCGCCTGGGTCACCGGCTCGCCCAGATGGGCTTCGGCGGTCTCTTTCATCTTTTGCAAGATGAAGGCGGAAAGCTGGCTCGGGGCGTATTTCTCGTCGCGGGTCTGAACCCAGGCGTCGCCATTGTCGCCCTTGACGATCCGGTAGGGAACGAGGCCCTTGTCCTTCTCGACCGTGGGGTCGCTATAGCGCCGTCCGATCAGGCGCTTGATCGCAAACAGGGTATTCTCGGGATTGGTCACCGCCTGGCGCTTGGCCGGCTGGCCGACCAGACGTTCGCCCGATTCAGTGAAAGCGACCTGCGAGGGCGTGGTACGCGCCCCTTCCGCGTTCTCGATAACCCGGACATCCTTGCCGTCCATAACGGCAACGCACGAATTCGTCGTGCCGAGGTCGATGCCGATAACCTTGCTCATTCGTCACACTCTCCCATTTGGCAGACCTTCCGCGACCACTTGAGGCATCGCGGTGATCCCCGGAGACCGGTGATTGGAAGGCCCGTAGTCTCACGGTTCGCGCCCCTCATGGGCACGCCCCGCCTATATAAGGGGCGATGGAAAACCTCGCAACGGGGCGATCCCGCCGCGCGATCGGGGATTGACACCAGGGCGAAACAACCGGGCCGGTCTGGGGCGGGCGGAGAATAGCACTCTCACCCGAGCACTGCCAAGCCACAGCGCACCACCGCCGTGCAGGCTTTTTTCGCTGCCCGGCGCCGGCTATAAGATCCCTCAGACGCGATATCGCCCAAGGAGCGCCGCCGATGATCCGTTATAGCCTGGAATGTGCGAACGAGCATGTCGCCGAACAATGGTTCGACAACATCGCCGATTACGAGGCCAAGGCCGCCGCCGGCGCCCTGGTCTGCCCGATCTGCGGCGATACCCATGTGGTCAAAAGCCTGATGGCGCCCAGCATCGGCGCCTCCCGGGCGACCGCCGCCCCGCCGGCCCACGCCCCTTGCAGCGGCGAAGGCTGTGGCGGCGGCCTGTGCCCGGCGATGGCCGGCCTGTAACCCGGGAATAGGCCCGGCGTCGGGCCTCGCCACCCCGGCGAACGAGACGGGAGAGCCGGGATGATCCTATCGGCGAGTTACCGCTGCGATATTCCGGCTTTCTTCGGCCCGTGGTTCCTCGCCCGTCTGGCCGAGGGCGAGGTTGTTGTACCCAATCCCTATGGCGGGCGGCCGAGCCGGGTCTCCCTGCGCCCGGGCGATGTCGACGGCTTCGTTTTCTGGACGCGCAACGCCCGGCCGTTTCTGCCGGCCCTGGAGCGGGTGGCCGCGCTCGGCATCCCCTTCGTCATCCACTACACGATGACCGGGTTGCCCGCCGTTCTTGACGGGGCGACGCCGCCGCCGGCCCAGGCTTTGGCGGTGATGGCCCAGATCCGCCGGCGCTATGGCGCCAAGGCGCTGGTCTGGCGCTATGATCCCATCGTCTTTTCCAGCCTGACTGAAGCCGCTCACCACCGCGCCACCTTCGCCGCCCTCGCCCAAGCCGTGGCCAGGGACGGCTTGGCCGATGAGGTGGTGATGTCGGTTCTTCAACCCTATCGCAAGGCGGTCCGCCGCCTGGACCGGCTGACCGATCTAAGCTGGCGCGATCCCGCCGAGGAGGAGAAGCGCGCCCTGCTGACCGAGTTGGCCGCCATCGCCCGCGATCTGCGCCTGCGCCCAAGCCTCTGCGCCCAGCCCGCCCTGCTCGGCCCCGGCCTTGCCGAGGCCGCCTGTGTCGATGGCGCCCGGCTGTCGGCGGTGGCGGGTCGGGCGATCGCCACCAAGCCGCGTCCCCACCGGGCGTGCTGCGGCTGCGTTCAGTCGCGCGACATCGGCGGCTACGACAGTTGCGCCCATGGCTGCGTCTATTGCTATGCGGTGGGCAGCCAGGAGCGCGCCCGCCGCGCCGTCGCCAGCCATGCGCCCTTCCCCTCGCCGCCGCCGGACCCGTTCGATGATCCCAAACGCCCTCCCGGCAGGTGAAAACCCCGCCAAACCGACCTGTGGTTTTTTTTGGGCAACCCACATGAACAGACACAAACATTCATCAACACACAAAAACGAGTTATAAAACCGCTCAAACCCGCATTGATTCCGCTGAGGGGCATGCCATATTAAGCTGACAGTTCGCCCGCCATCGCCCCATCGCCGATGGCACCCGCGACAAGACCGCAGACGATGGAAAAATAGACGGTGGATGAGGGAATTATGGTCTACGACGTCAGACGTGAGCATCTGTCACGCGGCCAGGCCGGGGTCGCGACGGACGCCCAGGTGGATGCCGGCCTTCGTACTTACATGCTGCGTGTGTACAACTACCTGGCATCGGGGCTCGCCTTGTCGGGCGTCATCGCCATGTCGGTGGTCTACACGCCGCTCAGCGCCGCCTTTTATCAGGTCTCGCCCGAAGGGCAGCTGATGGGCCTGAACATGCTGGGCATGATCGCGGTCTTCGCGCCGCTCGGCCTGCTGTTCCTGGCGATGTTCGCCGCTCAGAAAATGAGCGCCGCGGCCTCGCAGATGTTCTATTGGGCCTTCGTCGCCCTGCAGGGCGTCAGCCTGTCGACCCTTCTGCTGGTTTACACCGGCGAAAGCATCGTGCGGGTGTTCTTCATCACCGCCGGTACCTTCGCCGCGCTCAGCCTTTATGGCTATACGACCAAGCGCGACCTTGCCGGCTTTGGCAAGTTCCTGTTCATGGGGTTGATCGGCATGCTTCTGGCTGCCGTGGTCAATATCTTCCTGGGCAGCAGCATGCTGCAGTTCGTGGTTTCCGCGGTTGGCGTTCTGGTGTTCTCGGGGTTGATCGCCTATGACACCCAGGCCATCAAGGAGCGTTATTACGACGGTCTTGGCCGCGACAGCGAAACCAAGATGGCGGTGTTCAGCGCTCTCGCCCTCTATCTGAACTTCATCAACCTGTTGCAGTTCCTGCTCTACTTCCTGGGTAACCGCGAGTAGTCGGATCGGCGACCACCTTTCAAGGATCAGGCCCGGGACCCTCCCGGGCCTTTTTCTTTGGTCGCTTGGCTCACCGGCCGCGCAGATAGGCGACCGCCTGATTGAGCTGGCTCATCCGCGCGTGGCTTCCCAGGTCGCTGTCGGGGTGGTGGATGGTGGCGAGCAGGCGGAAGCGGGCGGTCACCTCCGCCGGATCGGGGGTGGTCCCCGGCGGAAACCCCAGCACGAACAAGGCATCGAGCCGACTGCCGACGCCGCCGGGCAACGGTTCGGTCACCAGAACATCGATCGCCGCCCGCAGCCGGGCGATCTCCTCGCGCGCCTGGGTCAAGGGCCGCTCGTCCCTGGCCCGCGCCGCCGCCAGCATCACTCCCAAGCGGTCGCGCTCGACGGCGACGGCTTCGGCCACCCGCGCCGCCAGCTCCGTCTTGTCATCGACACGAACCTTCAGCCGCCCCTCGTCCATGGCCAAAGCCATGGCCAGGGCCTTGCGCAGGATGCGCCAGTCGACACCGGGGGCCATCCTGACCTGCAGGCGAGGCTTGCGCCGCCACGGCCGGCCCGCCGAGGGACCCGATTTCAAGATCACCTCTTCCCGGTCGCCGGGCGGGGCGTCGCCGGGATCGGCAAAGCCGGCGATATCGTCCGGGGCGACCACCAGCATCACCGAGCGGGCGAGGTCGCCGACATTGACCCGCCGCCGCAGGGCGAGGGCCAGGACCGCGTCGCGAAAGACGCTGGCGCAGGGGATCGTATAGGACTGCTTGAGCTCGGCCACCATGATCCCCCACGCCCCCTTCCGACGCTTCTCCCCGCGCTGTCCCACCCCGCCAAGGACCGCCGCCCCACCTTCATGTGAAGTTAGGCGTGGAGGGGGGCGGAACGGCGCCTGTTCGCTTTAACTGCGCGTGTAGCCAAAAGTCGAGACGACGTCAACGGGGATTGGGCTGGGGAGGGCCGCCGGCCAGCATCAGGGCCATATCCTCGCCGGGCAGGGGCCTGGCGAACAAGAAGCCCTGAACCGCGTCGCAGTGAACCTCGCGCAGGAAGGCCAGATGATCGAGGGTTTCCACCCCTTCGGCGACCACCCGCAGGTTCAGGGCATGGGCCATGGCGATGATCGCCTGGACGATGGCGGCATCGTTGGGGTCGGTGGTGACATCCATGACGAAGCTGCGGTCGATCTTGAGCTTGCCGATGGGAAAGCGCTTGAGCACCGAAAGCGAGGAATAGCCGGTGCCGAAATCATCGATGGCGCAGGAGACGCCGCGCTCGCGCAGCAGATTGACCACGGCGATGGCGTTTTCCGGATCGCTCATCGCCGAGCTTTCGGTCAGTTCCAGTTCAAGCAGGCGCGGATCGACGCCGCTTTGGCGCAAGGCCTGATCGACCATGGCGACAAGCTGGCGGGCGTTCTGGAACTGGCGGCCGGAGATGTTGACGGCGACCGGAACCTGGGGCAGTCCGCGCGCCCGCCACGTCGATAACCAGCGGCAGGAGTCATCAAGCACCTGCCCACAGATGGCGTCGATCAGGCCGTATTCCTCGGCCACGCCAATGAACTTGCCCGGTGGCACCAGACCGTCCTCGGGACTGTTCCAGCGGGCCAGCGCCTCGCAGCCGGTGATCAGGCCGCTGCGCAGGTCGACTTGGGGCTGGAAATAAGCGACGAACTCATGGCGCTCCAGCCCCCGGCGCAGCTTGTGCTGAATCGTCAGCAAATGGGCCGCCCGCGCCCCCATTTCAGGGGTGAACATCTGGAAGGCGCCGCCGCCGCCCTTGGCCCGGTGCAGGGCGGCATCGGCGTGCATGATCAAGGTTTCCGCCTCGCGCCCGTCCTCGGGGTGGAGGGCGCCGCCGATGGTCAGGCCGATATCGAACTGCTGGCCCTCGACCTCGATCGGCGGCACGAAGGCATCCTGGATCGTCGCCACCACCTCGCGCAAATCGGCCCGATCGGTCAGCCCGGTGAGCAGCACCAGAAAACGGTCCCCCCCGGCCCGACAGACGATCGACCCGGCCTCCAGGCTTTGCTGAAGCCGGCGGGTCACGGCGATCAGCACCTTGTCGCCCATGGTATGGCCGATGGTGGCGTTGACCATGCCGAAGCGATCAAGGCCGATCGACAGCACCGCCACCCAGGCCTGGATGCTTTCGGCGAAGCGGCGGGCGCGATCGAAGCGATCGATAAACAAGGAGCGATTGCCCAGGCCGGTCAGCGGATCGTAATAGGCGAGGAAGGTCAGCTTGTCCTCGGCGCGCTTGCGGTCGGTGACATCAAGCGTCACCCCGTCCCACACCACCGAGCCGTCTTCGCGCCGCGAGGGCCGCGACCAACCGCGCAACCAGCGTTCCTCGCCGTCGCGGCCGCGCAGCTTGATATCCTCTTCCATCGGTTCAAGCCGACTGGCCGACTGGCGCAGAGTTTCGCGGAACGCGGCGCGAACATCGGGATCCATGGCGCCGAGGAACAACTCGCCATCGGCGAGAAGGGCCTCGGGGGTTATCCCCAGAACCTCGTGCACGCCGTTGCTGACGAACAAAAAGCGCAAGACGCCTTCGGCGGTCAATTCGCGCTGGAAGACCAGCCCGGGCACATTATCGGCGATGGTTTGCAGCCGGGCGCGGGTGGCGGCCAGGGCCCCCTCGGTCTCCTTGCGCTGGGTGATGTCGCGGATGACGGCGATGAAGATCCGCCGCCCCTCGGTGCGCACCTCGGACAGCGCCAGTTCCAGGGCGAAGGTGGTGCCATCCCGGCGGCGACCGGTCAATTCGCGGGGTCCGGCGCCGATCAGGGCGCCGTCGCCGGTCTCCCTATAGCGCAGCATATGTCTGGTATGCTGGCGCCGATCGGCCTCGGCCATCAGGATTTCAACCCGCCGCCCGATCAACTCGCCGCGATCGGCATAGCCGAAAAACGTGCCGACGGCGGCATTGGCCGATTCGATCACCCCCTGCTCGTTGATGGTGACGATGCCGTCGGCGGCACGATCCATGATCATTTCAAGCCACAGTTCGGCCCGTTTGCGTTCGGTGACATCGACCAGCACGCCGTCCCACAGGATGTCGCCATTGGCCATCGCCCGCGGTTGGGAGGCGCCCGACAACCATTTCACGGCGCCCTCACGGGTAATGGCGCGGAATTCCTCCGAACAGATGGCCAGGGTTTGCGCCGACTGGCGCAGTCGGCGCAGATAGCTTTCGCGATCGGCCCAATGGATGGCGTTCAGACAGCCATCAAGGGCCACGCTCATCTCCGCGGGGTGGTAACCAAGAACGGCATGAACGCCGCTCGACAGGAAGGGATAGGACAACGACCCATCGCGATGGGCCACCCGCTGGAAAATGATCCCGGGCATGCTGGCGGCGAAGCCCCCCAGGCGTTCCTCGGTCTCCAGCCAACTGTCCGCCCTGGGCGACAGATCGCGGATGACGATCGTCGCCAAAGGCCGCCCATGGTCGCCGGTGACGGAGAATCCGGCATGGAGGGCAAGGGGAGGGAGTCCGGGCCGGCGAAGCAGCCGTCCGCCGCCGGGGGCGGGGGGCAGGGCGTCGACCTTTGCCGAGAGGTTTGACGCCATCGCCTCGGCGAAATCCCCGCCGAAAACCACGTCGAGCGAGCGGCCGATCAGATCGTCGCGCCGCCGGTCAAACACCCGCTCGGCGGCGCCGTTAACCACCAGGATTCCGCCGTCGGCATCAAGGGCGATCAAGGCTTCGGATACGGCTTCCGCCGCCGCCGACAAAGTACTGACGATACCGGGCAAGGGGGCGACACCAGAGGTCATGGGGATCCGGTCACACTTGTCGCAGACGGGAACTTGTCCACCAAAAGCGGCGGTTCTTAAGCATTACACGTCTCAGGATAGGCGATGGCGGAAACGGAATCGATGGGTATTTTAGGCTTTTGCCGCTGTCTCGCCGCCTTTAGGCCCCCAGGCGATTGGCGGCGTGAAGACGGGCATAGAGTCCGTCTTTGGCAAGCAGTCCGGCATGATCGCCCGATTCGACCACGGCGCCCTCGGCCATGACATGAATGACGTCGGCCCCGGCGATGGTGCTTAGGCGATGGGCGATGATCAGACAGGTCCGCCCGGCCATCAGCGCCGCCAGCGCGCTCTGCACCAGCCGCTCCGATTCCGTATCGAGGGCGGCGGTCGGTTCGTCAAGCAGCAGGATCGGCGCGTCCTTGAGAAAGGCCCGGGCGATGCAAAGCCGCTGGCGTTGCCCCCCCGACAACCGAACGCCCTGTTCGCCCAGCCGGGTGTCATAGCCATCGGGCAGGGCGGCGATGAAGTCATGGGCGGCGGCGCGGCGGGCGGCGCGTTCGACCTCCTCGGCGCTGGCCTCGGGGCGGCCATAGGCGATATTGGCGCGCACGGTGTCGTCAAAAACCACCACGTCCTGGCTGACCAGACCGATCCTCGCCCACAGCGAGGCGAAGCTTACCGCGCGCACGTCCTGGCCATCGATCAGCACCCGGCCGCGCTGGGGATCATGCAGGCGGGGGATCAGGTTCATCAGCGTCGACTTGCCCGCGCCCGAGGGACCGACCAAAGCCACCACCGTTCCGGCCTCCAGGGTCAGATCGACGCCGCGCAGCGCCGGCGGAGCGGCGGCCGGGCCGGAAGCGTCATCCCCCAGTTCCGGCCCCGGCCCGCCGTCATAGGCGAAGGTCACATCGTCAAAGCGCACGGTTCCCGGACCCGGGCGCAGCGGCGGCGCCCCGGGCGCTTCGGCCACCGCCGGCTTGAGATCGAGCAGGTGGTACATGCGGTCGGCCGCCGCCAAGCCTTCTTGCAAGATGGTGTGCAGATTGGCCAGGCGCTTGGCCGGCTGATAGGCCAGCATCACCGCGCCAAGGAAGGCGGTCAGATCGCCCGGCGTCACCTCGCCGGCCAGAACGCGGGCGCCGCCGTAATAGAGCGCCGCCCCCGCCGCCAGACCGACCACCCCTTCCATGATCGGGGTGACCAAGGCGCGGGTCCATTCGGCCTTGAAGCTTTGGGTCTGCACGGCGGCGATCAGCCGGTGGACGCGGGCGCGCTCCATCTCCTCGGCGCCATAGATCTTGACCATGCGGATACCGCGCAGGGTTTGGGTCAATTGGGCGTTGAGCGAGCCGAGATCGCGCTGGGTTCGCCCGGCGATGCGGCGGATGCGCCGGCCCAGCCTTGCCACCGGCCAAATCGCCAGCGGCAAGGCGATATAGGCCAGCAGCGCCATCTGCCAATCGACCCAGAAGGTATAGGCGACCAGACCGATCAGGGTCATCAGATCGCGGCCCAGGCTGGTCAGGCCGTTGGAAACCGCCAGACGCAGCAGATGCAGATCGACGGTGAAACGGGCGGCCAGGGCGCTGGCCGAATGGGCCAGGAAGAACCCCAGGTCCATTTCGGACAAATGCCGGTAAAGCCGGTTGCGGGCGTCGGACACCGCCGCCAACCCGGCCTTGGCCACCAGCACGACACTAAAGAAGTTCGATACCGCCTTGACGGCGAAAGCCAGCAGAATGCCAAGACCGATGCCCCACAGGGCCTGGGGATCGCTGCCAACGACGATGCCGTCGATCGCCGGCTTGAGCATATGGGCGACGGCGACGGTGGCGGCGGCCAGCACCAGCATCCACATCACCGCCAGGGCGATGGTGCCAAGGTGCGGGCGCACGAAATCCCTGGCCAGCCGGCCGAGAAGCCGGCCGCCGGATGTGGGTTTCAACGGGTCGAGAACGGAGGGGAGCGCCACGTTTCCTGGGAGTCCGAGGGCAAATCGGTCGCGACCTTAGCAGGGCGCGCCCCCCCAAGTCCAGCGATGGGCCCGCCTTGTCGATCGCGATACCGTTTGGATCCGGCCCCTCGGCTATTTTTGACCAAGACAGAAGGATAGGGGCTCGCTACACTGAAACCAAAGAGCGGGTGGCTTGCGGAGGCCTATTGGAGAGATGATCGTGGAGGAGCGCAAGCTGACGCCGATTGAGGACAGCGATATGGATTCGCTGTTCGTTCTTCCTTTGCACCTGATTCCGCTCGAAACCCCGGCGCTCTCGCGGGCGCGGATGATCAAGAACACCCGCCTGCGCAGCGTGGTCGAGATGTTCGAGGATTCCTCGACCGGCAGCGGTCAGGTCGAGGTCAATGATCTGCCCCGGCTGTTTGGCTGGGACCCCGACAAGGGCATCCACCCCGATCTGGCGGTGCTGCGCAAGCTGGCCGGGCTGGAAAGCTATGATGTCTTTTCGCTGCGCATCCTGTTGCGCGAGCATGGCATCGCCGTCAGCCAGCAAGACGCCCTCAAGCTCTCCGATGAAAAGAACAAAGAGCTTACCAGCTATATGACAAAATTCACCTATCCGTTGATCATGCAGATCTACGGCGACGAGAATCTGGTCATCAATGATTTCGACGACGTCATCAAGCTGTTTCGCGACCCCGACCTGCGCAAGGCCAAGCAACGCCTGCAGCAGATGGCCGACAAGCTGGGCATCAGCATGCTTGAGGTCCCGAAGTTCCTCGAGGATTACGGCGACATCTTCTTGTCGCTGTCCTATTACCGCAACTGCCTGGACCGGTTGGCGCCGCTGCTGGAAACCTTCATCAGCGCCATGTACGAGATTCGCGGCAATTACCAGCTTCGCCAGGACCCCAATCTGGTCAAAAGCATCATCATGATGGAAAGCACCATCAACGAGCTGTCTTCGGCGATCACCGGACGCTTCGAGAATTTCGACCGCTCGACCAAGCAGATGTGGGACGAAATCTCCGCCCAGCGCTTCCAGAAGGTCAAACAGCTGATCGAGAACTACCATACCACCATCGGCGGCGTGCTCTGCGGCCTGACGGTGAAGATGAACGCCTGGATCCGCCTGTTCCCCAAGGAAACCTCGGGCGGCCCGGTCAAGCGGGCCGAATTCATCATGAGCGAGATGCGCCAGGGCCTGGAAAACATCCGCCATATCGAAGACAGCGCCCCGATGCTCGCCCAATTGAGCTGACCACCGGCTTGGCCGGGAGGGCGCGGCGGCGGGGCTCTTCCCTTATAGGAAAGAGCCCTTTTGCGTTTGTGCCGCCCAAGACCGCGGGCGAGGACCTCAGGCCGATCGCACACCGTCCAAAAAGCTGGCGACGACGTCCTTGAGACTGGCGGTTTCCTTTTCCAAGGCCTGAGCCGCGGACAGCACCCGCCCCGACGCCGCGCCGGTTTCCCTGGAGGTCTGGGTCATGCCGGCGTTATTGGCCGAAATCTCCTGGGTTCCCTGGGCCGCCTGCTGGGCATTTCGGGCGATTTCGCCCGTCGCCGCCGATTGTTCCTCGACCGCGGCGGCGATCCCCGTTGAAATCTCGTTGATTTCGCCGATGCGGGTTGAAATGCCGTTAATGGCGGTCACCGCTTCCTGGGTGGCCGACTGGACACTGCCGATCTGGGCGGTAATTCCCTCGGTGGCTTTGGCCGTTTGATTGGCCAGGGATTTCACCTCGCCGGCGACCACGGCGAAGCCTTTCCCGGCGTCGCCGGCGCGGGCCGCCTCGATCGTGGCGTTCAGCGCCAGAAGATTGGTCTGGCTGGCGATATCATTGATCAGGCCGATGACGTCACCGATCTTGAGCGAGCTGTCGGCCAGACTAAGAACGATCTTGTTGGTCCGTTCCGCCTCTTCGGAGGCCGCCTTCGATGTCGCGCTCGAGCGTTCGACCTGACGACCGATCTCGACGATGGCATTGGAAAGCTCCTCGGCGGCGCTGGCCACGGTTTGAACATTGGTCGAGGCCTGTTCCGATGCCGCAGCCACGGTCGTGGCCTGTTGGCTAGCCCGTTCCGAATTGCTCTGCATCGTCTGGGCGGTGGCGTTGAGTTCGGTGAGAGCCCCCTCAACCAGCGTCAGCAGGTTTGATATTTTACCGTCGAAATTCGTCGTCAGCGTTTCGATAGTTTGGGCGCGCGCCGTGCGGGCGGCCTGCTCCTTGCGCTGATCCTCCGCCAAACGGTCGGCGCGGATGGCGTTCTCCTTGAACACCTGAACGGCTTCAGCCATGGCGCCGATTTCGTCGCGGCGCCCCCTTGCCGGAATATCGATGCTCTTGTCGCCCTCGGCCAAGCGCTTCATCGCCTCGGTCATCGCCGACACCGGCTTGGCGATCGCCGATCGTAAAATCAAACCCGCTAGCACGGCGATTATGGTGGCGAAGGTCAAGACGAAATAAGTGACGATCTTGGCCGTTTCATAGCTGTCGTCTTGCCGCTGGTTCGCGGCTTTCATTCCCTCGGCGTTCAGTTGGACAAGACTATCCAGGACCGTTTGCATTTTTCCAATAATCACATAGCTTTCGCCCAAGAGAACGGTATTTACTTGGCTTGCATCGCCTTTTTTAGCAAATTCTCGGGCCTTATCGCTTTCTTGAAAGAATGGCTGGAGATATGAAACGAATTCATTATAAATATCAGCTTCTCTTTTACTAGCAAGATACTTCAAATGATTTTTAGAAATTTCCGACAACACCACACGAGTCTTGGTAAGCATCTTATCGGCTCGATCACTTTGATCTGGTGTTCTTGCCGCAGCCAAGGTTTGTTCCCAACGCCGGTATTCAATCAGGGTTTTTTCGATATTATCCAAGCTGGTAATCGTGAGGTGCCAATTATCCGTTATATCGGCTGTTGCATCATCCATATCATTCATCAAGTAAAGCGATATCACGCCACTGAACAAAAATATGAAAATGAGCGTAAAAAACGCACCGGCCAGTTTCATGGGGATTTTTATATTATTGATAACGGACATCATCACGCTTCTCCTTACCCTATAAAGATCATGCACGAACGCCCTTAACCCACCCTCTGGAAACGCGGACAGGCTTTCTCCTTGCCTCCGCGGAGCGGAAACCCCAACCGAAGCCTAACCGAGCACCCGCTGATACGGGGGTCACCACCGGCCCGAACACGACCCTCGCTTTAAGCGAGCCCCTCTTCCTAACAAAGAAATAGGCGGTGAAATTTATACGGTTAGTCGCTGGAAAGATGACAAACCATGAATTTATCTTTAAAAAAGAAAAAACTCTCTTTATTGGAGAATAAACATTCTATATTCCAAGAAAACCATGACGATAAAAGCTTAGAGAATTTTTTGGTTTTGTATTTTTCAAAAAATACTATTGCCAAAAATCCCAAAACAGTTAACTTTCTCTGAAAGAGAAACAAATCTATGCTTTGATTAACTTAGAATGGAAGACTAGCATGGATTCCATAAAAAGCGAGCCCAATGTATAGGGACGCATACTTTTTGTTGGGTTCGGTTGTTTTTGAAAAAATACACACTAATAGGTGTATTTTTCACCGGGGTTTCTCGGCTCTAGCCCTTGCTTCCCTTGAAGCGTTGGCGCTGCCATTCGCAGGCAAGAGGCACCCACCCCCTGGTCCTCTTTGCAAACCGTCGTCGCGCTTTTTGCCAACCAACGACGAAGGGCCCTTCCCTGTGGGGAAGAGCCCTTTGTTTTTGCTTAGGAAACTGGTGCCGTGAAAGGGATTTGAACCCCCGACCTACTGATTACGAATCAGTTGCTCTACCCCTGAGCTACCACGGCTTTGGGACGGCGGACATTAATCCCTCCAATCCGCCCGTGCAAGAGGGGGAACGCGGTTTTTTATCGCCCCGTTGCCCGACGATCGCCCGCCTCCTACACTTAAGAACGCGCGCCCCCCTCTCGCCCCCTTTTCCGGAGACCTCCGCCGATGCCCCAGACCCGCCCCCGGGTGGTCTTGCTTGACCGCGACGGAACGCTCAACGAGGAGGTTCATTATCTGGCCCGCCCCGATCAGTTGGTGCTGATTCCCGGCGCCGTCGCCGGATTGCGCCGGCTTCGCGACCTGGGACTGACCCTGGTGGTGGTCACCAATCAGTCGGGTCTGGAGCGCGGCTATTTCTCGAACGCCGATCTCGAGGCCATTCACCGCCGACTGATCGACATGCTGGCCGCCGAGGGCATCGTTCTGGCCGGGATCTTCGTTTGTCCCCACGGTCCCGATAGCGACTGCGAGTGCCGCAAGCCGAAACCCGGGCTGGTCGACGCGGCGCGCCACGCCCTGGGTTTCGATCCGGCCGAGGCCTTCATGATCGGCGACAAGCAGTCCGACCTGGACCTGGGGCTTGCCGTCGGCGCCCTGCCGATCCTGGTGCGCACCGGCTATGGCCTGGAAACCGAAAGCGCGGGAGCGGCCGGGGCGGCGTTCGTCGCCAGCGATCTGCTTCAAGCCTCGGCCTTCATCGCCGGCCGGCTGGAGCGCGAAAAACCCCGAGGCACCGCCGCCCCCTAAAACGGTGAACGGGGACTCTGGCCCCCGCTCTAAGATGCTGATCGTCACGCAAATCGCCGTCGCCCTCTGGGTCAGAGGGCTCGGTGATTTGTTCTCATCGGCCTATCCCCAGGGACCGCGTCGCGGCGGTTTGGGGGGCGGCGACCCGCTTGGCGGCAGGCGGCTGCGCCGGCGTTTGGCCGGCAAGGCGGCGCGGAGAGGCTGGAACAGCGCCACCCCCCGGCGGCGGAAGGGGACCAGCAGCGCCATGCCGGCGATAAAGCCGCCGATATGGGCCCAAAAGGCCACGCCTTGGTCCGCCGCGCCGAAGGCCGAGGCCAATTGCATCAGGAACCACAGGCCAAGCAGGACGACGGCGGGCAGGCGCAAGGGCAGGACGACGGCCCAGACCAATACCCGCGCCCGCGGATGGAGCAGGATATAGGCACCCATCACCCCGGAGATTGCCCCCGAGGCACCGACCATCGGCACCGTCGATGAACTATCGATCAGCGCATGGGTCAGGGCGGCGATCAGCCCGCAGACCGCGTAAAACGCCAGAAAGCGCAGATGACCCAGGGCGTCTTCGACATTATTGCCAAAGACCCACAAGAACAGCATGTTGCCCAGCAGATGCTGCCAGCCGCCATGCAGGGTCATGCTGGTCAACAGCGTGATCCAGGCCGGAAGGTCGAAGGGCCGGGGGATGCCAAGGCCGTGAAAAAGATCGGCGGGAATCGCCCCGAACATCAGCACGAAGGCCCGCGCCGCCCGCGGCGGCAGACCGCTCTGATAGACGAAGACGGCGAGGCATAAAACAATCAGGCCGATGGTGACCACCGGCCTGATCGTTGTCGGATTATCATCGTGCAGCGGCAGCATCGGCCCGTTTCCTTGCCCTTAGGGGGAGGGAACCATCACCCGCGGGCGTCCCCTTCTCCCTTGGGGAAGGGAGAAGGGGAGAGGAGCCAAGCCGATCAGCTCGCCAGGGCGAGATCGCGTCCGCCGCTCGCCTTGCGTTCGGCGGCGGCGATCGTCCCGAAGGGCGAGCAGGCGGATTCGAGCACGGCCAGGGCGGTCACGCCGTCCTCCTCGACCTCCGGTCCGGCTTCCAGGGCCCGGCGCAGCCATTGGTTGGCGGCCGTGACATCGCCCTTTTCGCCTTCTTCCAGCCGCGCCATCAGGCGGCAGATGGTCGCCGAGGGCACGTCGCGCAGCAGCGGCTCCAGCGACTGCCGGGCTTCCCCCCACAACTGGGCATCGAGGGCCGCTTCGGCGAAGACCCGCCGGCTCATCGGATGCTCGGGATTGGCGCCGGTCAGTTCCTGGGCGTGGCGGACGATCTTGAGCGAATCCTCGCCCGTCCACAGCGCCAGATAGGCCTGGGCCAGAGACGGATGGGGATGCTTGGCCCACAGCGCGATCAGCAGCTGGGCGGCCTTGCGCTGGCGTCCGGTCGCCGCCAATTGGCGGGCAGCGATCAGGGTGGCTTCGCGCGAGGTCGGATCAAGCTCGACCGCCTGCTGGGACAGCCGCAGGGCGTCACCGCCGCGACCGGGCAGTTCGGCGTCGCGGGCCTGGACGGTCAGCAGGGCGGCCTTGACCACCTTGGCATCGTCGCCGGGCTTGAGAACGCCATTCCCCGCCTTGGCGAGGGTCGATTCGGCATCGGCCCACTGGCGGCGCAACAGCTGCAGACGGAACAACGTCGCCGTCGCCCAGGGGGCATCGACGCCGGTCGCCACCGCCTCGCGGACGATGGCATAGGCCTTGTCGAGATCACCGCGCGTCAGGGCGAGATCAAGCAGGCCGCGCCGGCCGCTGGCCTGGGTGCGGGGATTTTCCAGCATCAGACCGTACGCTTTTTCGGCGACGTCGGTTTCCCCGGCGGCGGCGGCCGTATCGGCGGTCAACTGCTGGGTTCCGGCGGCGCCGGGCAACAGACGCTCGGCGTCCTTGAGCAGCTTGCGCGCCAGATGGACGTCACCCCCACGGGCGGCGGCGATGCCTTCGCCCACCGCCAGACTGCCGCGCCGCAGCTTCTTCTCGTTGCGACGACGACGCCACCACTGGGGGATCCCCAGAATGCCGCCGAAGAAGCGCGAGAAGAACAGCAGCAGGCCGATCAGCACCACCAACGTGATCAGCAGCACCATGATCGAGGTTTCGATATGCCACCCCAGCCAGTTCAGGGCGACGATGCCGGGGTGCTCGGCGATCCAAACCGCCCCGATCACCAGAAGTCCCGCAAGCAGGACGAACAACAGGATGCGGAGCATGGGCTTACCCTTCCGTGCCCGGAGTGGCCGGCTCGGTGGCGTTCACCGCGCCGATGCGGGCGAGGGCCTGGGCCGTCAGATCCGACAGCGCGGCTTCGGCCGTCAGCTTGTCCTCGGCCGCCTGCAGCCAGGGCGAAGCGGCCTCGGCGGCGGCCCCGTCCAGACCCTTGAGCGCCGCGACGGCGCCGGCCAGATCGTTTTCGAGAACCAGACGCTCGGCTTCGGCGAGAATGGCCAAGGGCCCTTCGGCGCCGGTGCCCGCGCCCTGATCGACGCGACGGACGGTGACGACGCTGGTCAAGGCCGCAAAGGTCCGCTCAAGCCAAGTATCGCCTTCGGGCGACAGCACGGCCTGGGAAATGGCGCGCGACACGTCGTCGAAGCGGGCGGCGAGGGCGGCGCGGGTGGAAACGCCGGTGGTGGCCAGCGGGGTCAGCGTCTCGATGCCGGGGGCGACATCGGCGCCGTCCTGAACGATGGCGTGAACGCTGCGCAGCTCATCGTCGAAGGCTTCACCCTGGTTGGCCGCCTCGCGCAGCTGGCCAACGGCCAGCAGCAGGGCGAGCGCCGTGTTGCGCCGGGTATTGGCCTGACGGGCGATGCCCTCGACCTCGGTCAGCCGGCCGGCCAAGGCCAGCACGGTGGACGGGGCGACCTGATCGTTCTTGACCTCGGCCAGCTTCTTGTCGAGATCGGCGACCTTGGCGTCAAAGCCGCTGACGCTGTCCTTGGTGGCCTGGAGATCGCCCTGCAGGGCGCTGACCGCGCCGCTGTCAACGCTGGCGCCACCGCTGACCGGCGCCGGAGCGGGCTGGCCGTCAAGGCCGGAAATACGGGCTTCCAGGCTGTTGATGCGGTCGGCGATATCGGCCGGAACGCCGGGGGCCTGGGAGACCTGGGCCCGCAGATCGGCGACGGCGCTTTCGACCGAGGCCAGACGGCCGCCCAAATCATCGACCGAGCCCTTGAGGGCGGCGACTTCCGGGCTGACCGGAGCGCCGGGCAGTTCGGGCAGGTAAACCCGCACGACCTCGGGAACCTCGTTCCGCCACCAGGGGTAGGATCCAGCGGCCCCGGCGGCCACGAGCAGCAGCAAGACGAAATAGGTCAGGGCGTGGCTTTTCTTGGGGGGCTCTTCCTCGGCCTCGGCCTCGGAGGCGCCGGCCTCGCCCGCCGATCCGCCATAGGCGGCATCGGTTTCGTCGGTCTCGACCACGGCCTTCGAGCCACCCCAAGGCTGGCTTTCCGTCTCGACCCGCTCCCCAGCCTGATCCGCCGAGGTTCCCGCCGCGACGGCCGGTTCAACCACGGGCCCGGAGGACGGAGCCCCCGCCGCCACTACGCTGTCGCCGGCCCGTATTTCGGCCGCCTTATCCTCGGGACGGTCCCCATCCTCGGG